>JAHJNW010000013.1 GCA_018820665.1 Alphaproteobacteria bacterium | reverse complement strand
CGGGGCTGGCGGCCGACGGCGCCGCCCTGTTGATCGCCGGGCCCTTGGCCGACGGGAACCGGCTGCTGGGCCGGGCGCCCCTGCCCTCGCTGCGCACCGCCGACGGCGTCGACCTGTGGCTGCTGTCCGGGCCCCGGACCCTCCTCGCCGGCGGCGCGGGGGCGAAGACGCCGCCGGGCCTGAGCCAGGCCCCGGCCGACGGACTGGGCCAGGGCGCGACCCTGTCGCTGGACGGGGGCGCCGTGCGGCGGACGACGGTGGCGGTCGGCGATACGGGCCTGATCGCCGTGGCCTCGACCCCGGTCAGCGCGGGGGCCGGGGGGCTGCTGGATGACGCCTGGGTGCTGGCCGCGCCGCTCATCATCGGCGTGCTGGTGCTGCTGCTGACCCTGCTGCAGCAACGCCGACAGCTGGGCATCAGCCGCGAGTGGGCCGCTTCAGAGCGCCGTTTCCGCGGAGCGGTCGAGGCGGCGCGGTGCGGCGTCTGGGACTGGGACCTTGAGAGCGGCCAGCTGATGCTGTCCGACTATATGGCCGACCTGATGGGGCTGGAGCGGACCAGCCTGGTGTCGGCCGGGGCGTTCATGGAGCGGATCCACCCGCGCTATCGCGGGGCCGTCGAGCACGCCGTGCGCCAGGCCGAGACCTTCGGCGCCTTCGAGGTCAGCTTCCCGGTGCCGGACGCCGAGGGCCGCGCCCGGTGGATCGACGCCCGCGGCCAGGCGCGCGGCGAACGGGGCGAGGACGGGGCCAACTCCATCCTCGGCATCGCCCTCGACACGACCGAGGCGCGGCGCGCAAAGGCCCATGCCCAGGCCGCCGAGGGCCGGCTGCGCGACGGCATCGAGAGCGTCTCGGACGCCTTTGTGCTGTTCGACCGGCACGGCCGGCTGATCCTGTCCAACCAGGCCTTCGCCGACGCCTTCAGCTTTGAACCGGGCGTGGTGCGCAAGGGCGCCCTCAAGGCGGACCTGAACCAGATCGCCGGCCTGGCCATCAAGTCGGAGCAGCCGGCTCCGGGGGGCCGCGCCGGAGCCCGCGAGGTCGAGCTGCACGACGGCCGCTGGCTGCAGTTGGTCGAGCGTTTCACCTCGGACGGCGGCTCGGTCGTCTCGGCCGCCGACATCACCGCCATCAAGCAGAAGGAGGCGGAGCGCCAGCGCGCCACCGAGCGGCTGCACGTCACCATCACCGAGCTGGAGGACCGCGAGGAGAAGCTGTCGTCGCTGGCGCGCAAATACGAGGTTGCCATGACCCGGGCGGAGGCGGCGAACCAGGCCAAGTCGGAATTCCTCGCCAATATGAGCCACGAGCTGCGCACGCCGCTGAACGCCATCAACGGCTTCTCGGAGATCATGGCCGGGGAGATGTTCGGGCCGCTGGGCGACGCCCGCTACAAGGGCTATGCGGCCGACATCCTGAAATCGGGGCAGCATCTGCTGAGCCTGATCAACGACATCCTCGACATGGCCAAGATCGAGGCCGGCAAGCTGACGCTGCACTATGAAGCGGTGTCGATGAAGGAGATCGTCGACGACGCGGCGCGACTGATGCGTGGGCGGGTCGAGGAGGCGGGGCTGAAGCTGCTGGTCGACGCGCCGGACCTGCCGACTATCGAGGCCGACCATCGCGGCCTGAAGCAGGTGGTGCTGAACCTGCTGTCGAACGCGGTGAAATTCACGCCCGAAGGGGGCCACATCGTGGTCGCCCTGTCGCGCGAGGACGACGACCGGATTCGCGTGGCCGTCACCGACACCGGCATCGGCATCGCCGCGGACGATCTGGCGCGGCTGGCGCGGCCGTTCGAACAGGTCGAGGGGCAGCATTCCAAGACCACCCAGGGCACCGGCCTGGGCCTGGCCCTGACCAAGTCGCTGATCGAACTTCACGGCGGGACGCTGACGATGGAGAGCGAGCCGGGACGCGGCACCACGGTCAGCTTCGACGTGCCGATCCGCAAGCCGGCGGAACAGACCGACGGCGGCGCGGCGATCCGGGGGCGTCAGGCCGCCTAGGCGTCAGTTGACCGGAGCCGCCTTTTCGTTGGCCGCGTCACGATTGGGCTCCCTCGCGCCGCCGCCGCGTTTGCGGGCGAGGATCTCGGCCATGATCACCCGATCGGCCGGCTCCAGGTCCGCCAGCAGGGTGACGGCTTCGACCTCCAGGCGCCGCCGCCCGCGCAGTTCGGCGGCGCGGGACTGATCGAGCAGGGCGGTCAGCCGGGCGGAGTCGAACTCCGGCGATCGCGCCAGGGCGAGCGCCTCGCGCCGCTTGCCGCGGGCTTCCTCGAAGTCGGGACGCGCCGACAGGGCGGCGGATCGAAGCGTCTGGCGAACGGCGGGCTGGACCTCCGGACTCAGCCGTCCGACCAGACCCATCGGCGATCGGGTGCGCCCCGGCGTCTGCTGGGCCTCGGCCTGGCTTTCCACTCGTTCCCGATTGATCAGCAGCGTCGCCCCGGCGGCGACGGCGAACAGGTTCAGCGCGACCGAGGCGGCCAGCGCGATTTTCAGGGTCCTGGAGCTCAACCGAGCACCTCCGTGTCGTCGATGGCCAGAAGCGAGGCCTGATACAGCACGGCGTCGGCCTGGAGGTCGGCGGTGACATGGCCGGTCAGCATCACGCCGGCGACAACGCCGGCGCAGGCGGCCGCGGCCCAGCCGGCGCCGAACATCAGCGACAGGCGATCGATCCACACCCGACCCGTGCGGCCGACCTTGCCCCCGGCCGAGGTGGCGGCGGCCAGCACCCGGTCGCGCAAGGCCATGGAGACCTGCGGGGTCGGAGACCGATGCAGCAGCGCGTCGATGGCGTCGGCCTCGGCCAGGGCCGGGCGCGCCAGGTCGTCCCGGGCGGCGACGAAGGCCTCGGCCGCCGCGCGTTCGCCGTCCGGCCAGCGGCGGCGGTCGGCGCCATAGGCGGCGGTCAGGGCGAGGAAGCGTTCCGCCGTCATCATGTTCCTACTCCTTCGGCGCCGGGCCGGTGATCGGCCAGCGCCAGTCTCAAGGCCCGCCGTCCCCGCGACAGCAGGCTCTCCAGAGCCTCGATGCTGACCTCCATCAGGCCGGCGGCCTCGATATTGGTCAGTTCCTGATAGTGGCACAGCACGATGGCCTCGCGCTGGCGGTCGGGCAAGCGGGCGAGGGCCGCATTGACCGCCGCCCCGGTGTCGGCGGCGATCAGGCCGCGGTCCGGGGCCGGCCCCTCGTCGGGCCGCTCGGGCAGGGCGGCGGTCGGAACCTCGCGCCGCCGTCGGAGGCGGTCGTAGCAGAGGTTGAGCGCCACCCGGTGCAGCCAGGTGTCGAACTTCGCCTTGCCCGGAACCCAGCGCGGGGCCTGACGCCAGGCCCGCAGCAGCGCCTCCTGGGCGACGTCCTCGGCCTCGACCGGATCGCCGAGCATGCGCTGGGCGAGCGCCAGCATGCGCGGCAGTTTTCGCGCGACCATGGCCTGGATGGCCGCGGGGTCGCCCTGACCCACGCGGCGCACCAAATCCTCGTCGGGGTCGGCGAAGCTCGCCATCCGGCCTCGTGCAAACTTTCCAGCAAGGCCGGGAAGGTCGAGGACCGCCGCGCCCGTCATCTGCTTACTCCGAAGCGGGCGCCGAAGGCGACGCCTGTTGCGCCGAACGGGCGGCGCGGTGCTGCGACATCCGCTCGCGACGGTGTTCGCGGCGATCGGCGTGGGCGGCCTGGCGCTCGGCGGCGGTGATGTAGCCGTCGCTGTCGACGTCGAGCCGGGCGAAGGCGGCTTCGGCTTGGGCGCGGGCCTCGGCGATCACGACCGGGCCGCGAGCCTCGGCGCGGTCGCCACGGCCGGCGCCGCGCCCGGGACCGCGATGGGCGCGGTCGGGACGGGGGCCGCGTTCGGCGCGGGCCTCGCCGCGGGCCGTGAACTCGGCCTTGCTGAGGGAGCCGTTGTTGTCGACGTCGAGCCGTTCGAACCGGGCGTCGGCGCGCTGGGCGTGACGGGCCTGGGCGGCGGCGCGCATCTCGTCGGCGGTGACCGAGCCGTCGCGATTGGCGTCGGCGGCGGCGAGGCGTTCGACGCGGGCGGCGACGAACTCGGCCTGGCTGAGGCGCTGGTCGGCATTGGCGTCGGCGCGCATGCCGCGCGCTTGGGGGCGCTCGGGCGATTGCTGGGCGACGGCGACGCCGCCGGCGGCGATGGCGAGCGCGGCGAGGCCGCCGGCCAGAAGGGTCTTTTTCATATCGATGTCTCCGTGGCCGCGCGAGGCGGCCGTGCGTCCCTGTCTGGAGACTCAAACGCGGCTGGCGTCAGTCTCCGTCGCCGACCGGCGGCAGGGCGGCCTCATAGGCCTCGCGGGCGGCCCTGCGGGTCTCGGCCAGGCCGGCTTTCAGGGCCTCGTAGTCGGCGAAGCCGGCGGCCTTGGCCAGCCGGGCGCGAAAACCGTCCGGTTCCTGATCCGGGTCGGGCCGCTCGTCGAAGGCGGCGCCGAGGATCTGGCTGAGCGCCTGCTGCAGCCTCCAGGCCTCGGCCAATTCGGGATCGTCGGACAGGGCCTCAAGGGTGGAGGAGGTCATGGGCCCGCCTTCCCGGGCGCGCCGGAGCTGGCGCACCTGGGCGACGAATTCGGCGTCGACCTGGCCGCCGGGGACCAGTTTGACGTCCCAGTCGCCCTGCGGCGGCCGCTGGCGCGTCATGCGGTCGCGCATGCGTCGGGCGTCGGCGGCGAAGCTGACCCCCGGACGGGGATGGCGCAGGATCGCCTCCAGCGAGGCCGACACCCGGGCGGCGAATTCGGGACTGTCGGCCCAGATGACGCGGGCGCGGGTCAGGGCCATGAACTCCCAGGTGTCGGCCTCGGTCGCATAGTAGTCCTCGACCGCCGACAGGCGCAGCGACACCGGCCCCTTGGCCGCGCCGGGGCGCAGCCGCATGTCGACCTCGTAGAGGCCGCCCTCGGCGGTATGGGCCGACAGGGCCGCGATCAGCCGCTGGGTGAAGCGCGAATAGAAGACGCCGGCCGCCCACTGTTTGTCAGCCGACACGGCCTCGGCCGGGGCGTCATAGACGGTCATCAGGTCGAGGTCCGAGGTCGCGGTCATCTCGCGCGAGCCGGCCTTGCCGAGGGCGAGCACGGCGACCTGACCGCCGACGAGCGCGCCGCCCTGCCGGATGGTTTCCTCCATGGCGGCGGAGGCGAGGGCGCCGAGGCTGGCGTCGGCGAGGGCGGTGTAGGCGCGGCCGGCGGCCTCGGGGCCGGCGCGGCCGGTCAGGGTCTGGACGCCGATGCGGAACATCTGCTCGCGATGGAGACGGCGCACGGCGTTCATGGCGGTTTCGAAGTCGGGGGCGGCGGCCGCCTCGCGCCGGATCTGGTCGCCGACGCCGGTGTCTTCCTCGATCGGGCGGGCGAAGCGGGCGTCCAGCATGCTGTCCAGCGCGGCCGGATAGCGGCCGAGGGTGCGGGCGAGGCGCGGGGCGAAGGCCATGACGCCGACCACGAGATCGAACAGTTTCGGCTGGGCGAGGAACAGGGCCTGGACCTGGACCCCGCCGCTGAGGGCGGAGAAGAAGACGGCGAAGCGGCGGAAGGCGGCATCGGCGGCGCCGGTGTCGGCGAGGGCGGTCAGCAGCCGGGGGGCCAGACGGGTGAACAGCTCGCGGCCGCGCGCAGCGCGGGTGGCGGGGATGCGGCCGTGGTGCCAGCCGCGGATGGTGTCGGCCACGCCGGCCGGCTCCGAAAAGCCCATGCGGGCGAGGGTCGCCAGGGTCTCGGGATCGTTCTCGACGCCGGTGAAGACCAGCGAGCCCCACGGCGACGACAGCTCCTCGCCGCCCTCGAACAGCTCGCCATAGCGCTGGTTGACCCCGACCAGCAGGGCCTCGACGCGGGCGTCGAAGACGGAGAGATCCGCCTCGCCCGCCAGCGCCGCCACCCGGGCGCGGGCGCCCGCCTCAAGCGGCAGGGTGTGGGTCTGTTCGTCGTCGAGCATCTGCACCCGGTGCTCGAGCCCGCGCAGGGCGATGTAGGCGGCGGTCAGTTCGGTGCAGGCGTCGGGGTCGACGTGGCCGGCGTCGCGCAAGGCGGCGAGGGCCTCGACCGTGCGCGGCGTCCGCAGGCCGGGGTCGCGGCCGCCGAGGATCAGCTGCTGGGTCTGGGCGAAGAATTCGATCTCGCGGATGCCGCCGCGGCCCAGTTTGAGGTTGGCACCGGCGGCCTCCAGCCCCTCGCCGGTCTTGTGGACGTGGATCTGGCGCTTGATCGACTGGATGTCGAGGATGGCCGGATAGTCGAGGCTGCGGCGCCAGATGAAGGGGATCAGGGCCTTCAGAAAATCCTGTCCGGCGCCGACGTCGCCGAGCACGGCGCGGGCCTTGATGAAGGCGGCGCGCTCCCAGTTCTGACCGACGCTCTCATAGTAGGCCAGGGCCATGGGGGCGGCGACCACGGGCGGGGTCGAGGACGGATCGGGGCGCAGGCGCAGGTCGACGCGGAAGACATAGCCGTCGCCGGTCCGCTCCTGCATCAGGGTCGCCAGCGCCTGGGCCAGACGGTCGACGAAGCGCTGCGGCTCGACGCCCTCGGCGAGGGCCGGGATCAGGGCCTCAGGCTCCCAGAACAGGCTGATGTCGATGTCGGAAGAATAGTTGAGCTCGAAGGCGCCGTGCTTGCCCATGGCGAGGCCGAACAGGCCGGGGACGGGGCCGCGGGGAACATCGGCGGCGCTGATCAGCTTGCCGCGCTCGCGCTGGTCGTGGGCGACGGCGCGCAGGGCGGCGTTGACCGAGGCGTCGGCGAAGCGGCTGAGGGCGCCGGTGACCTGGTCGAGGTCCCAGACGCCGCCGAGGTCGGCCACGGCGGTCAGCAGGTGAAGCTGGCCCTTGAGTCGGCGCAAGGGGATGCGCAGGTCGGCGGCGCCGCCGGCGAGGGCGTCCGTGTCGGCGAGGATGGCGGCCAGACGGGCCTCGGGCGCATCGTCGAGCACCGTGCGCAGGCTGTCGGGCCAGCGCCGGGCGAGGCCGAACAGATAGGGCGAGGCGGCGAAGACCGGCGCGAGGGCGGGCCAGGCGCCGTCGAGGGTCGGGGTCCAGCCGCCTTCGGCCGCGGCCTCGGCCAGACGTTCACGGGCGCGGGTCTCGGCCGCAACGTCGATGACCGGGCCGCAGGGCGTCAATCGCGGGGCCAGGGCCTCGCTCACGCGGCGTCCGCCGGCGGGATCACCAGGGCCACGCGCAGGCCGGGACCGAAGCCGCCGTATTCGCCGGGGCCCTCATCGAGCTGGACCCGGCCGCCGTGGGCCTCCAGCACCGCGCCGACCAGCGACAGGCCAAGGCCGGAGCCGGCCTCGGTGCGGCTGTTGTCGAGACGGACGAAGCGCTGAAGCACGCGCTCGCGATCGGCCTCGGGCACGCCGGGGCCGGTGTCGGTGACCGAGAATTCGATCTCGCCCGAGCTGCGCCGCCGGGCCCGCAGCATGACCGCGCCGCCCGGCGGGGTGTATTTGATGGCGTTGTCGATGACGTTGGCGAGGGCCTGGGCGAGGAAGGGCCGGTTGGCCTCGACCATCAGGCCCCGCTCGATCTCAGCCGAAAACTCCAGCCCCTTGTCTTCACTGGCGGGTTCGTAGAGCTCGGCCATGTCGACGGCGAGGTCGGCGGCGTCGAACCGCTGGGGGTCGGGGGTGCGGCCGGCCGCGGCCTGCAGCCGGGCGATGGCCAGTACGGTGTTGAAGGTCTTGAGCAGGCTGTCGGCCTCGTCGAGGGCCAGTTGCAGGGCGTCGACGCCGTTGATCTTGCCGGCCTCGGCGTCGATCAGCGACACCTCCAGCTTGGCCCGCATGCGCGTCAGCGGCGAGCGAAGGTCGTGGGCGATGGCGTCGCCGGCGTGGCGGATCGAGGCCATGGAGCCCTCCAGCCGGTCCAGCATGGTGTTGAGGCCGGCGCCCAGTTCGTCCAGCTCGTCCCCGGAATTGCGCACGGGGGCGCGGGCCTTGAGGTCGCCCTCCTGCACCGCCGTGACCACCCGGTTGAGCCGGCCCATCGAGCGTTCGAGATTGCGGCTGACCAGCAGGCCGCCGGCCAAGCCCAGCAGCAGGACGATGCCCATGGCCCCCCAGAGGGCCTGGGTCAGGCGCGCCAGATAGGCTTCGGTGTCGCCGAGCGAGCGGCCGACGAACAGCATCTCGCCGCCCGACAGCCGCACCTGGACGCCGCGCACCTGGGGCCGGGTGACGCGCCCCTCGGCGTCGGTGTCGGTGAAGGGGAAGGTGATCCATTGCCGCTCGCCCTCCATCTCGACGATCGGCGACTGGCTGAGGCTGCCGGTGGTGGTGCGGCCGTCCTCGTCCAGCAGCAGGTAGAGGAAGGCGCTGTGGGACAGGGAGCGGTCGATCAGGGCGCGGTTCAGGGCGTCGAAGCCGCGGGCGTCATAGATGCCCTGCAGCACCTGCAGCTCGCCGCGCACCTCGCGCTCGGCGTTGACCCGGGCCTCGGACGCCGAGGCGAAATAGACATAGGCGAGGATGGCGCTGGCCGCCGCCGCGAACAGGGCGAGGAACAGCAGCGTCAGCCGGAAGGGCGTGCGGCGAAGGAGGGAGGGGAGTTTCATTCGGGCTGAAGTCAGGGCTCCAGCCGGTACCCCGCCCCGCGCACGGTCTGCAGCATGGCGTGGTCGAAGCCCTTGTCGATCTTGGCGCGCAGGCGGCTGATGTGGACGTCGATGACGTTGGTCTGGGGGTCGAAATGGTATTCCCAGACCTTCTCCAGCAGCATGGTGCGGGTGACCGACTGGCCGGCGTGGCGCATCAGGAACTCCAGCAGCTGGAATTCGCGCGGCTGCAGGTCGATCTCCTTGCCGCCGCGGTGCACGGAGCGGGAGATCAGGTTCATCTCGAGATCGCCGACCTTGAGCATGGTGGCGACCGAGCCGGTCTCGCGGCGGCGCGACAGGGCCTCCACGCGGGCGATCAGTTCGGAGAAGGCGTAGGGCTTGACCAGATAGTCGTCGGCCCCGGCGCGCAGGCCGGCGACGCGGTCGTCGACCTCGCCGAGGGCGGACAGGAACAGCACCGGCGTCTGGTCGCCGTCCTTGCGCAGGGTCTCGACCATGCCGATGCCGTCGAGGCGCGGCATCATGCGGTCGACGACATAGACGTCGTAACCGCCCTTCTGGGCCTCCAGCAGGCCGAAGGCGCCGTCGACGGCGTGGGTCGGTTCGTGACCGGCCTCGGTCAGCCCGCGGACCATGGCGGTCGCGGCCTCCGCGTCGTCCTCGACCACCAGAATGCGCATGGAAAACCCCTCCGAATGCAGAATCGCCGCCGATGTTAGCGCATCGGCGGCGATCCCGGCAGTTACGGCTTTGTCAGAACCCGTCCGCTTATTCCTCGTCCTCGAACGGGAGGGCGAGCGGCGCCGTGCCCTGGGGCGTGCGGACGAAGATCAGCACGCTGGGGCGGCCGCTGCGCTTGACCGTCTCGATGACAGTGCGCAGCTCGGCGACCGTCCGGACCCGGGTGCGATCGGCCTGGGTGATGACCAGACCGGCCTGGAGTCCGAGCCTGGCGGCAGGCGTGCCGCGGGCGACGTCGGTGATGACGAGGCCCTCGACGCCCTCGGCGAGGCTGTAGCGGGACCGCAGGGCGGCGGTGAGCGGCGTGACCGTCAGGCCCTCGACCTCCTCGCCGCGCGCCGCGGGGGGCTCGCCCGGGGCGGCCGGACCGCCGCCCTGTTCCTCGGCGGCGCGAAGCTCGGACTCGGAAGGCCGGGTGCCCGAACGGACGTTCAGGGTGGTGCGGCGGCCGTCGCGGATGACTTCCAGACGGATGGTTTCGCCCGGCTTGGCGGCGCCGACGCGGCGGGTCGCCTCGGTGCCGTTCTCGACGGCCTCGCCATTGACGCCGACCAGCAGATCACCGACCCGGGCGCCGGCCCGGTCCGCCGGTCCGCCCTCGGTGACGCTCTCGACATAGGCGCCCTCGAAGTCCCGGGCGAGGCCATAGGCCTCCCACTGGTCGGGGGTGAAGGTGCGCAGGCCGAGGCCGACATAGCCGCGCTGCACCGTGCCGCTGCGCATCAGCTGGTCGGTGATCGGCTTGGCCACCGAGGCCGGAATGGCGAAGCCGATGCCGACCGAATTGCCGGTCGGCGAATAGATGGCCGAGTTCACGCCGATGACGCGGCCGTAGATGTCGAAGGTCGGGCCGCCGGAGTTGCCGCGGTTGATGGCGGCGTCGATCTGCAGGAAGTCGACGTACTGGGCGGTCGGATCCTGGATGTTGCGGCCCTGGGCCGAGACGATGCCGGCGGTGGCCGTGCCGCCGAGGCCGAACGGATTGCCGACGGCGATGACCCAGTCGCCGACGCGCGGCTGGGCCCCCTCCTCGAAGGTGACGAACGGGAAGGCCGCGCCCTCGACCTTGATCACGGCCAGGTCGGTCGCCTCGTCGCGCCCGATCAGACGGGCTTCGAGCTCACGCTGGTCGGCCAGGCGCACGGTGATCTTGGTGGCGTTGTCGACGACGTGGGCGTTGGTGACGATGAAGCCGTCGGCGGAGATGAAGAAGCCGGATCCGGAGCCGGCGGAGACGGGAGGCTCCTCGCCCTCCTCCAGTTCGGGCACGGGGACGCCGAAGGGGATGCCGGGGATGCGCAGCATGCCGTCCGGCGGGCGCTGGACCGGGGCCTCGACGTCGATCTGCACGACGGCAGGGGCGACCTGCTGGAAGATGTCGGCGAAGCTGAGCGGCGCGCCCTGCGGCGGGGCGAAGGCCAGGGCGCCCGGGCCGGCGTTCGGGGTCAGGCGTCCGGAGACGCCGCCGACCGGGCCCGCGTTGGCGGTCGGCCAGTCGATGACGCCGCCGGCGGTGGCGCCGGCCGCGAGGACGAGGCCGAACGTGGCCCCCAGCATGAATTCCTTACGCTTCATCATCGGGTTTCGTACGATCCTTTTGCCGGGCGCGGACGCCCGTTCAGTTCGTCAATATAGGGCCGCGGCCGCGAAGGCCAACGTTCGGGCGGGGAAACGGTCCCGCCGCGTCCCTAGTGGTCAGACCGTTTTGCGTCAGGATCGGGGCGAAGGTCGACCTCGGCGACAATTACCGCCAGGCGCGCCTCCTCGTCGGGCGACAGCGGCGCGGCCTCGATCCGGCGGCGACGCATCATCAGCAGCAGGCCGGCGCCGACCGCGATCATCAGCGCGACCGGGCCGAACCACAGCAGCCAGGTGGCGGCGCGGACCGGCGGCTGGAACAGCACGAAATCGCCGTAGCGGCGGACCAGATCCTGTTCGATCTGCTGGTCGGACCGGCCGGCGGCGACCTGCTCGCGGACCAGCTGGCGCATGTCGGCGGCGATGCCGGCGGGGCTGTCGGCGATGGCCTCATGCTGGCAGACGACGCAGCGGATGCCGTCGAACAGGTCCTGGGCGCGGGCTTCCTGCGCGGCGTCGGGCAGGGGCCGGTCGGGCGCGGGGGGCGGCTCCTGGGCGATCGCGGGGCCGGCGATCAGGCCCAGGGCGGCGCCGAGGCTGGCGAGGCTGATCCGGAGCGAGCGCTTCATGCCGCCGCCCTGCGCTTGCCGACCGCCAGCCGCAGCCGGCGGTCCATCAACGACAGGAGCCCGCCCAGGGCCATGATGGCCGGGCCGAGGAAGATCAGCCGCGCCCACGGATTCCACCAGAGGCGGACGTTCCACGCCGGCTCGCCGGCCGCCGTGCGGCCGCGCTCGCCCAGCACGACATAGACGTCGTCGAGGCCGCGGAAATCGAGGCCGACCTCGGTGGTGGTCTGACCGCCGGCGGGGAAGAAGCGGCGCTCGGCCGTGACTTCGCGCGGGGCCGCGCCGGAGCGCAGGGCGACGGTCAGCCGGCCCTGTTCGGCGAGATAGTTGGGACCCTCGACGATGCCGACGGAGTCGAGCCGGACGGCGAACGGACCGGCCGCGAGCGTCTCGCCGATGGCGAGGGGACGCGCGGCCTCGGCGCGATAGCCGGTCTCGACCACCGCGCCGAGGACGAAGACGCCAAGGCCGGCGTGGGCCAGGGTCGTGCCCCAGGCGCCGAGCGGCAGGCCGCCGGCCCGGCGCAGGCTCTCGCCCGGCGAGACGCGGAACAGGCGGATGCGGGTGGCGGTCTCGGTCAGGGCCCCGAGGACCAGCCAGGCGCCGAGGCCGATGCCGGCCGCCGACAGGGCCTTGCGCGGGTCGAACAGGGCCCAGCCCAGCAGCGCCAGCGCGATGGCGAGGCCGGCCGCCACGGCCAGACGCTGGGTCACGCCCATCAGGTCGCCGCGCTTCCACGACAGCAGCGGACCGGCCGGCAGGATCAGGAAGGCCACGGCCATCAGCGGGACGAAGGTCAGGGCGAAATAGGGCGGGCCGACCGAGATGGTCGAGCCGTTCACCGCCTCGAGGATCAACGGATAGAGGGTGCCGAGCAGGACGGTGGCGCAGGCGGCGGTCAGGAACAGGTTGTTCAGCACCAGGGCGCCCTCGCGGCTGACCGGGGCGAACATGCCGCCGCCCTTCAGCTGCGGCGCGCGCCATGCGAACAGGCCGAAGGCCAGGCCGCCGGTCAGGCCGAGGATGGCCAGCAGCATCAGGCCGCGCTCGGGGTCGACGGCGAAGGCGTGGACACTGGTCAGGACGCCCGAGCGGACGAGGAAGGCGCCGAGCATGGAGAAGGTGAAGGCGGCCAGGGCGAGGAAGGTGGTCCAGCCCGCCAAGGCGCCGCGCCGCTCGGTCACCACGGCGGAGTGCAGCAGGGCGGCGCCGGCCAGCCACGGCATGAAGCTGGCGTTCTCGACCGGGTCCCAGAACCACCAGCCGCCCCAGCCGAGCTCATAATAGGCCCAGAAGGCGCCGAGGGTGATGCCGACGGTCAGGAAGGCCCAGCTGGCGAGGGCCCACGGCCGCACCCAGCGACCCCAGGCCGGCCAGAAGGCGGAGTTGGCCCGACCCTCGACGAGGGCGGCGACGGCGAGGGAGAAGCAGACGGAGAAGCCGACATAGCCGGCGTAGAGGAAGGGCGGGTGGAAGGCGAGCGCCGGGTCCTGCAGCAGCGGGTTCAGCGAATTGCCCTGGAACGGGGCCGGGTCGAGGCGCGCGAACGGATTGGAGGTGAAGACGGCGAAGGCGAGGAACAGCACGCCGAGGAAGCCCTGGGCCGCGACCGCCGAGGTCTTCAGGCCGAACGGCAGGTTGCGGGCCCGGGCCAGAACGGCGCCGAAGACGGTCTGCACCAGGCACCAGAGGACCAGCGAGCCCTCGTGGCTGCCCCAGGCCCCGGCGACCTTGTAGAGCATCGGCTTGTCGGTGTGACTGTTGGCGGCGACGTTGGCGACCGAGAAGTCCGACACGGCGAAGGCGAAGATCAGGGCCGCGAAGGCCACGGCCACGGCGAAGGCGGAAGCGATCGCCGCGCCCTCGGCGGCGCCCGCCAGCACCGGGCTGCGGCGCAGACGTCCGGCCACGGCCATGCCGGTCTGCAGCGCCGCCAGGGCGAGGGCGAGGATCAGGGCGAAGACGCCCGCCTCGACGATCATGAAGCGTCCGCCGCGCCGCCCGGGTACGTCGAACCGGCGTCCGGCCGCCATTCGCCCTTGGCCTTGAGGCTGTCGGCGACCTCGCGCGGCATATAGGTCTCGTCGTGCTTGGCGAGGACCTGGGTGGCGCGGAAGCTGCGGTCGGGCTGGAAGGCGCCCTGGGCCACCACCCCCTGCCCTTCGCGGAACAGGTCGGGCAGGTCGCCGCGATAGACCACCCGGGTCGTGGCGACATTGTCGGTGACGACGAAGGCGACCTGGCCGGAGCCGTCGTGGACCACGCTGCCGGCCTCGACCAGTCCGCCCAGCCGCACGACCCGGCCGGCCGGGGCCTTTTCGGCGGACGCCTCGGACGGCGAGAAGAAGAAGGTGACGTTGTCGCGCATGGCGAACAGGGACAGGCCGACCGCGAGGGCCAGGACCGGCGCCACGGCGGCGACGACCCACAGGCGGCGGCGCGCCTTGGGCGATTTCGGCAGCCAGCTCATGCGGCGTCTCCGGCGGGCAGGCGGGCTTCGAGGTCGGCGCGGCGCGGGTCGGCGGGATCGAGGGCGGCGATCAGAGGCAACCACATTTCGCGGACCCGGGCGGTCTCGCCGCGGGCCAGCGCCGCCTCGCCGAGGAAGTAGCGGGCGCCGAGCTGGCCGGGATCGAGCCGCAGGGCCTCGCGGAAGGCGGCCTCGGCGTCGCCGTCGGCCACGCCCTGGTTGGCGCGGACCAGGCTTTCGCCCAGCCGGGCCCAGCTCTGCGCATCGTCGGGCCGCACGGCCACGGCGCGGCGGAAGGCCGAGGCGGCGCCGAGCGGATCGCCGGCCTCGAACCGGGCCGCGCCGAGCATGGTCAGGGCCTGATGGTCATTGGGCCGCTCTTCGACCACCCGGGCCACCACGGCGGCGATCTGCGGCGGCTGGAGGCTGTCGAGCTGGGTGGCCCACTGGTCGACGCGTCGCTCCCACGACTGGTCCGGCAAGCCCGGGGCGCCCAGCAGGGTGTAGAGGCCGACCGTGATCGCGACGGTGGCGCCAATACCGCCCAGCACCCAGAAGCGGTCGCGGGCGCTGGCGACGGCGGGCGCCGCCTCGCGCCGGGCCGACAGGATGCGGCGCCCGGCCTCTGCGCGGGCGGTGGTCCAGCTGGCGTCGTCGAGCAGGCCGCGGGCCTTGAGGCGATCCAGTTCGGCCAGTTCGGCCGAGGCGGTGGCGGCCGTCACGACCTCGCCGCCGTCGACGCCGCGCCGCGCGCCGGCCAGCACCAGCAGGCCGGCGAGGGCCGCCATCAGGGCCGTCATGATCCAGAACATTGTCATCGCCGCGCGATGTAGCCGATCAGGCGGCCCGCGACGAGAGGCTGGCGCCGCTGCTCTTGGCCGCACCGGCGACGGCGGCGCGGCGGCGCACCGTGCGGGCCACAGGACGGGCGTCGATCAGGTCGAGACAGCGGGCGGACAGCTCGACGAGGCGAAGGGCGTTGACCGGGTCCGTGGCCTCGCCGTCGTTGATCAGCAGCAGCGCCTGTTCGGCATAGTCGGACAGGCGGACGGTCAGGGACTCGACCAGCCGCTTGCGGTCGGATTCCGCGCCGAAGGTGGAGGCCGGGCCGCGCACCGCCCCGACCAGCTTGAGCAGGTTGCGGGCGGCCTGGACCGTCTCGCCCTGGACCGGGGCGGTCAGTTGCGGCGCCTTGCGCGTCATACGGCCTGAAATCTGGATACTCTCCAGCGGCAGGGCCTTGTCGACGGCCCGGTCGGCGGCCCGCAGGAAGGTGGACAGCTGGGCCGAAAGGCTGACGCGGGCGTCGCGCACCGACTTGCCCCAGAGGCTGAGCGGATTGAGGGTCAGGGTGACGTCCAGCTCGCCGAGGACGTTGGCGCACCAGGTCAGGTCGTCGATGACCGTTTCGACCGCGGCCAGGTCCGAGCCGGGGCGAAAGCCGGCGATCCGCGCCACCCGCAGGTCCACGCCCGCGATCAGCCGCTCGACGAAGCCCGACAGTTCCGAGGCGCTGAGGAAGGTCTCCTGTTCGGACGAACAGGAGCTCTGGGTCAGGATGCGCAGGATCAGGACGGCGTCGTCCAGATGGCGGAACAGCATTTCCAGCACCCGCTGGGCGCCGTCGAGATGGACGTCGGCGCAGTCCTTGAGCAGCAGGCGCAGTTCGGCGATCTGGTCGCCGTCGGGGCGTTTGAGCCAGACGTCCAGCGACGGCAGGCCGCGGCGCGCCAGATGGGCGAGGTCGAGGGCGGCGGCGAGGTCGGTCAGCCCCCGCTCCCGCCCGTCCGGCGCCAGCTCCGGCGGCCAGATCAACGCCGGGCGGTCGCGGACGGCGGCGGCGGCGGCGAGGCAGATGCGGTCGGCCACGGCGACGGCGACCGGGCTGTCCTGGTCCAGCTTGGGCAGAAGCGCCGGCTCGCGCGCCGCCGCGGCCTGCCACAGGCGCGGCAGGACGGCGGCGGGAAAGGCCACAGCCTCCACGCCGTCGGCGCGCGGCCGGAACATCGGCAGCAGCGGAGCGAACACAAAGCCGCGGCGGGCCCGCTCGCGGGTCTCCTCGGCCAGCATGGCGCGCAGCTCGAGCGCCCGCTCGCCCGGCAGGGCGGCGGCCACCGACGACAGCTTGGCCAGCATGTCGTCGGGCGCCTGCCCGATCAGGGCGGCGAGTGCGGCGCGGTGGGCGACGGTCAGCCCCGACATTCAGTACCCTCGCGACCGGCTGACGCCCGGCCGCCGGTATGCTGACGCTACGAGGTTAAGATTGGCTATCCGCCGGGCTGTTCAGGCCTCGGCGGCCGGCAGTTCCAGTACGGCCTTCAGGCCGCCGAGGTCGCTGTCGGCCAGCGATATCCGCCCGCCGTAGGCGCGGGTCAGCTCGACCACGATCGACAGGCCGAGGCCGGAGCCGGGCGTGGTCTCGTCCATGCGCGAGCCGCGTAGCAAAGCCGCCTCGCGCTGGTCCTCGGGCAGGCCCGGACCGTCGTCCTCGACCACCACGACCATCTGCCCCAGGCCGGTCGCGCCGGCGGAGACGCGCACCCGGCGTCCGGCCCATTTGCAGGCGTTCTCGAGCAGGTTGCCGAGCAGCTCCTGCAGGTCCTGGCGCTCGCCGCGGAAGGCCAGTTCGTCCGGCGCGCGCCAGTCGATGACCACGCCCTTGTCCCTGAACACCCGCTCCAGCATCACCGCCATCTCGTCCAGCACCTCGGCGACGGGGGTTCGCTCGCCCAGCATCTGGGCCCGGGCGGCGGCGCGGGCGCGGCGCAGGTGGTGATCGACCTGGGCCTTCATCACCTCGGTCTGGCGCCGCACCAGGTCCGGCAGTGGACCGGTCTGCGACCCGGCCTCGGACAACATGACCGACAGGGGGGTCTTCAGGGCATGGGCGAGGTTGCCGACGTGGGTGCGCTGTCGTTCGACGGTCTCCTGGTTCTGGTCCAGCAGGCGGTTGACCTGTTCGGCCAGCGGCTGGATTTCCATCGGATAGCTGCGGGCGATGCGGGCGGCGCGGCCCTTGCGGACGTCGGCGATCTCGTTGCGCAGGGCGTAGAGCGGGCGCAGGCCGATCTGCACCTGCAGGAAGACGGCGATAACCAGGCCGACGCCGAGGATCAGCAGGGCCGTCCAGGTGAAGGTGGCGAACTGGCGGGTGTCGTTGTCGATATTGGAGCGGTCGATGCCGGCGAGGAAAACCACCGGTTGGGTCCGGCCGGGCAGCTGTTTCATGCTGGCGGCGACGCGCAGCGGCACGCCGAGGGGACCCTCGCCGCGGGCGCGGAGGCCGTCGGGATCGTTGTAGCTGATGGTCGCGCCGCGGGCGGCGGCGAGGCGATCGGGCAGCGAGTCGGGGATGGTCAGGCTTTCGCCCGCCAGCGACGGGGAGCGCACGAGGATGCGCAACCGGCCGTCCGGGCCCGGCTCGGCCACGGCCCAGTATTTTCCGGACAGGGCGCGCAGGGTGCGGTCGTCGCGGACCTCGTCCACGACCAGCGACCCGTCGGCGGCGGCGTTGGTGGCGACGACCACCTCGTCGATGGTGTCGGACAGGACATTGCCGAGCCGGCGCAGGGCCGATTCCTGGTACTGGTTGGTCAGGGTCCAGCCGGTCAGCACCAGCGCCAGCACGATCCAGGCTGAGGCGAGCCAGATCAGCCGCCGTGTCAGGCTTCGGCCCGGGCGCCCGAACCAGCGACCCCAGCCGCCGGGTTCTCCCGCCGGTGTCATCGAGTCGCCGACGCCCCCCGACCCGACCGTCACGTCTCGTCGCTCTCCCCGGGCAGGGGCGTGAGCCGGTAGCCGAGGCCGCGCACCGTCTCGATCCGGTCGGACCCGATCTTCTTGCGCAGGCGGCCGACGAAGACCTCGATGGTGTTGGAGTCGCGGTCGAAGTCCTGGTCGTAGAGATGCTCGACCAGTTCGGTCCGGCTGATCACCCGGCCCTGGTGCATCATCAGATAGTGCAGCAGCCGGTATTCCAGCGAGGTGAGCCGCAGGGGCTCGCCATTGACCGTGGCCCGGGCGGCGCGCGGGTCGAGGCGCAGGCCGCCGCAGGCCAGGGTCGAGGAGGCGATGCCGGCCGAGCGCCGCAGCAGGGCGCGGAGCCGGGCCAGCAGCTCCTCGGTGTGGAAGGGTTTGGTCAGATAGTCGTCGGCGCCGGCGTCGAAGCCCGCCACCTTGTCGGACCAGGCCCCGCGCGCGGTCAGGATCAGCACGGGCGTGGTCTTGCCGTCGCGACGCCAGCGCTCCAGCACCGAGGCGCCGTCGATCCGGGGCAGGCCGAGATCGAGCACGACCACGTCATAGGGCTCGGTGTCGCCGAGGAAGTGAGCCTCCTCGCCGTCGGCGGCGTGATCCACCGCATAGCCGGCGTCGGACAGGGCGCCCTTCAGCTGGCGTGACAGGTCGACGTCATCCTCGACAAGCAAGACGCGCATTCAGCGTTCTCCAATCACGCGGCCGGTGCGGCCATCCACCACGATGTCGGCGACGCGGCCGCCGGGATACTCCCAGCGCACCACGATGGTGTCGCCGCGATTGCTGGCGCCGAGGAAGCGGCCGGGCCGGCCGGCCGAGGCGCGCTGGACCGCGGCGCCGACGCTGATGCGCGGGCGTTCCTCCTGGCTCTCGGCCGAGGGCCGTCCGCGCTCGCCCCGATCGCGCTCGCCGCGATCCTGCGCCGCGGCGGACAGGGGCGCGGCGGCGAGCAGGGCGGCGAGAAGGAAGGCGGGCATCCGGGTCATGAGCGACGGTCTAGGCCCCAGGCTCTGAACGACGGCTGAACGGCGCGTGTAGACATATTTCACCAGTCTCCCGCCCCCCTCTCGTCATCCGAACCACGTGTCGCAGACCGCGCATGGATGCGTTGTCATCGACATGAACGCAAGCTGACACAAGCCGTTCAGTCGGCGCTCAGGCGGACGCTGCTGTTCTCGGGTCAACGCAGCCAGCCCGGCGGCGTCGAACGCGAAGGACAAGACCATGATGAAGAAAGCGCTCATCCCCCTTCTGGCCATCGCCGCGGCGTCCGTCGCGGTTCCCGCGGTGGCCCAGAACCATGACCGCCATGACCGCGGCGACCGCTATGAGCAGAACCGCGGCGGCTGGCAGTCGATCAGCAACCGCAAATACCAGCTCGACCGCCGCATCGAGGTCGGCCAGCGCAACGGTTCGCTTAGCCGCCGCGAGGCGACCCGGTTGAAGACCGAGCTGCACAGCCTGGTCCGTCTGGAGCGCAATTATCTGCGCGGCGGCCTGACCCGCTGGGAGCGGAGCGATCTGGATCGCCGCTATGACCGCCTGTCGGTCGAGGTGCGGGCCGAGCGTCGCGACCGCGACAACCGTCGCCGCTACTAGGCCTCCGCTTTCCTACCCGGAAGTCCGAGGGGCGTCGTCCATCAGGGCGGCGCCCCATTTTTATGGCGCGAGACGGAGCCGGCTCTCGATCACGGTGATGGCGCGTCCGCGCAGCAGGACACGGTCGCCGCGCGTTTCCGTTTCGATATCGCCGCCGCGGCCGGGGAAGACCTGGCGGAACCGCACCGCCGCGCGGCCGAGCCGGTCGGCGTAGAGCGGTCCGAGGATGCAATGGGCCGAGCCGGTGGCCGGATCCTCGTCGACGCCACAGCCCGGGGCGAAGAACCGGTCGATGACGTCGACGTCGTCGCCGGGATCGGCTGCGGCGCAGACGATGACCTCGCCGGCCTCCCCGGCCTCGCCCTGCAACGCGGCGAGGGCGGCGATGTCCGGCTGGAGCGTCCGCACCGTGTCCGCGTTGGCGAGCACCGCCACCAGATAGCGCCCGGCCCAGATCTCACGGGGCTCGACGCCCAGCGCCCCGGCGAGGCCGGCGACGGGGCCGGTGCGGCGCGGCGGGTCGGCGGGGAAGTCCATTTCATAGTCGTCGCCGGCGCGGGCGACGATGAGCGGGCCCGAGCGGGTGTCGAAGGTCAGGGCCCCTGCCCCGGCGCCCAGCTCGG
Source organism: Alphaproteobacteria bacterium (assembly GCA_018820665.1). GTDB lineage: Bacteria > Pseudomonadota > Alphaproteobacteria > Caulobacterales > Caulobacteraceae > Brevundimonas. Next base: position 5,001 of record JAHJNW010000013.1, on the reverse strand, counting down.
TCATCAGCACATGGGCCGAGCCGAGGGTGGCGTGGCCGCACAGATCGACCTCGCGCCCCGGCGTGAACCAGCGCAGGCCGAACCGGGCCCGGTCGGCGGTGCGCAGCAGGAAGGCGGTCTCGGCCTGGTTGTTCTCCTTGGCCAGCGATTGCATCCAGTCGTCGGCGGGCCATTGGTCGAACGGCTCGACCACGCAGGCGGGGTTGCCCCTGAAGGGGGCCGAGGCGAAGGCGTCGACGGTCCACTGGCGCATCAGGCGGGTCCGGGTTCGAGGATGGTCAGTTCCGGCCAGCGCGTCCGGGCCCGCTCGACCACGCGCGACCAGTCCCTGGCCACGCCGCGGGTCGGGTTGGGCCGCAGCGTCAGGGCGAACACGTCCTCGAGCCCGAGCGGCGCCGCGACGCTGATCGTGTCGTCCCGCTCCAGCCGCACGCCGACGGCGAAGGCGGGCGCCACGAACCGGGCGAGGGCTTCGTCGGTGCCCGAAAGCGGCGCGTAGGGCTCGCCGAAATGGGCCGGAAACCAGATCGGCACCCGGGCCTGGTTGCGGACTTCGACCATGTCGCGGAACGGCGCGTCGAAGGCGGCGGCGACCCGCTTGATGACGACGTCCTCGGCGTCCCAGCTGGTGTCGGGATCATAGTAGCCGACGTCGTAGTCGCGCACGCCATAGCCCGCCGGTCGTCCGGTCAGGGCGTTCCAGACGCACTGGTAGACGGCGCCGGAAAAGATCCTCCAGTCGGGCAAATCCTGATCCCGCACGCCCTCCAGCACATGCATCAGACCGGGATCGGCGCGGACGATGTCGACGAGACGGGCTTCGAGATCGCTCATCGCGCGTCCCGCAGCGGCCAGCCGTGGTCGAGCGGGCCGTGCCCCTGCCCCAGCCCCGGAGCGCGGCGGATGGCTTCGGCGACATAGGCCCAGGCCTCGGCGACGGCGGCTTCCAGCGGCAGGCCTTTGGCCAGGCCGGCGGCGCAGGCGCTGGCGAGGGTGCAGCCGGTGCCGTGGGTGTGGCGGGTCTCGACCCGGGGGCCTTCCAGCAGGGTCTCGCCGGACGGGGTGACGAGGACGTCGATGACGGTGTCGCCGGGGATGTGGCCGCCCTTCATCAGCACGGCGGCCGCGCCCATGCCGAGCAGGAAGGCGCCGGCGCGCCGCTGGCCGTCCAGATCGACCACCGTCAGGCCGGTCAGGGCCTCGGCCTCGGGGGCGTTGGGGGTCAGCAGGGCGGCGCGGGGGATCATCAGGCTGCGCACCGCCTGTATGGCCTCGTCGGGCAACAGGGCGGCGCCACCCTTGGCGATCATCACCGGGTCGACCACGGCGGGGGCGTCGCAGCTGTCGAGGATGGCGGCGACGCGCTCGACCACGTCGGTGGCGCCGAGCATGCCGGTCTTGATGGCGTCGGCGCCGATGTCGTCGAGCACGGCGCGGGCCTGGGCCTCGATCAGGTCCAGCGGCAGCGGATGGACGCCGTGGACGCCGAGGGTGTTCTGCACCGTGATGGCGGTGATGGCGGTGGCGGCGTAGCCGCCCATGGCGGTGACGGCCTTGATGTCGGCCTGGATGCCGGCGCCGCCGCCGGAGTCGGAGCCGGCGATGATCAGGACGCGTCCGTGGGGCGAGGTCATGGCCACGGGATGACCAATCGCGGCCGGTTCGGCAAGGGCGGTCTGCAGATCGAGGGCCCCTGCGTCAGACGGCCGAGGCGACCGCCGCCTGCAGCGCCAGCGCCTGGACGGTCTCGCGGACGTCGTGGACGCGGACGATGGCCGCGCCGCGCCGCGCCGCCTCCAGGGCCAGGGCCAGCGAGCCGCCGAGACGGTCGGCGGGGTCGGTCGCGGTCGCGTCGACCGACTGGATGGTGCGCTTGCGGCTGGCTCCGTAGAGGACGGGAAAACCGGTCGAGACCAGCCGTTCGAGATGGGCGGTCAGGGCCAGATTGTGCTGCGCCGTCTTGCCGAAGCCGAGGCCGGGATCGAGCCAGATTCGCTCGCGGACCACGCCGGCGGCCATGGCGGCGTCGGCGCGGGCGAGGAGCCAGTCGGTCACCTCGGCGACCACGTCGTCATAGTGCGGCGCGGCCTGCATGGTGCGCGGCTCGCCCCGCATGTGCATGAGGACGACGTCGCAGCCGAGATCGGCGGCGGTCGCGAGACCGTCGGGGGCGAAGCCGAGGGCGGCGACGTCGTTCCACATCGTCGCCCCGGCGGCGACGGCGGCGCGGGCGACGGCGGGCTTCATGGTGTCGATGCTGATCGGTCCCGGCCACCGGGCGCGCAGGCCCTCGAGGACCGGGACGACGCGGGCGGTCTCGACGGCGGCGTCGACGGGGTCAGCGCCGGGACGGGTGCTTTCGCCGCCGATGTCGAGGAGGTCCGCGCCCTGTTCGACCAGCCGCAGGCCGTGGGCCACCGCCGCCTCGACGTCGTCCAGCCGGCCGCCGTCGGAGAAGCTGTCCGGCGTGACGTTGACGATGCCCATGACGCGGGGGGCGACCATCAATCCTTGCCCCCGATCAGGGCGCCGATGGCCTCGAGATAGGCGGCGAAGGCCTGGCGGCCGGCGAGGGTGATGGAGACGCGGGTCAGGGGCTTGTTGTTGACGAAGCTCTTGGCGATGGCGACGTAGCCGGCCTCCTCCAGCTTCTTGAGGTGGACCGAGAGATTGCCCTGGGTGGCCTCGAGCACGGTCTTGAGCTCGGTGAAGTCGGCGGTTTCGGCATCGGCGAGATAGACCATGATCCCCAGCCGCATGCGGCCGTGGATGACGTCGTCGATCCTGCCGAGGTCGGCCAGGCCCATGGATCAGGCCTCGGCCCGGAGCGCGTCGCGCAGGATGATCGCGCCGGGCAGGGCGAACAGCAGGAACAGGGCCGCCGTCGTGATCCACAGATAGGCCACCGGCTCGCGCACCAGCAGGCCCAGGGCCACGGCCGTCGTCCAGTGTCCCGCGGCCACAAGCCCCATCCACGCCTTGCGCTTCAACGTCCAGGCCACGAACCACGCCATCGACTGGAAGGCGAAGACGATCGCCGGATAGTAGAGCCAGACCGCGAAATCGCCGTCCCGCGCCGAGCCGAGGCCGAAGATGACGATGATGGCCAGATTGCCCAGGCCCGTGGCGCTGAAGGCGCTGTTCATGGCCCGGCCGACGGTCGGCCCCCGCGTCGCCGTCACGCCGGAGCGCCGGTCCATGACGACGGTCCAGGCGATCGCGAGGCAGGCCCCGAGGGTGATGGCGACGACGAAGGCCAGGCTGGCCCAGTCCGGCCAGCGGATCAGACCGGCGATCTGGCCAAGGTGGAACAGGCACTGGACGCCATAGAGCAGGCCGCAGACGAGGAAGAGGACCCCCATGGCCATCTGCCTGCGCCCGCCGCCCCCGCTCTCGACGATCTGGCGCAGGAAGGCGAGGTCGGCCTCTGCGTTGCGGGCCGCAGACTTGCCCGGGGGGACGGAACGGGATTTTTCGGTCATTGCGACTCTCCTGGCCGATCCGCCCGAAGTGGACGGGTCGAGGGGGCTTGGCAAGCTATTCGGCCGGCGCCGGCGCGGCTTCAGGGCGGCGGCGCCACGGGATGCGGCGACCGTTGAGGCCCTTGCCGATGAAGGTGTGGCGGACCAGCAGCTCATAGCTGAGCAGGGAGACGGCCATGACGCCGAGGACGACGCCGCCCATCTTGCCCCACCACGGCAGGGGCGCGTCGAGCATCAGCACCTGGCCGACCATGACCAGCGGCAGATGGATGATGTAGATCCAGTAGGAGGCGTCGGCGAGATAGCGGCGCACGGCGCTGTAGCCGGACAGGAAGCGCAGGGCGAGCGCCGTCAGGGCGAAGGTCGAGGCGAAGACGGCGAAGGCGTAGACGCAGGCTGCGGCCGCCTTGAGCGACGGATCGGTCAGCGGGACCAGTTCGGGGACCGGGCCGCCGGACAGGACGAGGGCCCCGGTCCCGGCGCCGAGGGCCATGACAGTGAAGGCCGGCCACAGGCGCTCGATCCGGCCCAGCAGGTCGCGGCGGCGGTCGAGCAGGATCCCGACGGCGAAGGCGGTTCCGAAGGCGGCGACGGCGGCGATGTTGGGGACGAAGCCCTTGTCCGGCGTCGGAATGCCGAAGAAGGCGAACCAGTCCGGCGTGAACCACAGGGCGAGGGCGAGGGGCGCGGCCAGGACGGCGGGCGTCCAGGGGCCGATCAGCGCGCCGGTCATCCGGTCGATCGTGCGGCCGACGGCGCCGCCGCGGTCGAGGGCGGCGAAGGGCGCGCGCAGCAGCAGGAAGGCGGCGTAGAACAGCAGCAACACCCAGAGGAACCACAGGTGCAGCAGGGGGAAGGTCTCGAACGTCAGGGGCGGCGGCGGCGGGCCGTCGGTCGGGATGACGCCGCCGTTGTCGAGGGCCGCCTTCCAGACGATGACGGCGATGAAGGCGGGGAAGACGACCCACCAGAGGCCGAACAGGGGGTTGGCGATCCGGCCCAGCCGGTCCTTGACGAAGCCCCAGGTCCCGCGGCGTCCGAGCAGCATATGGGCGAACAGGCCGGCGATCAGGAAGAAGGTCGTCATGCGGAACAGGTGGATGGCGAAGAACAGGACCGAGGCGACCGGCGAGCTCTGGTCGTCGGGGAACAGCCAGATCGGCGGCTGCATGTAGTTCATGGCGGCGTGCAGGACGACGCCGAGCAACAGGGCGCCGCCCCGCAGGGCGTCGAGGCCGTGCAGGCGGTCGGACTGGGCGGGATGGATGGCGGACATGGGTCTCTCCCCTCTCGATGAGATCGATCTACGTCAGACCTGTTTGAATTGCAAACTAGTCTTTGTTGGAGCGCCCTTACGAAGAGGGAGGGTGCGGGGCGGCCGGGCCTCGCCCGGTGCTTTGATAGATAACCGTTTCGACGAGACAGGCCGCCCCGCGCAGTCGTTTTCCACACGCCCTCCGGCTGGCGGCCCTGGCATTCGGGCCTTGCCGGATCACCGCCGGGTCCATTGCTGGGCCCG
>JAHJNW010000096.1 GCA_018820665.1 Alphaproteobacteria bacterium | reverse complement strand
CGATGACGATACTCTCGCCCCAGCCGCGGTGACAGGCCTCAAGCGCCTGGCGCATGACCACCGTGTTGCCGGTGCAGTCGAAGGTGTAGTCGGCGCCGCCGCCGGTCAGTTCGACCAGATGGGCCACCACGTCGGAGACCTCCTTCGGATTGACGAAATGGGTCATGCCGAAGCGACGGCCCCATTCTTCCTTGTCGCCGTTGATGTCCACGCCGACGATCATGTCGGCCCCGACCATCTTCAGCCCCTGGATGACGTTCAGCCCGCTGCCGCCGAGGCCGAAGACGACGGCATTGGCGCCCGGCTCGACCTTCGCCGTATTGACCACCGCGCCGACGCCCGTCGTCACGCCGCAGCCGACATAGCAGGCGCTCTCGAACGGCGCGTCCTTGCGGATCTTCGCCAAGGCGATCTCGGGCAGGACGGTGAAGTTCGAGAAGGTCGAACAGCCCATATAGTGGGCGATCGCCTGGCCCTTGTAGCTGAAGCGGCTGGTCCCGTCGGGCATCAGCCCCTTGCCCTGCGTCCCCCGGATCGCCGTACACAGATTGGTCTTGCGGCTCAGGCAGCTTTTACATTGCCGGCACTCGGGCGTGTACAGCGGGATGACATGGTCGCCGACGGCGACGCTCGTCACTCCCGGTCCGACCTCGACCACCACCCCGGCGCCCTCGTGACCGAGGATCGACGGGAAGATCCCCTCGCTGTCCAGCCCGTCCAGCGTATAGGCGTCGGTGTGACAGATGCCCGTGGCCTTGATCTCGACCAGCACCTCGCCGGCGCGCGGGCCCTCCAGATCGACCTCGACGATCTCCAGCGGACGTTTGGCCTCGAAGGCGACGGCGGCGCGGGTTTTCATGGGCGGGGCTCCTCTGATTGCCGGACCGTTTGCATCGAAGACGGTCCCGTTCAAGCCTTGATTGACCGCCCCCATGACCACAGATCGATCCGGAGGAGCGTCCCATGACCGATCTGGAAACCAACAAGGCCAATGTGCACGCCTTCTACGAGCTGATGTTCAATGAGGGTCGACCGCGCGAGGCCATCGAGAGATTCGTCGGCGACGAGTACATCCAGCACAATCCGCATGTCCGGGACGGCAAGGATGGCTTCATCGACTATTTCGAGCGGATGGCGCGGGAGTTTCCCGGCAAGCGGGTCGAGATCAAACGCGCCATCGCCGAGGGCGACCTCGTCGTGCTGCACTGTCGCCAGATCTGGCCCGGAGATCAGGACTATGCGGGGATCGACATCTTCCGGCTGAACGAAACGGGCAAGATCGTCGAGCACTGGGACGTGCTCCAGCCTGTTCCCGCGGCTTCGCAAAACTCCAACGGCCTGTTCTAGACGACGGCGGGAGCATGGCCCCGGGTCGCGCCGGCCGCTACGGTGGCGCCATGGGCAGGCCCCGCAACCTCGTCATCCTCACCGGCTCCGGCATCTCCGCCGAGTCCGGCGTGCCCACCTTCCGCGCCGACGACGGCCTTTGGATGGGCCATCGCGTCGAGGATGTGGCGACGCCGCAGGCCTTCGCCCGCGACCCCGCCCTGGTGCAGGACTTCTACAACCAGCGCCGCCGTCAGCTGGCGACCGTCCACCCCAACGCCGCCCACCGCGCCCTGGCCGACCTCGCCACGCATTGGCCGGGCGAGATCCTGCTGGTCACCCAGAACGTCGACGACCTGCACGACCGCGCCCATGCCGCGACCCCGCCCGCCCCCGGCTTCGACCTGATCCACATGCACGGCGAACTGCTCAAGGCCCAATGCAGCGTCACCGGCGACGTCTGCGACTGTCCCGGCGACCTCGCCCCGGACCAGCCCTCGCCCTTCCACCCGCGCGGGACCCTGCGCCCGCACATCGTCTGGTTCGGCGAATTTCCGCTGCAGATGGACCGGATCGAGCGCGCCCTCGCCGCCTGCGACCTGTTCGTCTCCATCGGCACATCCGGGGCCGTCTGGCCGGCGGCGGGTTTCGTGCAACTGGCCAATCTCGCCGGCGCCCGCACGGTCGAGCTCAATCTCGAACCTTCGCGGGGCCGCCGCCTGTTCGATGACGGCCTGTACGGACCGGCGACCGAGGTGGTCCCGGCCTTCTGCGCCACGCTCTGACCTACCCCCGCGGCCCGAACAGGATGATCGCGGCGCCGATCAGACAGACGGCCCCGCCGATCAGGTCCCAGCGGTCCGGCGCGGCCTTCTCGACCAGCCCCATCCACACCAGCGAGGCGACAATATAGACCCCGCCATAGGCCGCGAACGCCCGTCCGGCCGCCGCGCTCGGGACCAGGGTCAGCAACCCTGCGAAGGCGACCAGACACGCCACCCCGGGGATCAGCCACAGCGGCGACCGGTCCAGCTTTAGCCACGCCCAGAAGGCGAAACAGCCGGCGATCTCCGCCAGCGCCGCCAGCGGATAGACCAGCAGGGCCTTCACCCCTCGGCGGCCTTCTTCGCCGCCAGCTTGGCCAGCACCCGCCCGCGCCCCTTGGCCAGGGCGTGGATCACCCCGCGGAAGGTCGCCACCTCCTGCTCCGAGAACCCGGCCCGGCCCAGCATGACCCGCAGGTTCTGACTCATCGACGGCCGCTTCTCCGGCGGATGGAAGAAGCCGCCTCCGTCCAGCTCGGCCTCCAGATGTTCGTACATCCCGACCAGCAGGTCGTTCGACGCCGGCGGCTCGCCCTCGCGGAAGCGCGGCGGCGGGGCGTTGAGGATAAGGGTGCGCCACTCATAGGCGTTGATCGCCACCGCCTGGGCCAGGTTCAGCGAATGATGCCGCGGATCGATCGGAATGGTCGTGATGCCCTGGGTCAGGGCGATGTCCGTCGTCTCCAGCCCGGCCCGCTCGCCGCCGAACAGCAGCCCGACCGTCAGCCCCGAAGCCCGGTCGTCATACAGCAGCCGCGCCGACTCACGCGGCGTGCGCACCGGCATCCGCGTCTCGCGCGGCCGGGCGGTGGTCGAGAAGACCGTGTTCAGATCGGCGATGGCCTCCGCCACCGTATCGAACACCTTCACCCCGTCCAGCACCCAGTCGGCCCCCGAGGCCGTCGCCCAGGCCCGGTCCTGCGGCCAGCCGTCGCGCGGCGCGACGAGGCGCAGCTCGGACAGGCCGAAATTGGCCATCACCCGCGCCACCGCGCCGATGTTGTCGGCCAGCTGCGGCTTGTCGAGGATGACGACGGGCGGGGTCAGTTCACTCAAGGCGGGTCAGTCCTCGCCATACATGGCCAGCCACGGATCGGCCGTCCCGGCCTCGACCTCGGAGACCTTGACCTTGGGCCAGCCGATCTCGTCATCGGCCGAATCCCGCCACGCCAGAACGAACAGGTCGCGCAGCTCCGACGCCCCCGCCGCCAGCCGCTCGATCACGAACGCCCCGCCGCGCGCATCGCCCTCGCCGAAGCCGCCCGCCTTCTCCAGCCGGTAGAAGGGCGTTACCTCGGCCAAGGTCGTCCTCAGATAGGCCGGAACCCGCGCCCGCAGGTCGAACCCGTCCAGCGCCGGCGCAGCCATCGCCGTTTCGACCGCGTCCAGCCGCGCCACCCGGGCGGTGAAGTCGCCCTCGAAGACGCCGTGGGTCTGGCGCGAGGTGGTGAAGCCCTCGGGGTTCGGCGTGTCGCGATTCCAGCCGTTGTAGTGGATCGTCGTATGATGCGGCTGGCTGCCGTCGCCGACGTAATGGCCCAGATAGCCCATGTCGCGCAGGATCAGCGCCTCGCGCCGCAGCCGGTCCTCGCGGTACCAGGCCCGCTTGCCCGGATCGGTCTCGCGCGCCTCGGCCGCGTTCAGCACCCGCCAGGTGGCGAAGTCGCGCACCAGCTGCTGATAGCCGTCCATGATGGCGTAGGGCAGCCAGCCGGCGTCGTCGACCTTAGTCCCCGCCGCCAGCAGCGCCGCATCATATTCCGACTTCAGCCGCGGCAGGGCGTCGATCGACAGCCCCTGCGCCGTCATGATCCGGCCGTCGTCCATCATGTCGACGAAGTGCGCTGTATCGCGTTCGCGGTCGTGCGGCTGACCGCCGCCCTTGGTCCGGTCCGGTTCGCGCGACAGTTCGCCGACCTCGGCCGCCGCCCCCGGCGTGCGCAGGAAGGCCGGCATCTCGTCCGGCAGGGCCCGCACCGCGGCGACCCCGATCAGCCGGTGGCCGGTGCTGCCCCAGGCGGAGACGACGGCGGGAACGGCCAGGGCGGTGACGCCGAGCGTCAGGGCGGACAGGACGACAACGAGGCGCTTCATGGCGGGCTCCGCGAATGAAAGGTGCAGGGCCGGTTAGTGCGGGCAGGGCCGGGCGTCCAGACCTGAAGAAGCTTTCATTTGACCGAACGTCGGGCCGCGGCCTACGGCTTGGCTTCCTTGTCCGCGGAGCCCGTCATGAAGCGCCTCTTCCTCGCCGCCTCCCTCGTCGCCCTGATCGCCAGCCCGGCCATGGCCCAGGCGACCCGCGCGGTCGAGCGCAACGCGGTCGAGGCGCATATGAATTTCCTTGCCGGCGAAGAGCTGCAGGGCCGCGGCAGCGCCACCCGCGACGAGGCGATCGCCGCCGCCTATGTCGCCGCCCAGTTTCGTCTGGCCGGCCTGACGCCCGCGCCGGGCATGGACGGCTATGTGCAGAAGGCCCCGGTGACCAAGATCACGCCCTCGGGCGAGGCGCGCCTGACCATCGGCGGCATGTCCATCACCCAGGGCGCGGATTTCGCCGTCCTGACGGGCGGGCTGAACGCCGCCTCCGGGGCGATCTCGGTCGTCGCCGATGCGGCCTCCGTCCCCTCCGGCGCCGAAGCCCTGATGGTGGCGCCGCCCGAGGGCCCGGCCGTGCGCGCCCTGTTCGGATCGCTGATGCGCAGCGGCGCCCGGCTCATCCTGCTGCGCCGCACGGACGTCCTGGCCCAGGCCACCGGGGACAGCGGCCGGCGCGACCCGATCATCCGCCTCGCCGACGCCACGCCGCCAGCCGGCCCGGTCGTCCTCGTGCTCGCCCCCGAGGTCTTCGACCGGCTGCAGGCGGCCGGCGGGACGGCGAGCTACGATCCCGGGAACACCACGATCGAAGCGGGCTTCACCAGCAACGCCATCGGCTGGCTGGCGGGGTCGGAGCCGGACGGACCCGTGCTCATGGTCTCGGCCCACCTTGACCATATCGGCCTGCGCTCCGACGGCGTCGTCATGTACGGGGCCAATGACGACGCCTCGGGCACGGTGGCGGTGATCGAGCTGGCTCGGGCGCTGGCGGGAACCGGTCCGCACCGGATGAATGTGATGTTCGTCGGCTATGGATCGGAAGAGGCGGGGCTGCTCGGGTCGCGCTATTTCGTCGACCACCCGCCGGTGCCGCTGGAGCGCATCCGCGCCAACCTCGAGATCGAGATGATCGCGGACCAGGACCCGCAGCTGCCCGCCGGCGTGATGATGATGACCGGATTCGAGCGGTCGAACTTCGGCCCCGAGCTCAAGGCGCGCGGAGCCCTCGTCGGACCCGACCCCTATCCGGAGCAGAATTTCTTCGAGCGGTCGGACAATTTCGCCCTCGCCCAGCGCGGCATCGTCGCCCACACCGTGTCCGGCTGGGCCACCATTCCGACCTACCACACGCCCGAAGACACCATCGCCAACATCAATTTCGACTTCATGACCCAGGCGATCCAGTCGCTGGTCGCGCCGCTGTCGGCGGTGGCCGAGGGCGACTTCACGCCGGAATGGGCCGAAGGCGGACGCCCCGACGCCCGGTGACGGCCTGAGGCGGCGGGCTAGAGCCAGGCCGCGATGCCGTCCAGCGGCTTCTTGTTCAGGGCCGCCGTCGGCACCGTCGCATTGGCCGCCGGATGGCCCGCGACCAGCAGCAGAAAGGGCTTCTCTCCCGCCGGTCGCCCGCAGATGTCGGCGAGGAAGCTCATCGGCGCCGGGGTATGGGTCAGGGTCGCCAGACCGGCGGAATGCAGCGCCGCGATCAGCAAGCCGGTGGCGATGCCGACGCTCTCCTGGACGTAGTAGTTCTTCTTGTCGTCGCCGGGGTTCGGCCCGCCGCGTTTCTGGGCGAAGATGGCGATCAGCACCGGAGCGACCTCGATGAACCGCTTGTCCGGGTCGGTGCCCAGCGGGGCCAGGGCGTCCAGCCATTCCTGCGGGGCCTTTTCGGCATAGAATTCCCGCTCCTCGGCCTCGGCGGCGGCGCGGATGCGGGCGCGGGCGTCGGGGCTTTCGATGACGCTGAAGAACCACGGCTGGTGGTTGGCCCCGGACGGGGCTGAACCGGCGGTCAGCAGGGCCTGTTCGACGATGGCGCGCGACACGGGCCGGTCCGAAAACTCGCGCACCGTCCGCCGCGCGGCCATCAGGGTGCGAAAGGCTGTAGCGCGGGCCAGTCCCTCGGAGTCATCGACAGGGGCGTAGCCGGTCAGGGGCTGGCAAGGGTGGTCGCGCATGGTGGCTCCGGTCGGCTCGGCGCCCGTCTAGCTTATCGCGAAGGCCGTCTCCACCCGCCCGATCCAGCGGCGAACAGCCGGATAGGCCGCTAGGTCGAAATCCCCCTCATGCGCGACCCGGGTGTAGGCGACCAGGGCCAGGTCGGCGAGCGTCGGCCCGTCCCCGACCAGCCAGTCGGCCCCGGCCAACGCCTCATCCATTCGGGCGAGGGCCGCATGGCCGCGCTCGACCAGCCGCGGCTCGATCTCCTCCCGCGACTTGCCAGCCAGCAACCGCTGGAACCGCGCCACCGCGATGTACGGCTCGTGGCTGTACTGCTCCCAGAACAGCCATTCATACATCTTCGCCCGGCCCCACGGATCGGCCGGAATGAACGGCGTGCCCTCGCCGAAATAGCCGAGGATGGCGTTCGACTGCGCCAGCGTCCGGCCGTCGTCGAAGACCACCGCCGGAACCTGCCCGGCCGGATTGGCGGCGAGGAATTCTGTGGATCGCGTCACCCCCGACATGACGTCGGTTTCGACCCAGCGATAATCACGCCCGAGCACCTCCAGCAACCACTTGACCTTCAAACAGTTGCCGGAACGAATATCCCCATGAACAGTAAGCATCGCGCCCCAGCAAAGTGTTTCTTATCTGCGAATACAGCTGACAGGTTTGCCCGCGTTGGACAAACGAGATTCGCATGAACCTCCACAAGGCGCACTTATCCACCGCATGACCGGACAGGAGGTCGCACGCTGGACAGCTAGACTGGATTTCGCCGCATTTATTGACGACAAGCCGCTCACCGGACGCGTCAGGGGCCGGGGCATTCGTGAGTCTGATTCATGCTCGGCACAGCCGCTGCGCTCGCCCTCGTCTGGGCGATGGCCTTCCCGTCCGCGCCTGCGGTCGAGGCGGATCCCGTATCCTACGAAGCCGCGGTCGCGACCGGGCTGGGCGAGGAAACAACGGCGTCCGCGAGTGAAGGTTCCGACAGCGGCGTCGCGGGTCTGACCCCCGAACAACAGGCCCTGATGGCCGAGGACGCCGACTGGACCGCCCGCGTCAATCTCTACCATGCCGGCGGCGGCGGGGCGACGGGCAACGACAGCCTTGGTTGCCGCCCGATCGCCATGCGCACCATCGCCACCGACCCGCGCTACATCCCGCGCCGCACCCGCCTGTTCATCCCCGAGACGGTCGGCCTGCGCATGCCCGACGGCACGCTGCACGACGGCTACTGGTACGCCTCCGACACCGGCGGCGCGATCAAGGGCCAGAAGATCGACCTCTACACCGGCCACGGCCGCGGCTCGATGCAGCCGGCGATGCGCTTCAACCAGCGCCGCCTGACCCTGATCGACGCCGGCCGCTTCGACGGCTGCCCGCCGTCGTGGGACGCCCAGCCCAGCCAGACCCTGATGGCCTCGACCGTCAGCAACGTCGGCTCGAACTGACCCAATCAGGCCGCGGGCCCGTAGGCATCGGCCAGCCAGGCCATCCAGGCGGCGTCCAGCGCCGTCACTGAGCCCGGCAACCCTGACGCCGCCCCGTCGACCGCCAGCCACTGATCCATGGTGCGCCCGTCTGCGAGCGCACGGGCGATACGTCCGTAGACCGCGGGGTCTCCGGTCCGCTCCAGCAGAAAGTCGGCGAACACCCGGGCCTGGGCGTAGAACATCACGGCTCTGGCTTGCTCGCCCGGATCCGACGTGTCCAGGCTTCGTACGGCGGTCATCGTCCGGGGCGGCCGCCGGCCCGACGCCGCTTCTCCCCCGGGGACGGCCCCGCCCATCAGGCGCGCCAGGGTCGCGGCGTCGACCGGTTGACCGTCGGGCGTCCGGATCACGGCCCCGGGCGGCAGGTTGGCGAGGTCCAGCGCCTGACCGTTCAGCGTTCTCACCTGCGGGTCGCCGACCGCCTCCCCGGTCAGAGTCCCCGGCGCGCCCGCCCCGGTCCCGGCGGATGCCTTGAACCGTTCCAGCTCGGCCTGCACCTGCTCGAACAGGGGATGGGTGTCGGCGAAATAGACCGCCAGCGGCCGGGGCCGCGCCCCTCCGGGCGTGCGCCATTCCCGGGCGAACCCGGCCCGTCGGGTCTGGCCCAGAGCCTCATCCTCCATCAGCACCGCGGCGCTCTCGTCGAACCAGTCGTCGGCCGGCCCGCCGTAGTGGCCGCCGCCGCGGGCGTCAGGCCAGTACGCCCGGATGGCCCACATGTGACCCAGTTCATGCGCCGCCCCGGAATCAGCCCCGGCGGTCGCGGGCGGAGCCGGCTCCGCGGCGTCCAGGTCCGCCGCCACCGCCGCGTCCAGAGCGTCGCCGGTCAGGCCCTCGGCCCGACGCCGCCCCTCGGCCTCGCTCCGGCGGGCGCCCAGCAGCAGTTCCGCGCGCTGGGCCGCCGTGGTCCACGGCAGAATGTGGCGGGCGCCGGCCTGACGCAGCTGCTGCTGCAGCGCGCCCCCGCCGCCGAAGCCCATCCCTGCGGCGGTGAGCGGATTGGCCCTCTCCCCGACGATCACCGCATAGGGTGTCGGCGGCTGCTCGAAATGGCGGCGAAACCGGGCCTCCCCCGCCGCGGCGATCCCTGCGAAATGGACCGCCATGGCGTCGTCGTCGGACACCACCACGCCCATCGGCGCCTGGGCGCAATAAAGGCCCGGCTCCAGCGTCAGGGCCGCGCATGCAGGCGGCGCGCCGGGCTCCGCCTGGGCGACAAGGGCTGCGAGAAGGGCGGCGACAGGCATCAGGACTCTCCGACCGGGAAGACGGAGACAGACAGGCCAATGAACCTTTCACGCGTGTTGCAGACCTGAAACGCTTGGCGACAGCCTCAGAATTTCCGCTTGCCGCTGACCGTCTCGAAGAACATCCGCCAGTCGCCCATCAGGCTCCACAGCGGATAGCGGAACGTCGCCGGCCGGTTCTTCTCGAAGAAGAAATGCCCAACCCAGGCGAAGCCGTAGCCGATCAACGGCATGGCCAGCAGCCACCACGGGTTTCGCGTCAGCAGGGCGACGACGGGGACGGCCAGCACCAGCGCCGAGCCGACCACGTGGATCCGCCGGCACGTGCGGTTCGAGTGCTCGTGGATGTAGTGCGGATAGAAGGCCGAAAAGCTTTCGAAGCGTCCGCCCGCCGGCTCTTGCGTGCTCATGCCCGACGATGACTCCGGCGCGGCCCGGCGGCAAGTCCGCGCCCGTCACCATCCGTGATTCCGGCTCCGCCCCTGCCTGCGCTATCCTGCCCGGATGCGCCGCCCGTCCGCCGCCCCGACCGCCGCGTTCGCCGCCCTTCTGCTGGCCGCTCCGGCCGTGGCCCGGGCGCAGACGCCCGGGAGCCCGCCCGGCCACAGCCTTGTCTGGGCCGACGAATTCGCGGTCGACGGCCTCCCCGATCCGGCCCTGTGGACGTACGACACCCACGCCAACCGCACCGGCTGGTACAACAACGAGCTGCAGTACTACGCCGCCGACCGGCTCGAAAACGCCCGGATCGCGGACGGCCGCCTGATTATCGAGGCCCGCCGCGAACGGCTGGACAGCGCCGCCGACCATGGCGGTCAGGACTACGCGTCCGCCCGCCTGCTCAGCCGCGAGGGCTGGACCTACGGCGTCTTCCAGGCGCGGGCGAAACTGCCCTGCGGTCGCGGGACCTGGCCGGCCATCTGGATGCTGCCGGTCGATCTGGAGACCTGGCCGGGCGACGGCGAGATCGACATCATGGAGCACGTCGGCCACCGCCCCGGCGTGGTCCACGGCACCGTCCACACCGGTCGCTACAACCATGTCGCCGGCACGCAGCGCGGGGCCGAGGTCGCCGTCCCCGACGCCTGCGACGCCTTCCACGTCTATGAGGTCCGCTGGACGCCCGAGGCCGTCGACTTCGTCCTCGACGGCCGGCCGTATTACCGCTTCCCGAACGAGCGGACCGACCGCGCCGCCTGGCCGTTCGACCGCCCCTTCCGGCTGATCCTCAATGTCGCCGTCGGCGGCGACTGGGGCGGGGCCGAGGGCGTCGACGCGGCGGCCTTCCCGCAGCGGCTGGAAATCGACTGGATCCGCGTCTGGCGGGCGGACTAGCACCAGCCGGTCGTCAGGCGGCGCGTCGCTCCGCCTTGGGCGGCAGTTCGAACCAGCCGGTGAAGCGCACGAAGGCCGCCGCCTCGCCCGCGACCGTCAGCCCCTCCAGCCGCTCCGGCGCCGGGCCATAGACCGCCGCCGCCACCGCCTCCGGCGTCCCCGTCACCACCGCCTCGACCCCCTCCGGCTCCGCCCGCGCTGCAGTCAGCAGCCCATCCGCCACCCGCACGACGAAGCTTTCGGCCCCGAAGCCGAAGCCGAGCGCGGTCCGCGCCGCGCCCGCCTTGCCGGGATCGAACATGGTCCGGAACGACAGCATCAGCCCGACCGGGCTCAGCGGCAGGGTGGCGTCATGGTCCGGCGACCGCGCCGCCCACCGGCCCATGGCCTGGATGATCGGCTCGGCCTCCAGCCCCCACGGCGTCAGCTCATAGACCTGCACCGAGGCCGGGGGCGCGAGCCTGCGCCGTCCCAGCACCCCGGCCGCCTCCAGCCCCTCCAGCCGTTGCGTCAGCACATTGGCGCTCAGACCGGGCAGGCTGGCCCGCAGGTCGCCGAACCGCTTCGGCCCCAGCATCAGTTCGCGCACCACCAGCAGGGCCCACCGCTCGCCCAGAATCTCCAGCCCCAGCGCCGTGCCGCAGGCGTCCTCATAACGCCGCCCGTGCAGACTGGTTATTTTTTCTAACTTCATACTTGTCATATCTAACTGATCGCGGCATGAGTCTCAAGCGACCTCGGCCGCGCGGGACCGCCGTCCGGGCATGGACCACCAACCCTGGGCTCAAGTTGCGAGCGACCGAGTCGCGAGCGTTAGCCCCCTTCAGCTATGCGGAGCGTCAGAAAAAATGCCCTTCCTCGACATCACCGTCATGCCCGTCCCCGCCGCCAACAAGGCCGCCTATCTCGAGCATTCGCGCCAGACCACGCCCTTCTTCAAGGAACAGGGCGCCCTGTCCGTCACCGAATGCTGGGGCGAGGACGTCCCCGACGGCAAGGTCACCGACTTCAAGCGCGCCGTGGACCTCAAGGATGGCGAAACCGTCGCCGTCGGCTGGATCACCTGGCCCGACAAGGCCGTCCGCGACACGGCGTGGGAGGCGTTGATGCAGGACGAGCGGATGATGGCCCTCGACATGCCGTTCGATGGCAAGCGGATGATCTTCGCCGGCTTCGAGGTCGTCGCCGAAAACTGACGCCTAGGCCTCGACCGGCGGCTCTGGTCCCAGCAGCCGCCGGATCGCGGGCCAGATTTTGGCCATCGCCGACAGGAAGCCGACCACGGTCGACACCCACTGGAAGGCGGTCCAGACCCAGCCGAACAGGTCGCCGTCGCCGAGCCAGACGCTGACCGGGAACAGCACCCGGGACACGCCGATCTGGAAGGCCGCATAGGTCTGCGAATACTCGATCGAACGGTCGGCGAAGAAGGCGATCGCCACCGCCGCCGACACGGGGGCCCACAGCAGCGGCAACACCAGCACCGCCGCAAGAAGCACCACCACCAGCTTGGTGCCCAGGGTCTCGCGCGACATCAGACTGGCCACCACGCCGCCGCCCGGCGCCAGCGCCGTCAGGGCCAGCGCGACCGGCAACACCGCATCCGCCGCCGTCATCAGATCGGCGAACCACAGCCCCGCCAGGATCGCCGCCCCCGCCAGCAGGAAGGCCCCCACCCAGACAGCGGCGTACTGTCCAAGGCGGCGCTTTAGATGGGCGAGGCTGAACATGACGAAACGTCCTGTCTGAACCGACACGGCAATTGATCACGTCGCGCCCCGCCTGTCGATCCGGCGAACGGCGGTTGGCGGGTTCTGTTCACCAGTTTCATTGCCGGCCCCTTCAGTCTTCACCCCCACCCTGTGTCTCCATCCGGAGACGCCCATGCAGGCCCACGCCATCGCCGCCGTCGGCATCGCCACGGCCACGGCCCGTTTCGAAGCCAGCGCGCGCCGCACCGCGGTCGAGCCGCTGGCCGACCTGGCCGGCGAGACCGTCGAACGGATCGGCGCCGAGCTGGCGCTCAAGGCCAATGTCGCGGTGTTGAAGACCGCGGACGAGATGACGGGCGCCCTGCTCGACATCCTCGCCTGACGCCGATCAGACCGGCCAACAACCTTCACGGCAAATATTCGACCAATCAAATCAGGAACCAATAAAGTCATTACCGGTTCTTTATTTCACGGCATCATGTGAACATGCCGTTCATGTCTTGTTAATATCGTAAAGCGCTAAGGTTTCCGATATTCGAAATCATGAGATTGTCTCGCAGCTGCAGACACGATTTCTTATATTTGCTCACTGAATCGACCCCGTGCCTTGCTACGTGCGTGCCCCCCGCTGCGTGGAGGCCGCTACGCCCTGATACCGCGGCGGAATTCGAGGCGCCTGATGTTGCGTTCCAGTCTCATTGTCGCGGCCCTGCTGGCGGCCGCCCACACCGCCCATGCCCAGGTGCCGCCGGTCGGCGGCCAGTTGCAGCAGATCCCGCCGCCCGCCCCGCCCCGCACCCCCGCGCCTGATATCCGCATCGAGCGCCCGGACGCGCCGGTCGACGCCGTGGCCGAGGGCCGGCGCATCCGCGTCGACGCCGTGCGCATCACCGGCGCCACCCTGTTCAGCGAGGCCGAGCTGGTCGCCGCCGCGCAGGTCACGCCCGGCCTCGAACTGACCCTGCCCGAGCTGCGCAACGCCGCCGCCCGCATCACCCGCTTCTACAACAGCCACGGCTACGTCCTCGCCCAGGCCTACCTCCCCGCCCAGGACGTGGTCGCCGGGACGGTGACCATCGCCGTCATCGAGGGCCGCTATGGCGACATCGCCCTGCGCAACGAGGCCGGCGTGCCGGACGCCCTGGCCTCGGGCCTGCTGCACGGCCTCAATCCCGGCGACCCGGTGGCCATCGCGCCGCTGGAGCGTCGCCTGCTACTGCTGTCCGACGTGCCCGGCGTCGTCGTGCGCTCGACCCTGTCGCCCGGCGCCGAGGTCGGTTCCTCGGATCTGACCGTCGACCTGACCCCCGCCCCCTCGATCTACGGTAGCCTCGAGGCCGACAACGCCGGCAATCGCTACACCGGCGCCTATCGCTTCGGCGGCTCGGTCAATTTCGCCAATCCGACCGGCATGGGCGACCTGATCAGCCTGCGCCTGCTCGCCTCGACCGAGGGTCTCGCCTACGGCCGCGCCGCCTGGCAGGTCCCGTTCGGCGCCGCTGCCGTCGGCGTGGCCTGGACCCATATGCAGTACGATCTCGGCGAGGAGTTCTCGGCCCTCGACGCCGGGGGCGAGGCCGACATCTTCAGCGTCTTCGCCAGCTATCCGCTGATCCGTTCGCGCGCCGCCAACCTGTATGCCGACGCCAGCTTCGACGCCAAATATCTCAGCGACGAGATCGGCCTCGTCTCCCAGGTGTCGGACAAGGAAATCCACGCCGTCACCGTCGGCCTGCGCGGCGACTCGCGCGACGACTTCGGCGGCGGCGGCTGGAACGCCGGCTCCCTGTCCTGGACCACCGGCAATCTCGACATCGAGAACCCGTTGGAGCGTGCCGCCGACGCCCTCGCCGCCCGCTCCCGGGGCGGCTTCGGCAAGCTGCAGTACAGCCTGTCGCGGCTGCAGACCGTCAGCGGCCCGCTGTCGCTCTACGGCTCGGTGCGCGGCCAGCTCGCCACCGACAACCTCGACAGTTCCGAAAAGATGGAGCTGGGCGGCGCCTATGCGGTGCGCGCCTATCCCGAGGGCGAGGCCTATGGCGACGAAGGCCATGTCGCCACCCTCGAGGCCCGCCTCGCCCTCGATCAGTGGACCCCGTCCCTGCCCGGCCGGTTCCAGCTGATCGGCTTCGTCGACCGGGGCGAGGTCGACTTCGCCCACGATCCCTGGTTCTCCGGCTCCAACCACGCCCGGCGCAGCGGCTACGGCGTCGGCCTCAACTGGTCCGGCCCCGACGACCTGTTCATCCGCGCCAGCTACGCCCGCCGCATCGGCGACCAGGCCGTCACCTCGGGCCCCGACGAGAGGGGCCGCGCCTGGTTCCAGATCGTCAGGCTGTTCTGATGACCGCTGCTCCACCCCTTTCCACGCCCCTCCCCACAAGGACGTTCTGATGACCAGACTCCCTCAAGTGATCGGCGGCGATGCAAAGCGCGGCGCCGTCTGCGCCCGCCGCCGCGCCCTCTCGGCCTCCACCGCCCTCGCCGGCGTCATCGTGCTCGGTCTCGCCGCCTCCCTGTCACTCGCCGGGACGGCCCAGGCCCAGACCCTCCCGACCGGCGGCGCCGTCGTCGCCGGCGGCGCGACCATCAACACCGCCCCGGGCGCGATGACGATCAACCAGTCGACCCAGAACGTCGCCATCAACTGGCAGAGCTTCTCGATCGGCGCGGGCGGCAGCGTCGACTTCGTCCAGCCCAACGCCCAGGCCGTCGCCCTCAACCGGGTGATCGGCGCCGACGCCTCGGCCATCTTCGGCAGCCTGACCTCGAACGGCCAGGTCTTCCTCGTCAATCCCAACGGCGTGCTGTTCGCCCCCGGCGCCCAGGTCAATGTCGGCGGCCTCGTCGCCTCCAGCCTCGGCATCACCGACGCCGACTTCATGGCCGGCGACTACCGCTTCACCGGGACCGGCTCGGGCACGGTGCTCAACGAAGGGACCCTCGTCGCCGACAACGGCTATGTCGCCCTGCTGGGCGGTCAGGTCAGCAACGAAGGCGTGATCCGGGCCAGTCTCGGCACCGTCGCCCTGGCCGTCGGCGAGGCGATCACCCTCGACGTCGCCGGCGACGGCCTGCTCAATGTCGTCGTCGACCAGGGGGCGGCCGACGCCCTGATCCAGAACGGCGGCATGCTGCAGGCCGACGGCGGCCGGGTCCTGCTGACCGCCGACGGCGCGGGCGCCCTGCTGCGCACCGTGGTCAACAACACCGGCGTCATCCAGGCCCGCACCATCGGCGGCAGCGAAGGCGTGATCCAGCTGCTCGGCGACGGCCCGACCGGGACCGTCAATGTCGCCGGGACCCTCGACGCCAGCGCCCCCGGCGGCGGCGACGGCGGCTCGATCGAGACCGCGGCCGCCGTCGTCAATGTCGCGACCGGATCCAGCGTCACGGCCGCCGCGCCGGGCGGCGACGCCGGGACCTGGACGACCGGCCAGCAGGACTTCACCGTCGGCGCGGGCGGCGACATCTCCGGCGCCACCCTGTCGGCCATTCTGGTCACCACCAATGTCCGGATCGACACCCGGAGCGGCGCCGGGACCGCCAACGAGGGCGACATCATCATCAACGACGCCATCGCCTGGACCGGCTCGTCCACCCCGACGACCCTGACGCTGAACGCCAACCGCGACATCGACATCAACGCCGCCATCTCGGCCACCAACGGCAATCTGGTCGCCTGCTGCGGCCAGGACGTCAACGTCGACGGCGACATCACCACCGTCAACGGCAGCGTCCTGCTGGAGGGCGGCCGCAATGTGAACGTCTTCCACGCCATTACCACCACCGACGGCAACATCGCCCTGTGCGCCGGCCACGACGTCCACATCGACGCCGCCATCACCCTGACCGACGGCAGCACCGTGGTCGGGGAAAGCCTCGGCCTGCCGATCGGCCTGACCCTGATCGCCGGCGCCGACGGCACGGGCCCGGGCGTCGGCGCCGGGACCATCGTCTTCGCCGCCCTGGCCCCGCAGGTCACCGTCACCGCCGCCCCGGCGACCATCACCTACAATCCGGTCTCCTACGCCGCCCCGACCACCTTCCGGCCCGAGTTCACCCTGACCGAAGGCGCCGAGCTGACCCAGCGCATGCTGCTGTTCCCCGAGGGCGGCCGCGTCGAGAACGGGTCCACGGCGACGACCCTGACCGGCTTCCGGACCACGACCGTCTCCGGCCTTCCGGCCAATGTCGAGCTGGTGGCCGGTTCCGGCGCGACCGCTGCCTTCGACACCGCGGGCCCCGGCGAGGACATCGGCATCACCTACAGCGGCTACAGCCTCGCGGGAACCGACGCCGCCCGATACGCCCTGGCCAGTTCGTGCTGCACGCCGGTGTTCCGCACCCGCGGGACCATCACCGCCGCCGCGGTCACGCCGCCGGTGATCCCTCCGGTGATCCCGCCAGTGGTTCCGCCCGTCGTCCCACCCGTGGTTCCTCCGGTGGTTCCGCCGGTCGTGCCGCCCGTCATTCCCCCGGTAGTCCCGCCCGTTGTCCCGCCCGTGGTTCCCCCGGTGGTCGTCATACCGCCGGTGACGACGCCGCCGGTGGTCCCGCCCTCGACGCCGACGGCCCCGTCGCCCTTCCTGCCCTTCCCCGTCGCCTATTCTCCCGTCGCCCCAACCCCCGGCCTGGAATTGGTGACCATCGGCGAGGGCGTGCGGATGCCGGTCTATGAGGCCCTGCCGGTCGCCGCGCCGGCCCCGGTGATCGAGGTCGCGCCGCCGGTCGCCCCGGTCGTTCCGCGGCCGATCGTGCCCTACTATCCGCCCAAGCAGGATCGCAACTGACCGTGACCCGCCCGGCCTCCGTCCTCGCGGCGACGCCGCCGCGCCGCCCGGCCCGACCGCTCCGGCTCTGGGCCGCGTCGGCCGGACTGGCGTTCGGGCTGGCCCTCGCCGGGCCGGGACTGGCGGCCGAGCCCGTCACGGCGCCGTCCCTCGCGGACGCCCTGGCGAGCGTGGAGGTCTCCGCCGACGCCCGGCGGATCACCGCCTGGGTGCTGGAGACGGCCGACAACCAGGGCCTGCCCTTCCTGATCGTCGACAAGACCCACGCCCGGGTGCTCGCCTACGACCCCGCCGGTCGTCTGCTCGGGACCGCGCCGGTCCTGCTCGGCCTCGCCGAGGGCGACATCTCCCCGCCCGGCATCGGCGACCGTCCCCTGTCCGCCATCACCCCGGCCGAGCGGATCACCCCGGCCGGGCGGTTCATCGCCTCCCTGGGCCAGAACCTCGCCGGCAAGAGCATACTCTGGATCGACTATGAGTCCGCCCTGTCGCTGCACCCGGTCGTCACCACCAGGGCGGGGGAGCGGCGGGCCCAGCGCCTCGCCACAGACACGCCCACGGACAACCGCATCTCCTGGGGCTGCGTGAACGTGCCGGCGGAATTCTACCGCGACATCGTCCACCCCGCCTTCGACGGCGCCCCCGGCGTCGTCTACATCCTGCCCGAGCACCGCTCCCTGGCCGAGGTGTTCTTCCCGCCCGCCGGCTGAGCCATTCTCCCCCTTGGGGGAGGGGGACCACGCGAAGCGTGGTGGAGGGGGCCCGGGACAGCCCGGCCGTTCCGCATACGCTCCCCCGGATCGGGAAGGGGACGTGTCCGCCCCTGACTCTTATGCGACCTCGCCAACGTCTGCTTTCCTGAAGCTTGCTCGCTGCTCAGGTTCGAAGTTTCCTTCCATCCCGACATGCCTCGTCGTTGTCAGCTTTGGCTGAACGCCGACGCGGCTCCTGTTGCGATCGTCTGGGCGGTGTACGGCTTCTTTATGATCGGACGGTCTCGATGAAGGTGCGGCAGTTCGACCTCGTCTCCGTATCCGGTCGCGAACGCGAAGGGCACGCCGTCGAGGTGAAGGCGGTCGGCGATCGGATAGCTCAGCTCGAACCCCAGATTCACATCGAGTAAGGCGAATGTGGGTATCTGGGCATCCAGCAGCCGCATGGCTTCCTTCACGTCGTTGGCGGTCAGAACCTTTTCGGCGCCGAGGGCGCTGAGCATTTCCTCGGCGTCCATGGCGATGATCATGCTGTCCTCGACGAGGAGGACGGTCCCGCTCAGGCGATAGGCGTCGATGAGGGGGGGCGCCGCCGGTTCAATCTGCGGCATGACTCCGTCGTAGTCGATAAACTTGGCCGGCACGACGAACCGTGCCTGAACGCCGTCCAGCGCATAGGTGATGTCCGCCGCGCCATGGAGATCATGAGGCACCGAGCGCTCGATGATGGTCGTCCCGAACCCGCGTCGCGTCGGGGCCTGGACCGGTGGCCCGCCCATTTCCCGCCACTGCACGACGAGATCGCCGCCTTCGACCGTCCACGCCACAATGACCCGGCCGGATCGATCGCACAGCGCCCCGTACTTCGCGGCGTTGGTCACCATCTCATGGATGACCAGCGCCATGGTGGCGAAGGCCTCGGGCTGCAGCAGGACCGCTGGTCCTTCGAGCTGGACCCGGTGCGCGCCGCCATTGAGGTAGGCCGCGGCCTCGGTCGCGATCAGGCCCGACAGGGGCCGGGGCCCCCAGTTGGCTTCCGTGATCTGGTCATGTGCGCGCGCGAGAGCCTGGACCCGTCCCCCGATGGTCGCCGCGAAGCTTTCGACATCCGCCGCGCCGCCCTTGCTCTGGGAGATGAGGCCCCGGATCAAGCCCAGGATGTTGCGGACGCGATGGTTCAGCTCCGCGATAAGCAGGTCCTGCTGCCGGGAGGCGCGCTCCCGCTCCTGTTCCGCGACGCCGGTGAGGCGAAGCACGACCTCGAGTATGGTCACGCGGAGGGCGTCGGCGGCTCTGAGTTCGGGCTCGGTCCATGCGGCGCTCTGGCCCCTGATGATCTCCCGCCAGGCTTCGAAGCTCTTGCGCGGGGTGAGGCGGGCGCCGTTGGGCCCGACGGAGACGGGCTTTGCCGGATCGCCCGCCCATGTCACCGACTGGGCGATCTCGCGGCGGAAGAAAATCAGATAGTCGCGCGGTGTTCGCGACACCGGGATGGCCAGCATGCCCGCCGCCCGTTCGGCATACTCGCGAGCCGGCGGATGGGCATGGCCCAGGTCATTGAGGGCTAGCACCTTGCTGGCGGCGCCCTGATCCAGGAACCGGGTCAGGACAGCCATCTCCTCCCGCGTCGGGGTGGAGCCGGTCAGCACCAGGTCGTCGCCGATCCGGATAGCCATGCCGTCGCACGGCACGATGTCGCTGATCCGCTCGGCCATCGCGCCCAGGTTGGCGGCCGTCGAGCCGCTTTCGACGATCGCGGCCATCAGCCCATCGTGAATGCTGCGGGTGCGCTGTTCATAGGCGGAGACCGCCTCGCGTTCCCGGGTCTCGATCAGAAGCGACAGGACCTGGGCGAACAGCTCGGCCGCCGTGCGCCGCTCGTAGCTGACCTGCCGCACCGTCTTGTGGTGGCAGGCGATCAGGCCCCAAAGCCGTCCTCCGCGCAGCAGCGATATGGTTAGGGTCGCCCCGACGCCCATGTTCTTCAGGTATTCGATGTGGATGGGCGAATGGGCACGCAGGGTGCTCATCGACAGGTCGAGCGGCTCACCGGTGGGACCGAGCTGGGGAACGATCGGCGACGCGGTCGCATCCACGTTGGCCGCGACCCGGACGACGTTGCGCTCCATCAGCGCCCGGGCCTGACGGGGAATATCGGACGCCGGATACCGGAGCCCGAGGAACGGCTCCATTCCTGCCGCGACGCGCTCAGCGACAACCTCGCCCGTCCCGTCGGGATGGAAGCGATAGATCATCACCCGGTGATGGCCCGTCAATGCGCGTACCTGGCGCGCGGCCTCCTTCAGGAGAGCGCTCAGATCCGTCAGCCGATTGAGCCTCGAAATCATGGTCTGGACCATGGCCGACGGGTTGAGGTCCGACTTGGGCTCGCTGGGCTCGGCTTCGAGCACGATCTCGCCGTTGGACATATGCACGGCCACGTCGAACCGGCCGCCGCCGTCGATCAGTTGCAGGCCGAAGGCCCGCTCGACGGCGTCTTCGCCCTTCAGGATGGAGAGCCGGTTTCGCAGGGCGTGTACCGCCTCGACGGTCAGGATGTCCCGCAACGAGGAGCCGAGCAGGTCGTCGACGGACCCTCCAAGGAAGTCCGGCGTGTTCGCCGAGACGCGCGAGATCAGCCAGTCGGTGGAGACGGCGATCAGGAACCCGGTCGGCTGGATGGCGCTGATCAGATGGATCGGCTCGCGATCGCAGTTGGTCAGATCGACCGTTTCGGTCATCGGTGGATCGGAAGCGTCGGGCGCCTTCATGCGGCCACGTCCATCGGACGGGCCAGCCGGGCGTAGACGGCGAAGGTGCTCAGCGCGCCGACGATCAAGGCCTGTTCGTCGGCCGTACCCGCAGGGCCGCGCAAGTTGATGTGGTCCAGAAGCCGCGCCCACGGCGTGCCCATCCGGAAATCGAAATAGGAGGTCGGCATATCGGACCCGACCCGCTTTCGAAGGATCTTCGAACCGAGGCGGGAGCCGCGGACGACATAGGACAGTCCGAGCCCGTCGATCGGGTCGGACAGCGGTTCGGTCTGGACGGTCGGCTCGACGCCAAGCTCGATCAGATCGATGGCGAGGGCATGGACGAGGCCGGTGAAGTCCCCCTCGTCCGCGCTGCGCCAATGCGATCTGAGCGCGGTCAGTGCTGCGTGGTTGATGTCGAGAAAAGCCGCGTAGTCGTCGACTTCAGTCAGATCGAACCGAGAAAGGGCACGGTCGACCCGATCGTGTTCGAGGCGGGTCGCCTGCTTGAGGCGCAGGTGGACCGACCCGTCCGAAGCGACGCTGTTGACCACTTCGTCGACACCTTTCACTCTGCGGGCCTGCTTGGGCAACCCAGCTTGGCTTAGACGATTCATGATCCGCCCCCAATGCCGATATCGTGCCGAAACTTGCGGAATCTTGCGCTCGGATCATTAGGCTAAGCAGTTCAAATGGACAAGCGAGCGGGCTTCGACGACGAGTTTGTTGATCTTCGGTTCCGGAGCGGCCCGGCTACGGCTGACAGCCGTCTTGCCATGGAATGGAAGGGGTTCAGCGCTGAACGTGTCGTGCTCGTCGGCGTCCGCGAGTTTTCCTACGACTGGTCCGGCCAGAACCACTACCTCGCCCTTCACGACATCAAACTGACCGACGGGGACATCTCGCTGGCCGGCAGTGCGAGCGTGCACCGTATGGACCTGCGCGATCGGATGACCATGGCTCCCGGCGGTTGTCAGGTCTCAGGCTGGTCTTCCCTGGCGAACCGAACAAACGAGTTCACGGCGATCACCTTCGACCCCGAGATGCTGGTCGAAGAGATCGATCGGGCGGGCTGGCGAAATCCGGCCCAGCCGTCGCTCTACTTCTCCGACCTGTCGCTGGCGTCGACGATGAAGAAGCTCAGGACCGCTCTCAGCGACGACGACACCGGAAGCGTCACCTACGCCGAGACGTTGGCGCTCGTGGCGGTTCTGGAACTGGGCCGTCTTCAATCCCGAAACGGGTTGCCCGACATGCCCGAGCGGGGAGGCCTGTCAGCGGCGCAGGCGCGACTGGTGCGGGACTACATCGCCGACAAACTGCATACTCCGCTGTCCCTGTCGGAGGTCGCCAACCTCACGGGCCTCAGCCGGTTTCACTTCGCGCGAGGCTTCAAAAACACCTTCGGCCTTTCGCCCCATGCCTATATCCTGGCGAGCCGAATTGACCGTGCCAAAGGCTTGCTGAGAGATCCTTGCCTACCGTTGGCCAGCATAGCGAGCCTGGCCGGCTTCAAGAGACCAGATCGGTTTTCGGCAGCATTCCGAAAAGCCGTCGGGTGCTCGCCCAGCCGCTTCCGGCGCGCTCAGCTCGACGAATGAAATCCTGATCCATTCAGCCGCTGCTCTGCCGAAAATAGTTGCCAGGATGGGTTGCCCCCCCCCGAGACCTGTCCTATCGCCCGCCAAACCGATGTCGTCTTTAAAGCTGATGTGGCAAGTCCGGTTCTGGCGCAAAGCCGCTCCACCCTCACACCTCCTCCACCCAATCCTCCCCGCCCGCCCGACGCCCCTCGCACCCCCGCTGGTGCTGCGCCTGCATCCGCCCGTCCGGGCTGTCCGGCGGCCGCGGCGGCCACAGCCGCCCTTCCTCGTCCCAATACCGCTCCGCCCATCCGCCGCTGACGCCGCGGGCGAAGTCCCGCGCCGCCTGCTCCGGACCCAGCACCCGCGCCCGCCAGCGCAGGGCCGAGGCGGCCCAGCGGTCGGCGAGGTCGTAACCCGGCTCGCTCAACAGGGCCTCGGCCATCCGCCGGGCGCGCGGGCCCCAATAGGCCTCCAGCCGTCGGGTCTCGGCCTCGCGCCACGCCTTCATCGCCTCGGGCGAGGGCTCGGGCCGGGGCATGGGCGGGGCGGCCCGGACCGCGCGCGCCAGCCGTTCGGCGTCGGCGATCACGGCCGCCGCCTCGTCCAGCGCGCCGGCATGAACCAGCCGGCCGATGCGGGCCAGCAGGGCGCCCAGGGCCTGGGCCGGATGTTCGCTGCGTTTCACGGCCTCGGCGTGCCGGGTGCGGGTCCAGCCATGACGGGCGGCGCGCTTGCGGATGCCGTTGACGGTCAGGTCCAGCCGCGCGGCGATGGAGGCGGCGCTCTCCCCGCCCAGATAGGCGTCCTGCGCCAGGGCCCAGACCTGATGACCGGGGAAGCGACGGACGCGCGGCGGCTTGCTCATGGGCCGATCATGGAACGCCGATACGTCAAAATCGGACGGAACCGACGCCGGCGCCATCATGCACATCTGTTGCAGTCCGGATGTCCCCGATCCGTCTCCGTCTGTCCCGTTTCTGTCGCCGCGACGGGGACAAATCCGACGGGGACAAACGGGCGGGAATGAGGAGAGCGGGCTGGTGATCGTCGCGCTTCTTCGGCGGAAGGCGGCGCCGGCCAATCCTGGCCCCTGGCCACCCCCCTACCGACAGAACCGCGTCTCCGTCGCCTCCAGATGCAGATGGTCCGCGTGGACCGCATTGTAGTCCGGGCTCAGCGTCGTGCCGAAGATGCGGCAGGCGTCGTCGCGGATGCGCCGCAGGAAACGCGCTTCCGGGTCATCCCCGGCCCAGTCCGCCTTTACCGTGATGCGCCGCCCGTCGCGCAGCCGCACCCCGGCGAAATCCAGCGCCGCCGCCTGGGCGTGGGCGCTGACGCGGTTGCTGATCCCGCCGTTGTTGACGTTGCGACAGGCGTAGGCGCCCATGTGATCGATCTGGACCACGTCGGAGCCGAGGATCTCGCGCGCCGCCGGCTCCACCGACTGCCGCCGCCAGACGCTCAGGGCCAGGGCCGTGCGGCATTTCATCTCGACATCGCCGGGGGCCATGCGCGCCACGGTGCCGAGGTCCGGCCCCAGCACCCCGCCGGCGCTGAGGCCGCAGGTCGCCGTGGCCGACCGGTCCGGCGTCGGCCGGAACGTCACGCGCGCGGCGGTCAGCTGCGCCATGCATTGCTGCAGGTCGGCGCTCTCGCGGATCACCGCCGCCCGCGTGCCGCCGTCGATCGGCCGGTCGATCAGCGCCCCGACCAGCGGCGCCTCGTTGCGCGACGGGGCGGCCGGCCAGCCGCCGGGCGCCGACCGCTCGGCCAGCAACCGGCTGCACCCCGCCAGCAGCAGGGTCGTGACGGCGGCGGCGGCGAGAAGGCGAAGGGCGGGGCGCATGGGCGGCAGGCTACGATGATTTGCGGCGGCGGAGAATCCGGGACTGCGCCCCTCAGCCGCGCCTGGCCGCCCCGTCCCGGCAGCGATCCGAGCAGAATTTCACCTGCGCCCAGTCCCGCGCCCATTTCTTGCGCCAGCTGAACGGCAGGCCGCAGCCGGCGCAGACCCTGGTCGGCAGATCGGCCTTGTCGGGCGCGCGGCCCAGATTGACGTGCTTGCGGCTCATGGCGGGCAAGGAAAAAGGGCGGCCCCTGCGAGCCGCCCTCAGTCCGTATCAGCTGTCGAGGAAGCTCCGCAGCTTCCGCGACCGGCTCGGGTGTTTCAGCTTCCGCAGCGCCTTGGCCTCGATCTGGCGGATCCGCTCGCGCGTCACCGAGAACTGCTGACCGACCTCTTCCAGCGTGTGATCCGTGTTCATGCCGATGCCGAAGCGCATCCGCAGCACCCGCTCCTCGCGCGGCGTCAGCGACGCCAGCACGCGGGTGGTGGTCTCGCGCAGGTTCGACTGGATGGCCGCATCGATCGGCAGGATGGCGTTCTTGTCCTCGATGAAGTCGCCGAGGTGCGAATCCTCCTCGTCGCCGATCGGCGTTTCGAGGCTGATCGGCTCCTTGGCGATCTTCAGGACTTTGCGGACCTTCTCCAGCGGCATGG
>JAHJNW010000095.1 GCA_018820665.1 Alphaproteobacteria bacterium | reverse complement strand
TGCAGTTAGCCAACTAGCTAAGGTATTGATGAAGAAGTTGAGATATTCATCTTTTTCATATCCTCTAACTAAACTAGAAAAATCCGCACCGAACTGGGCGAGTACGCGCCGAAGATCGAATCCATCAAGGTCCCGGTCGACAAGATCCGCGACATCATCGGCACCGGCGGCAAGATCATCCGCGAGATCGTCGAAAAGACCGGCGCCAAGATCAACATCGAGGACGACGGCACGGTGAAGATCGCCGCCTCGGACCAGGAGAAGATCGACGCCGCCAAGACCTGGATCACCTCGATCGTGTCCGAGCCCGAGCCCGGCATGATCTATTCCGGCAAGGTCGTAAAGGTCGTCGACTTCGGCGCCTTCGTGAACTTCTTCGGGGCCAAGGACGGCTTGGTCCACGTGTCCCAGATCGCTCTGGAACGCGTCGCAAACCCGGCCGACGTCCTGACCGAAGGCCAGGAGGTCAAGGTCAAGTTCCTTGGCATGGACGATCGCGGCAAGACCAAGCTGTCGATGAAGGTCGTCGATCAGGAAACCGGCGAGGACATCACCGACAAGATCAACGCCGAACGCGCCGAGCGTGGCGAGCCCCCGCTGTCCGACGACACCGGCGGTCGTCCCAAGCGTGAAGGCGGCGGTGATCGCGATCGTGGTCGCAGCCGTCGTTAAGACGCGACGTCACTTCTGAAATGCAGAAGGCCCCGGTGGAGACACCGGGGCCTTTTTCTGTCGAACCTTCTGCGCGCGGGCACGCCAGGCCGTGATTCCGCCGGCTCCGCCCGGACGACGTCGCTCAGACGGCCGGAGACGCGACGGCGGCGGCGGCGGAGAGACGACCTGCACGACGCCGGGCGCGCAGATAGGTGATCGGGGTCACCAGCGTCCGCAGCAGGGCCAGGGCGAAGGCGAGCCCGTACAGACGGATGCCCACGAGGAAAATCTCGCCATCAACGCTCGCGGTGGTCAGCGGCTGGGCGACGATCAGGTTTGTGACGGGCTTCAGGGCCTCCGGCCCGAGGAAGAACAGGAAGTAGCCGAGCGACCCGGCGACCCCTTCGCGCAGGAAGGTCTCGGTCGCCTCCGCCGCGCCAAAGTCGCCAAACAGCGTCGCCTGCACCGGCTGGGGCGCAAAGGCGTAGCTGGTTCCGAGGAGCGCGAAGATGAGCATGAACATCACCAGCCGTGCGGCATAGGCGCCGGACAGCAGTCCGACGGTCTGGACCGGGCGCAAACGCTGGATCAGCGACGCCCGCTTCAGTTCGTCCGCGCCCAGAGATGGGATCAGATCCGGGAAGGTCGCACCCAGAATGGCGATGAATTTTCCGATCAGATCCGCCAGCACGATCACGATTACCAGCAGGAAAAGCATGGAAGACGCGTTTCGCACGGCGAGCAGGGTGTTGATCGTTTCGGAGACGCCCAGGACCGCCAGAAGGGCGATGATCGCGATCGATATCACCGAACCTTCGATCGTTCGGCGCACAAGATTGATGATCCCCAGCATCGCGATCCCCCCGGCGCGTCACGAAACAGACCATTAACCCTTAGCACGGGGCGGGGCGCAGTGCGACCGGGCGCTCCATGGCGGAGTCCCGGTCGACAGCCTTCATCGCGGCGTCCGCGGCGCCGTCAGCGCGGCGCCCGCTTGGCCAGGATCCGCTGCAGCGTCCGCCGGTGCATGCCCAGCCGCCGCGCCGTCTCCGAGACATTGTGGTCGCACAGCTCATAGACGCGCTGGATATGCTCCCAGCGCACCCGGTCGGCGCTCATCGGATTGTCGGGCGGTTCCGGGGCTTCGCCGGTCATCAGCAGGGCCTTGACCACGTCGTCGGCGTCGGCCGGCTTCTGCAGATAGTCGACCGCCCCGGCCTTCACCGCCGCCACGGCGGTGGCGATGGCGCCGTATCCTGTCAGCATGACGATTCGGGCGTCCTCGCGCCGCTCGCGAATGGCCTCGACGATCTTCAGGCCGTTGCCGTCCTCCAGCCGCATGTCCAGCACGGCGAAGGCGGGCACGGCGGTGCGCAGCGCCTCGCGCGCCTCGGCGAGCGAGCCGGCGGTCACGACCTCGAAGCCGCGGCTTTCAAGCGCGCGGCCCAGCCGGGTGCGCAGGGCGTTGTCGTCGTCGAGCAACAGCAGGGTCTTGTCCGGCAGGGCGGCGATCCGGTCTTCGCTCTCGGGCATCGATGGTCTCCTTGAGTCTCAAGTCGGTAACAGTACGGCGACGGTCAAGATTCAGCCTGGGGGTGCGACATCACGACGGCGCCACCTCGAGGGCCGGGCGAGGCCAGCGGATCGACACCCGGGCGCCGCGCGGCTGGCCCTTGCCGCCGTCGCCGGCGCCGACCGAGACCTTGCCGCCGGTTCGCTCCAGCAGGGTGTGGGCGATGAAGAAGCCCAGTCCCATGCCGCCCTGGCTGGGGGCGATGGTTTCCGGCGCGGGGGCCGCTTTGGCCCCCTTGCGGGTTTTGCGCCCGGGGGCGGCGGCGGCCACCGAGGCGGCGATCTGGGCGGCGAGGGCGCGGCGCGCCTTGCCCTGGGGCCGGCTGGTCACATAGGGCTCGCCCAGTCGGGGCAGGATGTCGGGCGGGATGCCGGGGCCGTCGTCGACCACCTCGATCTCGATGAAGCCGGCGTCCACGAGGGCCTGGACCCGCACCTGGCTGTTGGCGAAGTCGGCGGCGTTCTCGACCAGGGTCGAGAGGCCGTGCACGACCTCGGGCAGGCGGCGCACGCGCGGGGCGGCTTCCCCCGAGGCGGTGCGCACGGCCACCTCGAACTGCAGATCGAAGCCCCGGTGCGGTTCGACCACCTCTTCCAGCAAGGCTTTGAGCCCGACGTCGGCGAAGGCCGCGTCGCCCTCCTCGGGCTGTTGCGACAGCTGTTTCAGGATGTCGCGGCAGCGCTCGGCCTGTTGCAGGATCAGGGCCGCGTCCTCGGCCGCCGCCCCGCCCTTGGCCGATTCCCGCAGCAGTTCGCGCGCCACCACCTGGATGGTCGCCAGCGGCGTGCCCAGCTCATGCGCCGCCGCCGCCGCCAGTCCGCCGAGGGCGGCCAGCCGCTGCTCGCGCTGCAGCACATCCTGCGTCGTCGCCAGCGCCAGCTCCAGCTTCTCGGCGTCGGCCGCCACCCGCCAGGCATAGGCGGCGGTGAACACCACGCCGGTGATCAGGGCCAGGCCGGTGCCGAAGCGATACAGCGGCGGCAGCTCCAGCTCGGTCCCGGCCTGCCACGGCAGGGGCATGGAGAAGAAGAACAGGCCGATGGTGGCGGCCAGCACCATCAGCCCCATCAAGGCCGCCTGACGCCCCGGCAGGGAGGCGGCGGCGACCGTCACCGGGGCCACCAGCAGCAGGCAGAAGGGGTTCTGCAGCCCCCCGGTCAGGGCCAGCAGGGCGCTGAGCTGCAGGATGTCGAAACCGAGGTGGGCCGCCGTCAGCGTGCCGTCGGAGGTCGGACCGTCGCTGCGCTTGAGCCGGGCGGTGGCGTTCAGGTTCATCGCCACGCTGGCGGCGATCACCGCCAGACAGCCCCACAGCGGCAGGTCGAAATGGAACCAGGCCGTGGCCACGGCGATGGTGGCGCTCTGCCCGGCGATGGCCATCCAGCGCAGGATCACCAGCGTCCGCAGCGACAGGCCCCGGCTGCGCCGCGGCGCATTGCGCCAGCCGGCGAAACGGCCGCCGCCATCGGTGGACTGCGGCGACGGAGGGTCTTGGGTCTGGCTCACGCCTCTTCTATAGACCTCCGCGCGCCCGCATGGCGCGTTTTCCGCCGGGGTCATGATGCCGCGCCGTTCCATCCTGCTGTTCGCCGGCGCCTGCGCCGCCATCGCCGCGGCCCTGATCGTGGTCACCCTGGTCATGGTCAACCGCTCGCCGGCCGGCATTCAGCCGGGCGAGGTGGTCTCGACCGGCCAGGCCGATGTCGGCGGCCCGTTCCAGCTGGTCAACCAGGACGGCCAGCCGGTCGACGAGACGATGCTGCAGGGCAAGTGGTCGCTGGTCTTCTTCGGCTTCACCTACTGCCCCGACTATTGCCCGACCACGCTGCAGGCGTTGGAGGCGACGAAGCAGCGGCTGGGCGACAAGGCGGATGACGTGCAGATCGTCTTCATCAGCGTCGATCCGCAGCGCGACACCCCCCAGGCGATGAAGGACTATCTGTCCTCGGACGGCTTCCCAGAGGGGGTCATCGGCCTGACCGGGACGCCGGAGCGGATCCGCGCCGCCGCCGACGCCTACAAGGCTTATTACCAGAAGGTCGGGGAGGGCGAGGACTACACCATGAACCACTCGCTGACCGTCTATCTGATGGGCCCGGACGGCCAGTTCCGCACGGCCGTGGCCGAGGAACTGGGCCCCGAGCGATCGGCGTCGGTGATCGAACGGGCGATGGCGCGCGGCTAGGGCGCCGCCGCCCGACCGGTCAGGCCTTGCGGCCCATGGCGATCTGAAGCTCCAGCCGCCTCAGTTCGCGGATCAGCCGGTTGGCCTGCATCTCGGGCAGCAGGCCCATCTTGATGATCAGCGACATCAGCAGCAGCACCGCCGCGGGCAGGCCCCAGTGCAGGGCCGACAGCGGCGTCTCGGCCTCGAAGAAGCGCCACGCCGCCCAGACGCCGGCCATGAACAGCGCCGCCTGGGCCGCCATCAGTATGCCGTTGACCCAGCCGTTGCGGCCGCCGAACAGGCCGAAGCTCTGGCTGAAGAAGCCGGGCTCGCGGGCGGTCTCGCGGAACAGGGCCTGTTCCTCGCCCTGAAGCGCCTCCTCGATCATCCGGTCGATATCGCTCGTCATCACGCCTCTCCTTCCAGCGCCGCGCGCAGCTTGCGGCGGGCATGCATCAGGCGGGTTTTCACCGTGCCCGCCGGCACGTTCAGGGCGGTCGCGGTCTCGGCGACGTCCAGATCCTCGAGATAGAACAGGCCGACGGCGGCCCTCTGCTCCGCCGGGAGGGCGGCCAGGGCGGTCTTCAGCCGCGCCATGGCGGGCAGGTCGCCGGTCTCCGCGGCGACGCTGGTCGGGACCGGCTCGGCGGCGACGGCCGCCGCGAGAATGCGCCCGCGCTGCAGTCGCCCGATCTGCCGGGCACAGCGGCGCGACACGACCTGACAGGCCCAGGCCGGAAAGGCGCGGTCGTCGCGCAGCCGGCCCAGACCGCGCACGATCTCGATCCAGCCCTCCTGGGCCGCCTCGCGGGCCAGATCGACGTCGCCGGTCAGCCGCCAGGCATGGGCGACCAGCCGGCCCTGCCAGCGGCGCGCCAGCAGCTCGAACGCCTTGCGGTCGCCGACGCGTGCCGAGGCGACCAGATAGTCGTCCAGCAGCTGCTCTTTGGTCCTGACCATCACGCTCCCGTCCCCCATCGCATCAGAGGTGCCGACATCCGGCGATCCGGTTCAATGATTTCGGTCGAGGTCGTTGCTCACGACAAACTGATCGCCGATAATCTTTTTGCAGTGCGGCGCGTTCTATGTTGCCCTGCCATATACCGGCGGGGGCCGTCCCAGGACACGCATGCTGTATTCGCTTCACGAGCTCGCCTACCACTCGGCGACGCCGTTCCGGTTCGGGGCCCAGATGGCCCGCCAGTTCTGGAGCTCTCCGTTCAATCCGGCCGCCGACACCGCGCTCGGACGCACCGCCTTCGCCTCGGCCGAGCTGTTCGAGAGCGTCACCCGCCGCTACGGCAAGCCGGCCTGGGGGCTGGAGGCGATCAATATCGACAACAAGCCGGTGCGCACCACCGAACAGGTGGTCTGGTCCTCGCCCTGGTGCCGGCTGGTGCGGTTCGCCCGTCACATCGGCGACCTCAAGCGGGTCGGCAAGCCGACCGCCGCCCCGGCCGTGCTGATCGTCGCCCCCCTGTCGGGCCACTACGCCACCCTGCTGCGCGGCACCGTCGAGGGCTTCCTGCAGGACCACGACGTCTATGTCACCGACTGGGTCAACGCCCGTCAGGTGCCAATGCTGGAGGGGCGGTTCGACTTCTTCGACTACATCGACCACGTGCGGACCATGCTGGGCGTGATCGGCCCGCGCGCCCACGTCGTCGGCGTCTGCCAGCCCGGACCGCCGGTGCTGGCCGCCTGCGCCCTGATGGCCGAGGACAAGGATCCGAACCGGCCGGCCTCGATGACCTTCATGGGCTCGCCGATCGACGCCCGCCTGTCGCCGACGGTGACCAATGAACTGGCCGAAGAAAAACCCTTCGCCTGGTTCAAGTCGAACATGATCCACACCGTGCCCTGGCCCTATCCGGGCTTCGGCCGACGGGTCTATCCGGGCTTCGTCCAGCTCTACAGCTTCATGTCGATGAACGAGGAGCGGCACCGCGACGCCCACCACGACTATTTCCAGAATCTGGTCAACGGCGACGGCGACGAGGTCGAGAAGCACGAGGATTTCTACAACGAATATCTGTCGGTGCTGGACCTGAGCGAAGAGTTCTACCTCCAGACCATCGACATCGTCTTCCAGCAGCACCTGCTGCCGCGCGGCCTGCTGGAGCATCGCGGACGCAAGGTCGATCTGACGAAGATCAAGGACATCGGCCTGATGACGGTCGAGGGGGCGAAGGACGACATCTCCGGCGTCGGCCAGACCCAGGCGGCGCACGGCCTGTGCACCGCCATTCCGGACAAGCGGCGCACCCTGTACGTCCATCCCGAGGTCGGCCACTACGGCGTCTTCAACGGCCGCCGCTTCCGCGACGACATCTATCCGCGGGTGCGCGACTTCATCGCCAGCAACGAGGCCCTCAGTGCAGTACCGGAACGGGCAGCGGCTGCCGCCTGACGCCGTCGGCGTCCCGGCCCGGCTGTCGGTCAATCCGCGCGCCCGCCGCCTGTCGATCCGCATCGACGGCCGCGCCGGCGAGGCCGTGCTGGTCGCCCCCACCGAGCGCAAGCTGGGCGAGGTCGTCGCCTTCGCCCGCACCAAGGCCGGCTGGATGCGCGAGCGGCTGGCCGAGCGGGTCGAGGGCGCGCCGCTGGAGCCGGGCGCGACGATCCTCCTGTTCGGCCGGGAGACGCGCCTGTCCGCCACCGGCGGCGCCGGCGCGGCGCGCCTGATCGAGGCGGCCGACGGACCCGTCATCCAGTCCGGCGGCGAGGGCGAGGCCTTCTCTCGCCGGGTCGAGAACCTGATCAAACGGCTGGCGCGGCAGGTTCTGGTCGAGCGGACCGAGCATCATCTGAGCACCCTGGGCCAGCGGCCGGTCAAGGTCTCGATCGCCGACACCAAGAGCCGCTGGGGTTCCTGCAGCCCGCACAACCGCACCATCCGCTACAGCTGGCGGGTGATCATGGCCCCGCCCGCCGTGGCCGACTATCTGGCCGCCCACGAGGTCGCCCATCTGGTCCACGCCGACCACAGCCCGGCCTATTGGTCGGTGGTCCATCGGCTGGTCGGCGACCACCGGCCGTTCCGCAAATGGCTGCGCGACAACGGCCCGGCCCTGCACGCGGTGGGGCGGTAGCCGAACCGACCAGTTCTCGACGATTTCGACCACAGGCTGCAGGAAGCGGCTGCAGCCTGACCAGTTCGATCATGCAATCGGCTGAAGAAAACAGCACACTAAGGACACCCCGCCCGCCACCGTCATCCTCGGCTCAAGCCCGAGGGTGACGGTGTGAAGAGGGGGCGCCGTGTCGCGGTCCCGGTCAGAAGAACAGCGCGTCGGCCTTCTTCTCCGGCGGCGGGGCCGGTTCGGGCTGGGGCTGGGTCGGGCGCAGGACCGGGACCTCGTCGCGCGCCGGGGCCGGCTCGCGTCGCGGCTGTTCCGGTTCGGGCCGGGGCTCGTCCAGCGGATCGACGCCCTCGTCGGCCGGCGGATTGTCGCCGAACAGGTCGCCGATGCTGCCGATCAGGTTCTCGACCGGACTGGGCGGCTGCCAGCCCTCGGGCATGGCCGGGCCGTTGGGGATGGCCGGGGCGTTCAGACGCGGCAGGGCCGCCTCCATGAAGGCCTTCCAGATCGCCGCCGGGGACGAGCCGCCGGTGACGCCGCGCATCGGCGTATTGTCGTCCTTGCCGACCCAGACGGCGGTGACGAAGCCGCCGGTGTAGCCGACGAACCAGGCGTCCTTGTAGTCCGAGGTGGTGCCGGTCTTGCCCGCCGTATCGCGCCCGGCGATGGCCGCCGACCGCCCGGTGCCCGAGGTCATGACCCCTCGCAGCATCTGGTTCTGGTAGTACAGATACGGGTTGGAGATGGCCTGGACCGGGCCGGATTCGCGGCTGGCGCGCTGGTAGATGACCCGGCCCTGGGGGGTGCGGATGCGGCTGATGCCATAGGCCCGGACGCGCTTGCCGCCGTTGGCGAAGGCGTCATAGGCCTGGGCCATGTCGATCGGCGAGACCTCGACCGCGCCCAGGGCCATGGCCGGCTCCAGGCCGATCCGCGAGGTGATGCCGAGCCGCCGCGCCGTGCGGGCGACATTGTCGCGGCCGATCTGGTCGGCCATGGCCGCCGCCACCGTATTGGTCGACTGGGCCACGGCGTTGGCCAGGCTCATCTCGCCGGCGAAGGCGCCGGAATAGTTGCGCGGCGACCAGTTGCCGATCCGCACCGGGGCGTCGTTGACCCGCGTTTCGGGCGTATAGCCGCTCTCCAGCGCCGTCAGATAGACGAACGGCTTCCACGCCGAGCCGGCCTGACGCTGTGCGTCGACCGCCCGGTTGAACTGGCTGTCGGCGTAGGAGGCGCCGCCGATCATGGCCCGCACCCGGCCCTCGCCGTCCAGCGCCACCAGCGCCGCCTGCTGCACGCCCTTGGACCGGTCGCGATCGAGGATGCGTCTGACGGCCCGTTCCGCCGACGTCTGCAGCGTCAGATCCAGCGTCGTCTCGACGATCATGTCCTCGGTCGGCTCGCCGACCAGTTCGCGAATCTGCTTGTCGAGCCAGTCGACGAAATACTGCGCATGCTGGCTGGCCAGGGTCCGCGACACCCGCACCGGCTCGGTCACGGCCTGGGCGCGCTGTTCGGGGCTGATCACCCCGGCGTCGACCATTTCGTTCAGCACCACGGTGGCCCGGGCGGCCGCCCGCTCGCTCTCCGACACCGGCGAATAGCGCGACGGCGCCTTCAGCAGCCCGGCCAGAAGGGCGGCCTCGCCGACCGTCAGGTCCTTGGCGCCCTTGTCGAAATAGCGCTGCGAGGCGGCCTCGATGCCATAGGCGCCGGCGCCGAAATAGACGCGGTTCAAATAGAGGGCGAGGATCTCCTCCTTGGAGAATTTCATCTCCAGCCAGACCGCCAGCATCAGCTCCTGCATCTTGCGCTTGAGGTTCTGGTCGGGGCTCAGGAACAGGTTCTTGGCCAGTTGCTGGGTCAGGGTCGAGCCGCCCTGGACCACCCGCCCGGCGCGCATGTTGGCGGCGACCGCGCGGGTCATGCCGATCGGGTCGAACCCGGGATGGTGGTAGAAGCGCCGGTCCTCGATGGCGATGAAGGCCGCCGGGACATAGTCGGGCAGGGCGTCCAGATCGGCCGGCGGGGCCATCTGGCTGCCGCGCACGGCGATCAGGGCCCCGTTGCGATCCAGATAGGTGATCGAGGGCTGGCGATCGATATCGTACAGGGCCGAGGTGTCGGGCAGGTCGCGGGCGAAGACGGCGAAGAAGACGACGAGGAAGATGACGCCCCACACCGCCAGCACGGCGCCCCAATAGAGCAGCCGCTGCAGGGGCGTGCGCGCCGATTTCGGCTGCCCGCCGTCACCGCGCCCGAAGCTGAAGCCGGAACCCGCCATGGAAACCTCATCCTGTCCGGCTCCGGTCTTAGCCGTTCGCCGGACGCCCGCATACGCCCCTCACGTCGTCACGCGACCGTGAAGGGCATTTCCGCCGAAACCATGACGGTTGAGGGGTCTATTCTAAAAATGCGTTCACCTCGGCGGCGAAGACGGCCGGCTGGTCCAGCATGATGAAGTGGGCGCTGTCGTCGATCCGCTTCAGGCTCGCGCCCGGCAGGGTGGCGAACGAGGCGTTGTAGATGCCGTCGGTCATGGCGGGCGTCATGCCCGGCATTTCGAAGGCGACGTAGAGGACCCGGGTCGGGGCGGTGATGGCGGCCAGCTCGGGGCGCAGATCGGTCAGGATCAGTTCGCGATAGGCCGAGGCGGCGACCTGACGATCGCTGGTGGCCGCGTCCTCAAGCGGTCCGGCGCGGACGGCCTCGGTCCGGATCATGCCAGTCACGGTCGTCGCCATGCGCTGGCGATAGGCGTCCTCGGGACCGGTGGTCTGGCTGGCGTAGATCGCCTCGGCCGTCGGGGCGAGGCTTTCGGCGGTCGGATTGGTCCCGGGCGCGGCGAACATGGCGCCGACAAACGGCACCATGTCGACGACCATCAGCTTGCCGACGCTGTCGGGATGGCGGGCCGCGACCATCATGGCGATCGTCCCGCCCATCGAGTGGCCGATCAGCGCCGGCTTCTCCAGCCCCTGCCCGGCGATATAGCGGGCGATATCCTCGGCCACCGGGGCGGCCACCGGACCCTCGGCATTGTCCCGGGGCGCCGCGCCGGCGAAGCCCTCCACATGGAGGCGGTGCACGCGGTAGCGGCCCTTCAGTTCGTCGGTCAGGCCGTCCCAGACCTCCGGTGACGAGGCGAGGCCGGGGATCAGGATGACGTCGCCGACCGGCTCGGCCGGACCATCGACACGGACATGGAAGCGGCCGGACTCGAAATCGGCGTGGTGGTGGCCATGTCCCGCCTGCGCCTCGGTCCCGTGGTGCTGGGCGAGGGCGGGAGTGGCGGCGCCCAGGGCAAGGAGAGCGGCGGCGCTGATAGCGGCGAAAGTCTTCATGGGGGCATCCTCGACGACGGGCGGCGCGCCCGTTTCTGTTCTGTCGGCACAGTGGCCTCGAACCCTTGCGCCTGGTCAAGACTTCATCGTTCCGGCCCGCTAAAGTGCCGTCCATGACGCCCGCAGACGCCCCCGCCACCGTTCCCGCCGCCGCCTCCCCGGCGTCCGCCCCCCCGACCGCCGCCTTCGGCAAGGGGTTCGTGCTCGACACCTGGTATTTCGTCGCCCTGTCGCGCGACGTGGCCCCGGCCTCGCTGAAGCGGCACGAGCTGCTGGGCGAACCGGTGCTGATCGGCCGCACGCGGGCGGGTCAGGTCTACGCCATGCGCGACATCTGCCCGCATCGCGCCGCGCCGCTGTCGGCCGGCCGGCTGGTCGACAAGCCGGGCGAGGGCGAGACCATCGAATGCTGCTACCACGGCTGGCGTTTCCGCCCTGACGGCGTCTGCGCCGCCATTCCCTCGCTGGTCGAGGATCAGGCCTATGAGCCGGAGCGCATCCGGGTGCGGTCCTATCCGGTGCGCGAAAGCCAGGGGATGGTGTTCGTCTGGATCGCCTCGGACCCGCGCAATCCGGCCGAGCCCGATCATGAGCCGCCGGTCTTCCCCGGCGTGGTCGGGGGCGAGGCGAAACTGGTCGAAGGAATGGATTTCGACTCCCATATCGACCACGCCGTCGTCGGCCTGATGGACCCCGCCCACGGCCCCTATGTGCATCAGCAGTGGTGGTGGCGGTCCGAGCATTCGATGCACGAGAAGGCCAAGGCCTTCGAGCCGCGCGAGCTGGGCTTCGCCATGGTCCGCCACGCGCCGTCCTCGAACAGCCGGGCCTACAAGATCCTCGGCGGCGCCCCGGCGACCGAGATCACCTTCCGCCTGCCCGGCTATCGCTGGGAGCACATCCAGGTCGGCGAGAAACAGGTCCTGGCCCTGACCTGCCTGACGCCCGTCAGCGAGACGAAGACGCGCATCACCCAGATATTCTGGTCAGACCACTGGGTCTTCGCCCTCGCCAAGCCCTTCCTGCGGCTGGGCGTGATCGCCTTCCTGAAGCAGGACGGCGGCATGGTGAACCTGCAGAACGAGGGGCTGCGCTACGACCCGGCCCTGATCTGGATCGACGACGCCGACAAACAGGCGAAATGGTACCAGCAGCTGAAGCGGGAATGGGGAAAGAGCCGGGCGGAGGGGCGGGCGTTCGCCAATCCGGTGAAGCCGGCCGTGCTGAGGTGGAGGAGCTGAGGGCTGGCTCTCTGGAGCGGGAAGCGGCCGTCTCCGGGCCCGCAAGCGCCGGGTCTTGGACATTCACTGAGCCGTGGGACCGCTCAGCAGTCTGTCGAGGAAGAGGTTCAAACCAGGACCTAGATCAGAAACCGACTGGACCAAGATCGACTCTGGATACCATCCGCCGACGTCGTGGCCGATCCCAACGGCGCCGATCTGGATCTGGCCCTCCCGACGGATGTCCTCCAAAACCGATTGCAGGTGAGTGTCCAGATACAACGGGCCGTTCGCCTGTTGAGTAGAAGGGTCCACTGGGGAGCCGTCTGAGATAACCACCAGCGTCCTGGCGGCCTCCGGCCTCGCGAGAAGCCGAGCTGTGGCCCAGACAACAGCCTCGCCGTCGATATTCTCCTTGGGAAGGTCCGGTCTGAGCATCGATTTGATTGCGGCCTGGGGAATCTCTCTGCCGTCGTCGTCGCCGTCGCGATAGATGATGTGGAGGAGTTCGCAGAGGCGGCCCGGCCGGCGCGGTCTTAGCAGCCACTTCCATCGTCTGCGTGGTCGACCCCCACTCCACGACGCGGTGGTGAATCCGAGGACCTCGACTCGACAGTCTGCGGTCCTCAATCTCCGAACGGCCTGCACGATTGCCGCAGCCGCAAGCGCCATCGGTTGGCCGCGCATCGAACCGGACTGGTCCAACAGCAGCGTGACGGCCCGCCCGGGGGGAACGTTGACTTTCAATCCGCCAGTTGGCGCCTGACCGGCAGGAGCCTCACTTGAAGCAGTCAGCGCGGCTTCGAACTCCGCGAGGGATACGCCAACGGCTTTCGCATCCTTCGCAGACAGTGACCCAAGAACATCGTCCAGATCCTCCCAGCCGACCTCGCGATCAAATTTGGTGGTGAAGATGCGATAGTCATGGGCGCGCTGGCTGGCCATAGCCGACAATACAGCCTCGAATGCCTCTGCCAATAAACGTCCGCATGGCTCGAAATCGGCCCCTCGCACGGCGGCGAATATGCGAACTGCGGCGCACAAGAAAAAGGCCGCGACGGGCGCCGTCGCGGCCTTTCACATATCCGGGTGGAGCCGGGCCTACTGCCGCGAAATCACGCCGGCGAGGATCACGTCGACCTGTTTGCCCATTCGTTCAGTCAGCTGTTCCATGGCCCAGCCGTCGTAGGCGGCCTGGCGGAAGTTCGACAGGAAGGCGGCGTAGATCAGTTCGCCCAGCAGGCGGACGTCGGCGTCCTGGCGCAGTTCGCCTTCGCGCACGCCAGCCTGCAGGGTGTCGGTGACAATGGCGACCAGCGGCTGGATGGCCTGGCGGGTGCGCATCTCGGCGGCGACCGGCTGGAACCACGAGCGGGCCATCACGGCCTGGACCAGCGGCAGCTGCTCCAGCGAGCCATGGTAGCCGGCGCCGAGGGCGGCCAGCAGGCGGGCGCGGACCGCGCCTTCGGTCGCGGCGGCGGCCTTCATCGTTTCGGCCAGCTGGACCAGATCGGTCGCCAGCACGGCTTCGAACAGCTCGGCCTTGTCCTGGAAGTTGGCGAACACCGCGCCGGTCGACATGCCCGCGCCCTTGGCGATGTCGCGGATGGTGGCGGGCTCATAGCCGCGCTCGGCGAAGAGCTGGCGGGCGGCGTCGAGAACCTTCTGCCGCGTGCGGACCTTGGCGGCCTGACGACGGTTCAGACGCGGGGTCTCGACTTCGGTCTCGGAATCGGAAGGGGAGGGGGACAGGGCGATATCTCGCATAAACGGGTACTCGACTAAACAGCGGCTCGCGCCGCTATCGAAAACGGACCGCCGGAGCGTGGGGGAGGGAACGGAACGCGTCGCTGTGCGGCCGCCGCAGTCGTCTCTTCTGACGACAGGGGCAATCATCACGCAACGATGACCAAAATGGGGTGCGGAGATTAATGAGGCGCTGACCGCCGGGGTTAACGCCGCGACATCTTGACCGTTTCAGGTCCGCGAGGCGGAGCGCAGCGCGCGCGCGCGACGGGGCCGGGCGAGGTTGTCGGGCATCGCCTCCTGGAACAGAACCCGGTAGCGGTCGCGGCGCTCGTGGATCGAGGCCAGCACCAGTCCCATCGGCACGCCGAGATCGACGAGGGTGTTCTCGGCCAGCTGCAGCGCCGCCTCGGTGGTCTCGGGCACGGCGTCGGTGACGCCCAGCTGGTACAGCCGCTCGGCGTGCCGCTCGTCGCGGGCGCGGGCGATCAGGATCAGGTCGGGCCGCAGCAGGCGCGCGGTGCGGACCACCTCGTCGACCTGGGCCGGGGCGTCCATCGTCACGATCACCGCCCGGGCCGTGTCGATGCCGCACAGCCTCATCATCTCCGGCCGCGCGGCGTCGCCATAGAAGACATTGGCCCGCTCGGCCCGGCCCTTGGCGACGGTGGCGGGGTTGGAGTCCACCGCCAGATACGGCTGGCCGTGCTCGGTCAGCATCTCGCCGACCAGCCGGCCGACCCGGCCGAAGCCGACGATCAGCACCTTGTCGTCGATGTCGGAGGGTTCCAGCGCCTCTTCCGGCAGGTCGGGGACGCCCGGCCGCGCCTCGCGGGTCAGCCGTCCGGCGAGCGCGGCCATGGCCGGGATGGTGAAGATGCTGATGGTCGCGGCGACCAGAACGGTGCCGGTGAAGGCCGGCGAGGCGATGCCCTCGACCAGGCCGGCGCCGAGGATGACGAAGGCGAACTCGCCGGCCGGGCCCAGCACCAGCGCCGTCTCGATCGCCGCCTTGGTCTTGACCCCCCACAGCCGCGCCGCGCCGAAGATCAGCCCGACCTTGATCGCCGTCAGGGCGAGGGCGAGGCCGAACACGCCGAGCGGATTGGCGACCACCACGTCGAGATCGAGGCTGATGCCGACGCCGACGAAGAAGACGCCCAGCAGCAGGCCCTTGAACGGCTCGATCGACAGCTCGACCTCGCGCCGGAACTCGGTCTCGGCCAGCAGGACGCCGGCGATCAGGGCCCCGAGGCTCATCGACAGGCCGGCCGCCTGGGCCGCCACGCCGGCGCCGACCACGACCAGCAGGCTGGCGGCGACGAACATCTCCTGCCCCTGGCCGCGCGCCTTGGCCCGGGCCACCGAGCGGAACATCGGCCGCAGCACCAGCCGCCCCAACCCGACCAGCAAGGCCAGGCCGATGGCCGCCGGCACCAGGGTCAGCAGGGCCGTTCGCAAGGTCCCGGCGTCGATCTCGCCGCCGCCCTGGGCGAGGGCCGCCAGCACGGTGACGGTGATCAGGATCGGCGCCAC
This sequence comes from Alphaproteobacteria bacterium, assembly GCA_018820665.1. Classification (GTDB taxonomy): domain Bacteria; phylum Pseudomonadota; class Alphaproteobacteria; order Caulobacterales; family Caulobacteraceae; genus Brevundimonas. The sequence goes on along the minus strand of JAHJNW010000095.1, from coordinate 2,466 downwards.
CGCCAGGTCCTGGGCCAGCAGCACGGCGAAGGTGGCGCGGCCCGAGGCGGTCTGCACCCGCCCCCGCTCGGCCAGCACCGGCATGACCACCGCCGTCGATGACAACGACAGGCCCAGACCCAGCACCGCCGCCGAGACCAGCGTCTGGCCCATCAGCATGAACAGGGCGGCCAGCACCACGGTGCAGACCGCGACCTGGGTCAGGCCGAGGCCGAACACCAGCCGGCGCATCGATTTGAGCCGCTCCCAAGACAGTTCGAGGCCGATCATGAACAGCAGGAAGGCGACCCCGAGCTCGGACAGCGAGCGGATCTGGGCGGCGTCGGAGATGGTCAGCCACGACAGCCAGGGCGCGCTGTCGGCGAGGCGCGCGAGGCCGTCGGGGCCCAGCAGAACGCCCGCCGCGAGGAAGCCGAGGATAGGGCTGATCTTGAGCCGGTTGAACAGCGGCACCATGACGCCCGCCGCGGCCAGAAAGACCACCAGATCCTTGTATTCGCCGCCTGCGCCGCCGTGACCCGTCATCCGCCCTCCATCGCCGCCAGCCTACAGGCTGTAGCGCCGCCGTGTCCGTGTTTCGCATCCATCATGACAAAAAATTCAGGCGACAGGCCGATTGCCGCGCGTAGGGTCGCCGACGAACTTCCGGAACCGGAAGACAATTCCAGGGAAACCCCAGATGAAGAAGCTGCTCATCGGCGCCGCGGTCGGCGCCCTGCTCCTGCCCGCCGCGCCCGCCGTGGCCCAGCATTTCGACGCCGACGGCCACGACCACGCCTGCGTCGACGAATCCTGCACCGTCTTCGAACTGTTCCAGACGCCTGCGTCGGGCGCGACCGTCCAGGGCTATCAGGGCGTCGAGACGCCGAAATACGGGACCTGGGGCTTTGACCTGGCCGGCCGCGACACCTCGGTGTCGCCGGGCGACAGCTTCTTCCGCCACGCCAACGGCGCCGCCTTCGACGCCCTGGAGATCCCGTCCGACCGCACCAGCTACGGCTCGTTCAACCTGCTGCGCGAACTGTCGGACAACCGCGTCAAGGTGATGATCGACGACCTGGCCGCCCGCACTGATCTGGCTCCGGGCTCCGACGAGCAGAAGATCGCCGACGCCTACCGCGCCTATATGGACGAGGCCCGGATCGAGGCGCTGGACGCCGAACCGCTGCAGCCCTACCTCGACGCGATCCGCGCCGCCGACACCCACGACAAGGCCGCCGTCTACATGGGCTCGACCCAAGGCCGGATCGGCGGGACCATCTTCGGCACCGGCATCACCACCGATCAGAAGGCGCCGACCCGCTACGTCGTCTCGACCGGCCAGTCGGGCCTCGGCCTGCCAAACCGCGACTACTATCTGGAAGAGCGCTGGACCGAAAAGAAGGCCCTGTACCGCGCCTATGTCGAGCGCATGCTGGAGATGATCGGCTGGGACGACCCGGCCGCCAACGCCGACGCCATCCTGGCCTTCGAGACCCGCATCGCCGAGGCTCACTGGACCCCGGTCGAGAACCGCAACCGCGACGAGACCTACAACGAATACACCATCGCCCAGCTGGCGGCCGAGGCCCCCGGCTTCCCGTGGCAGGACTATTATTCCGCCGTCGGCGTCGGCGAGGTCCCGCGCCTGATCGTCCGTCAGGACACGGCCATGCCGAAGATCGCCGCCATCTACGCCGAGACGCCGATCGAGGTCATCCAGGCCTGGCAGGCCTTCCACACCACCGATGACGGCGCCTCGCGCCTGTCGCGCCGCTTCGCCGACGCCCAGTGGGAGTTCCGCGCGCGCGACCTGAACGGCCAGCCGATGCAGCGCGCCCGCGACAAGCGCGGCATCAGCTTCGCCGAGGGCATGCTGGGCGAGGCCGTCGGCCGCCAGTATGTGGATGAGTACTTCCCCGCCGACTCCAAGGCCAAGATGGAGGCGCTGGTCGCCAATCTGCGCGTCGCGCTCGGCAACCGCATCAACACCTACGACTGGATGAGCGAGGCGACCAAGCCCGCGGCCCAGGACAAGCTGGCGAAATTCCCCGTCAAGATCGGCTATCCGGACAAGTGGCGCGACTATTCCGCCCTGGAAGTCCGCCCCGACGACCTGTTCGGCAATGCCGAGCGCGCGGGCCTGTTCCAGTGGAACTACCAGCTGAACCGCCTGAACCAGCCGGTCGACAAGGATGAGTGGGGCATGACCCCGCAGACGGTGAACGCCTATTACAACTCGACCAATAACGAGATCGTCTTCCCGGCCGCCATCCTGCAGCCGCCCTTCTTCGATCCGGACGCCGACCCGGCCGTCAACTACGGCGGCATCGGCGGCGTCATCGGCCACGAGATCGGCCACGGCTTCGACGACCAGGGCTCCAAGTCCGACGGCGACGGCGTGCTGCGCAACTGGTGGACCGCCGAAGACGAGGCCAACTTCAAGGCCAAGACCCAGGCGCTCGTTGCCCAGTATAATGCGTTCTG
>JAHJNW010000094.1 GCA_018820665.1 Alphaproteobacteria bacterium | reverse complement strand
GGTCGAGCCCGACCACTGCCTGATCGACTGCGCCGGCGTCGGCTATGTCGTCGTCTGCGGCGCCCGCACCCTGCAGCGCCTGCCGGCGCCGGGCGACGAGGCGACGCTGCAGATCGAATCCACCTTCAACGCCGAGAGCGGCCCGCGCCTGTACGGCTTCCTGACCCGCGACGACCGCCGCGCCTTCCGCACCCTGACCGACATCCAGGGCGTCGGCCCAAAGGCGGCCCTGTCGGTGCTCGACGTCCTGCCGCCCGGCGAACTCGCCGCCGCCGTGGCCCGCGACGACAAGGCCGCCGTGGCCCGCGCCAACGGCGTCGGCCCCAAACTGGCCCTGCGAATCGTCACCGAACTGAAGGGCAAGCCGCTGGGCGACGTCAGCTTCACCCCCTCGGCCCCCGGCGTCCACGCCGAGGCCGCGCCCCCGGTCCCCAGCGTCACCGGCGAGGCTGTCTCGGCCCTGCTCGGTCTCGGCGTCGCCGAGGTCAACGCCCGCCGCGCCGTCGACCAGGCCCTGATCCGCCTCGGCGACGCAGCCGAGCTGTCGGCGGTGATCCGCGCGGCCCTGCAGGAGCTGGGGCGGTGAGGGGCGAGGGGCGAGGGGCGAGGGGCGAGGCAGGTCTTCATCCTGACCGTCGTTCCGGCGGCTTCCGACGGTTGGTCGCGCCGCCAGCCACGCGCGCGCATTTCCCTCGCCCCGCGCCCCTCGCCCCTCGCCCCTGGTGCGACCGATGACCGACGACCGCATCGTCTCCCCCGATCCCGCCCCCGGCGAAACCTACGACCGCGCCCTGCGGCCCCAGACCCTGTCCGAATTCGTCGGCCAGGAGCAGGCCAAGGGCAATCTCAAGGTCTTCATCGACGCCGCCCGCGCCCGCAACGAGGCGCTCGACCACGTCCTGCTGTTTGGCCCCCCCGGCCTCGGCAAGACCACCCTGGCCCAGATCGTCTCGCGCGAGCTCGGCGTCGGCTTCCGCGCCACCTCAGGCCCGATCCTCGCCAAGGCCGGCGACCTCGCCGCCATCCTGACCAATCTCGAACCGCGCGACGTCCTGTTCATCGACGAGATCCACCGCCTCGCCCCGGCCGTCGAGGAGATCCTCTATCCGGCCATGGAGGACCACGTCCTCGACCTGATCATCGGCGAGGGCCCCTCGGCCCGGTCGGTGCGCATCGACCTGGCCCCCTTCACCCTCGTCGGCGCCACCACTCGCGCCGGCCTGCTGGCCACGCCCCTGCGCGACCGGTTCGGCATCCCGCTGCGGCTTGAGTTCTACACCCCCGAAGAGCTGGTGAAGGTGATCATGGGCGCGGCCCGCAAGATGGGCGCGCCGATCGCCGAGGACGGCGCCCGCGAGATCGCCTCCCGCTCGCGCGGCACCCCGCGCGTCGCCGGCCGCCTGCTGCGCCGGGTGCGCGACTTCGCCAGCGCCGACGGCGCCACCTCGATCGACCGCCTCGCCGCCGCCCGCGCCCTCGCCCGGCTCGAGATCGACGAGGCCGGGCTCGACGCCAACGACCGCCGCTTCCTCAAGGCCCTGATCGAGAACTACGGCGGCGGCCCCGTCGGCATGGACACCCTCGCCGCCGCCATCGCCGAGGCCCGCGACGCCGTCGAGGACGTGATCGAGCCCTATCTGCTGCAGCAGGGCTTCATCCAGCGCACCCCGCGCGGCCGCATGGCCTGCGCCCGCGCCTACGCCCACCTCGGCCTGACCGAACCGCCCCGCGCCCCGGAGCAGGGCGGCCTGTTCGGCGGCAAGTAGCCCCGCCCCCTTCACCCCGCCCGCGAACCCCGTCATGCTTCGCCTCCGAACGGAGGCCCGATGACCACACGCAGGATCAGGACCGAACGATTGATCGCGCTGCTGGGCGGCGCGGTGCTGATCCTCGGCGTCCTGCTGTTCTGGCTGGTCACGCGCGACGGCCTCGGCGGCGGCGAGCCCTCGGCCGAGGAGCGCGCCCGCGACCAGTTGCGCGAGCACATCGGCCCGGGCGCCGTGGTCCGCTATACCGAGACCGGCCATCGCCGCGCCGTCTGCGGCTATGTCTCGAACGGCGGCGATCCGGTCATCTTTATCTCCCGCCCCAACCGCATCCTGCTGGAGACCGATCCGCTGAAGGCCGAGTTCGACGAAATGCTGCGCGACGTCTGCCCCGGCTTCCTGACCCGGCCGACGAGAGCGGGGGGAGGGGGCCGCCGATGACCGACCGCCCCACCGCCGGCCGCTTCGAGGGCCGCGAGCACCGCCTGCCGGTCCGCGTCTACTACGAGGACACCGACTTCACCGGCCTGGTCTATCACGGCAACTACGTCCGTTATCTCGAACGCGGCCGCTCCGACTGCCTGCGGCTCATGGGCATCGGCCATGCCGAGCTGCTGGACGGCGACCAGCCGATGGCCTTCGTCGTCTCGACCCTGGCCCTGACCTTCCTCAAGCCCGCCCGCATCGACGAGGAACTGGTCGTGCGCACCTTCTACGACCGGGTGAAGGGGCCGCGCCTGCATATCTCGCAGATCATCTCGCGCGGCGACGACGACCTGTGCCGCGCCGAGGTCGTGGTCGTCTGCATCCACCTCGACGGCCGCCCGCGCCGTCCGCCGAAGGCGCTGATCGAAAAGGTCACGCCCTGGCTCGCGCCTGAAGCTTGACCATTCACACACCTGTCAGACGTCGTCGGGTGACGAAGCGGCAACAGCCCGCTAGACCCGGCTGAAATCGCCACACATCCGCCACGCCGGTCCGGTGCACAGGGACGGCCGGACGAAAGAGGACGACCGAATGACCATCGCCGCCGACGCATCGACGATGCTGAACCCTGTGGCCCTGTTCATGGAGGCCGATCCCGTCGTCAAGGCGATCATGATCGGCCTGGTGGTGGCCTCGCTGTGGTCCTGGGCCGTGATCATCGACAAGGCCCTCCGCCTCGCCGCCCTGAACCGTCAGGCCACGGCGTTCGAGCAGGCCGTCGGCTCGGGCCGCTCGCTCGAGGACATCGCCGCCCAGGCCGGTCCCGAGCCCGCCCATCCCCTGCCGCGCATGCTGGTCATCACCCTCGCCGACTGGCGCGAGGCGCGCACCCGCGGCCCCTTGACCGAGAGCCAGGGCAATATGCTGATGGCCCGCACCGACCGGGCGCTGGACAGCCTGATCGCCCGCGAGAGCCAGCGCGTCGAGAACGGCCTCGGCGTGCTGTCGGTGGTCGCCACCTCCTCGCCCTTCATCGGCCTGTTCGGCACGGTCTGGGGCATCATGAACGCCTTCGGGGCCATCGCCGCCTCGGGCAACACCAACCTGGCCACCGTGGCCCCGGCCATCTCCGAGGCCCTGTTCGCCACCGCCCTCGGCCTCGCCGCCGCCATCCCCGCCTACATGGCCTACAACGCCTTTTCGATCGACGCCGGCAAGTTCACCGGCCGGCTGGAGAGCTTCGCCGACGACCTCCAGGCCGCCGTCGCCCGTCGCCTCGGCGCCCCGGCCAGCCCGCCGCCGGCGCCCGCGGCCGACTACGCCCGTCGGGGGATCTGAGCATGGCGATGGGCGGAGGCGGCGGCGCCGGCGGACACGTCCGCGGCCGCAGACGGGCCCGCAAACGGCCCCTGAGCGAGATCAACGTCACCCCTCTGGTCGACGTCATGCTGGTGCTGCTGATCATCTTCATGATCTCGGCCCCGCTGCTGAACGTGGCCGTGCCGGTCGAACTGCCGAAGACCGAGGCCAGCGCCATGAGTTCGGTCAATGAGCCGGTGGTCGTCACCATCGGCCAGGACGGCGAGATGTTCGTCGGCGAGAGCGCCGTCGCCTGGGACGACCTGCTGACCCGTGTCGCCGAGGCCGGCGGTCCCGAGGCGCGCGACAATCCGGTCTCGGTGCGCGGCGACGGCCGGGCCCCCTATCAGGCCGTGGCCCGGGTCATGGCCCGGCTGTCGGCCGCCGGCTACACCAAGCTGAACCTGATCACCGACACCGCCGCCGGGCCGGGCGAGGAGGGCTGAGGCCTTGGAGCGTCCCGGCACGGGCCTGATCGGATCGGTGGTCGTCCACGCGGCGATCATCGGCGCCGTGCTGCTCGCCCTGTCGCTGGGCGGCGAGCGGCCCGAGCGCGAGGTCCTGACCACCATCCCGGTCTCGATCCTGTCCGAGGACATCGTCCTCGCCGGCCCCGCCGACGCGCCCTCGGAAGAGCCGGCCGCCGACAACGCCGCCGCCCCGCCGCTCGAGGCGGTCGAGCCGCCGCCGCCGACGCCCGAGCCCGCGCCCGTGCCGACCCCGCGTCCGCCCGAAAAGGCCCCGACGCCGCGTCCCCCGCTGCGCCAGACACGCCCTCGCCAGACCTCCCACCTCCGCCTGCGAGGTTACAGCGCTTCCCTGCGCGGCCATCGCGTAGCCCTCCACGAGCGCCACATCTACCTGCGGCAGTCGCCCGGATGTCAGCGCCGCAATCTTGAAGCTGAATCCCAGCCACCACTGCGCGAGCG
>JAHJNW010000093.1 GCA_018820665.1 Alphaproteobacteria bacterium | reverse complement strand
CGCCCCCGCCCGCGCCGCCGTCAGCTCGGACCGCAGCCCGTCCAGCGTCTCGGACGGGGCCTCGGTCCCCTGCGCCTCGGCCAGCGCTGCCGCGGCCGCCTCGACCTCGGTCGCCAGCCGGGCCAGCGTCTCGTCCAGCGCCTGGGCCCGGGCCTCCTTGCGCGCCTGTTCGCGGCCCAGCGCCTCGACCCGGTCGCGGGCGGCGGCCACGGTCTTGTCGAGGGCGAAGGGCGCGGCGCGGGCCGTCTTCACCGTCTCCTCGGCGGCGCGGAAGGCCTCGGTCGCCGCCTTGAGCGCGGCCTGGGCCGTCTCCAGCGCCGGCTTGCCCGCGTCGATCTCCGCCTCCAGCTCCGACAGCCGGGTCCGCTGCCCCAGCCGCACGGCCGCCGGGCGCGGCGCCTCGGCGCGCTGCACGAAGCCGTCCCAGCGCCACAGGTCGCCCTCGCGCGTCACCAGCCGGCCGCCCACCGGCAGGGACTGCGCCAGCCGCTCGATCTCGCTCGCCGCCGCCACCCCGCACAGCGCGAGGCGAGCCTTCAACTGGTCCGGTGCGGAAACATGGTCGGCCAGCGGCGCCACGCCGGAGGGCCAGACCGGGGAGGGGACCTCGGCCCCGGCCCAGTACGCGGCCGCCTTGCGGTCGAGCGCCGCGTCCAGGTCGTCGCCCAGCGCCGCGGCCAGCGCCGCCTCATAGCCCTTGTCGGCCTTGACGCTGTCCAGCGCTGGAGCGTGCTCGCGTTTGCCCTGCACCAGCAGCTGGGCGAGTCCGCGCGCCTCGGTCTGCAGCCGCCCCAGCCGGTCTTCCGCCGCCCGGGCCGCCGTGCGCGCCTCCTGCTCGACCCGGGCGCGGTCGCCGCGATCGGCTTCCGCCGCTTCGACGGCCGCCCGCGCCGCTGCGAGTTCAGCCTGCGCCTGCTCCAGTGTCGTCTTCGCCGCCCCGATCTCCGGCGTCTCCAGCGGCCCCAGGGCCTCGCGCTCGCGCTGCGCTGACGTCAGCTGCGCCTCGGCCCGCGCCACCCGCGCCTCGGCGTCGCGCTTGCGCGCATTTTCGGCCGAGACCCGGGCTTCCACAGCGGCGACCGCCCCGGCGACCCGTTCGACCTCGGCGTCGGCGGCCTTGCGCGCATCCTCGGCGGCGGCCAGCGCCGCCTCCAGCTCCGGGCCTCGCGCGGGGGCTGCAGCCATTTCGGCCTGCAAGGCCTCCAGCGCCGCGCCCAGCCGTGCCAGCTCCTCTCCCGCGTCCCCGGCCATGGCCGTTTCGCGTTCGATGTCGGCGGCGATGCGTGCGGCCTCGTCGGTCAGCCGCTCGACCTCGGCCCGCGCCGCCTGCTCGGCCATATCCAGCCGGTCGCGCTCCAGCGAGGCCCGGTGCAGCAGCGCCCCGGCCACGGCATCCTCCTCGCGCGCCGGCTTCAGCGCCTCCTGGGCGTTCAGCGACGCGGTCTGCGCCCGGCCAGAGGCGGTCGTCGCCTCCAGCACCACCCGGTCGGCCTCGGCCAGCTCATTCGCCGCCGCCTCCGCCGCCAGCCGGGCGTCGTTCCAGCGCACGAACAGCAGGGCCGCCTGCAGGGCGCGAATCTCGGCCGAAATCTTCTTGTACTTCTCCGCCTGGCGCGCCTCGCGCTTCAGTCGGGTCAGGGTCGTCTCCAGCTCGCGGCCGATGTCGTCCAGCCGCTCCAGATTGCTCTCGGCCGCCTTGAGCCGCAGCTCGGCCTCGTGCCGCCGCGTGTGCAGGCCGGCGACCCCGCCGGCCTCCTCGAGGATGCGGCGGCGGTTCTGCGGCTTGGCGGCGATCAGTTCGCTGATCTGGCCCTGACGGACGAGGGCCGGGGAGTTCGCGCCGGTCGAGGCGTCGGCGAACAGCAGCTGCACGTCGCGGGCCCGCACCTCCTTGCCGTTGATGCGATAGGTCGAGCCCTGGCCCCGGTCGATGCGGCGCGACACCTCCAGCACGGGGCTGTCTGTGAAGGGCTGGGGCGCCCGGCGCCGGGCGTTGTCGATGGTCAGCGAGACTTCGGCATGGCTGCGCGGCGGGCGGTTGGCGGCGCCGGCGAAGATGACATCGTCCATGCCCTGGCCGCGCATGGCCTTGGCAGAATTGGCCCCCATGACCCAGCGCAGACTCTCCAGCACATTGGACTTGCCGCAGCCGTTGGGGCCGACCACGCCGGTCAGGCCCGGCTCGATATGCACCTCGGCGGGGTCGACGAAGGACTTGAAACCGACGAGCCGGAGGCGCTGGAACTGCATCCTGCTAGCGGATCACCGGCCGTCGAGCAGCGGCTGGATCAGGGGTTCGAAGGCGTCGGCATCCCATGCGGCGAGGCTGCCCGGGGGCACCAGCTCGCCGTTGATCATGAAGGCCGGGGTGCCGCTGACCCCATCGGCGAACGACTGGGCGGCGCGCGCCTCGACCTCGGCGAACGAGGCTTGGTTCGAGAAGCAGGCGTTCATCTGGTCGGGCGTCAGCCCGCCCGCCTGACCCGCCGTGGCCAGCCATGTCGTGACCGCCGCCTGGGTCGGTTCGGCCAGCAGCCCCTGCCCGCGGAACAGGGAGTCCAGCACCGCGTCGTAGCGCTCTTCCGGGGCGCAGCGGGCCATCACGACTCCGGCGATAGCGACCGACTGGGGCCGGGTCGGCAGGTCGCGGAACGCCACCCGGACCTGGCCCGTATCGACGAACCGCGCCTTGAAGGCCGGAAAGTCCTGCGTGTGCCAGTGGGCGCAGTGATCGCAGGTGGTCGACAGATAGACCGTCAGGGTCACCGGCGCTTCGGCTGACCCCATCGTCCGGTCGCCGTCCCGGATCGGTTCGACCGTCTGGGCCAGCGCCATCGACGGCGCGGCGATCGCGACCACCATGGTCAGCAGCAGTCGCGAAAGCCGCGTCATCGGCGGATCAGCCCTTGGCCAATTCGGCGTCGATCGCCTTGGACAGGTCTTCCAGGCTGGTGCCCGACTGCGAACCCGGGGTGATCACCTTGACGTCATTGACGAAGAAGGTCGGCGTGCCGTCCACGCCGGCGGCGAAGCCGGCCTTGGCGCGCTCATCGGCGGCGGCGATCGCGGCCTCGTCGGTGATGCACTGCTGGATGCGTTCGTTGCTCAGGCCGGCGCCGTTGCCGACCCGGAACAGGGTGGCGCGGGGATCGCCCTGCATCTCCGCCTGGCTGGCCAGCAGTTCATGGACGACGTCGAAATATTTGTCCTCTCCGGCGCAGCGGGCGATCAGGAAGCCGGCGATGGCGACCTCGGTCGGCGGCGTCGGAATCTCGCGGAACACGTAGCGCACCTTGTCGGTGTCGACGTAGCGGGTCTTGAAGCCCTCCCAGTTCTCGGCCTGCCAGGCGGCGCAGACGTGGCAGGTGACCGAGGCGTATTCGACCACGGTGACCTTGGCCCCCTCGGACGCGCCCATCGCCATGTCGCCCGCGGCGGCGCCGCCGGCTCCGCCGCTGTTGCACCCGGCCAGGGCGACCATGGCGGTCAGGGCCGCGGCGGTCATCGCCGCGCGGCGGCTCATCGCGGCGTATCGGGTCGTGGCGCTCATGGAGTCGTCCTCATTGGCTCGGGGATGGAAGCATCGCGCGATTCCCCCGGAAATGCGCGCGCCTGGAACCGGAAGACAGACCGGGTCTCGCCAGTCTATCGCTGAACAGCCGGTCTAGCCAAAGAAGGGCGGCGGCGCCAGCGGGCGTCGCTGCGCCCGCCGTCCGCCCGTCGCGTCAGGGCGCGACCACGACCTCCACGCCGCGCGCCCGAAGAAGCTCCTGCACGCTCTCGTCGCCGGCCAGATGCATGACGCCGACGGCGATGAAGGCGACGCCCGAGCCCTCCAGCATAGTCTCGATCTGGTCGGCCCAGCCGGTGTTCCGCCGCACCAGCAGGGCCTCGTAGAGCAGCGGCGTGGCGCGCAACGGATCGACCGCGACGGCCCGGACGGCCTCGATGTCGCCGGCCGCCCACGCCTCGACCAGCGCGTCGACGTCGGTCCGGGCAGTGTCGAAGCTGGACAGGGCGCGGCGCAAGAAGGCCAGCTGGCCCGCCTCCGGGAAGCCGGACAGCATGCGGATCTGCTCGGCGGGCGTCTCGAAGCCGCTGACGGTCATGCCCGCCGCCCGGGCCCGCGCCGTCAGGATCGGCTCGACCCCGGACTCGACTTCATAGCCCGCGCGTATGATCGAGGCGCTCTGGACCGAGACGCCGGCCAGCCAGGGCCGCATCGCATCCATGCCGGCGGCGCTGGAGCCCACCGCCCCGGCCGCGGCGTCCAGGGCCGCGATCTCCGCGCCGGTCAGCAGGCTGGACAGCGGCCGGTCCGGCGAGAGGCCGTACTCGCGGATGATCGGCAGGAGGGCCGCCGGGTCCCTCGGGCCGTCGACCTCGACAATCAGGCGGGAAGCGCTGGCGAAGGCGCGGTCGACCCGTTCCGTCCTCCAGCCGGTGGTCGGGCGCAGCAGGTGCATGGTGCCGAACAGATAGAGGGTCGAATCCGCGTCGCGTACGATCCAGAGCGCCGGTCCCTGACCATCGGCGGGCGGAACGGCGGGCCCATCCTGCGCCATGGCCGGTGCGGCGATAAAGGCGAGGGCGAACAGGCCGGCGCGCAGGATGTTCAGACGGGCGTTCAGTTTCATGGGAGTCCCTTGGGGCGGGTGATCGGCAGGCGAGGGGGAGCCGTCGGGCGCGCGGAAGCGGCCGTCCGGAAGGTGGGGGTCGGGGATCGGGGGGTGAAGACGGCGAAGCCAGCGCTCGCCGCTGATGTGTCGACATTTAGCTAATCATCGAAATAAGTCAATGGCCGAAACCGCCGTCCGCGGACCGTAGCCGCCGCAAATCGGCCGCCTAGCCGCCCGCGCGGTCGCGCCCTTTGTCTGGATCGCCCAGCACGGCGCGTCCCAGCCGCTCCAGCGGGCCTTTCAGCGGATCGGGGGCGTCGGCGAGCGAGGCCTTGAGCTCGGCCTCCTGATGCGCGGGCAGCGGGCGCGGCGTGGCGCGGGCCCGGACCGGCGGGGCCAGGCCGGCCGGCGGCTTGACCGGCCCCTGGGCGATCCTCAGCTTCTCGACGCTGCCCGGACCGAGGAACAGATTGACCCGCTGCAGGATGTCCTCCGACTGGTGCTGCACCAGCAGGGCGGCCGGACCCGCCACGCGCAGCTCCAGCGTCCCGCCGGCGCCGGCGCGTCCCTTGGTCAGCTTCTGCGGCCGCGTCACCCGGGCCAGCCGCTCGCCGACGATCTCGGTCCAGCGCGGCTCCAGCGCCGAGGCGCCGCGCCCGAACTTGGCGTCCAGCTCCTTGATCAGCCCCTGCAACGCCCGCCCGGCCCTGGGCGCCGGCCGCGGCGCCGGACGCGTGCGCCGTCGCGACAGGATTTCGCGGACCTCGGCGTCGGTGGGCAGCATGCGGGCCATTTCCGGTTTATAGCGCGGGGAATGCCCCCCGTCCCGGTTCAAGTCCCCGCGCCCGTCATCGCGCCGTCCGCCGTGCGGACCGCGCTGCTGGACTGGTACGACGCCAACCGCCGCGCCCTGGTCTGGCGCCCGGCGCCGGGCCAGGATCGCCCCGACCCCTACCGCGTCTGGCTGTCCGAGGTGATGTTGCAGCAGACCACCACGCCGCACGCCACGCCCTATTTTCTCGCCTTCACCGCGCGCTGGCCGACCGTGTCCGACCTCGCCGCCGCGCCGGACGCCGAGGTCATGGCCGCTTGGGCGGGGCTTGGCTACTACGCCCGCGCCCGCAACCTGCTGGCCTGCGCCCGCGCCGTCGCCGGCCAGCACGGCGGCGTCTTCCCCGACACCGAGGCCGGCCTGCTGGCCCTGCCCGGCGTCGGCGCCTATACGGCCGCCGCGGTCGCCGCCATCGCCTTCGACCGCCCGGCCAATGTCGTCGACGGCAATGTCGAGCGGGTCATGGCCCGGCTGTTCGCCGTCGGGACCCCGCTGCCGGCGGCGAAGCCGGAGCTCAGGCGGCGGGCGGCGACCCTGGTCGCGGACGACCGCCCCGGCGACTGGGCCCAGGCTCTGATGGACCTCGGCGCCACCGTCTGCCGGCCTGGCCGGCCGCTGTGCGAGCGTTGCCCCCTGACCTCGTGGTGCGCCGCCTTCCGGTCCGGCGCGCCCGAACGCTTCCCGTTGAAGACGAAGAAGGCCGACCGTCCCCATCGTCGGGGTGTGGCCTGGGTGCTGCGCGACGGGGTCGGCCGGGTGGCCCTCGTCCAGCGGCCGCAGAAGGGGCTGCTCGGCGGCATGCTCGGCCTGCCGACCTCGGACTGGTCCGTCGATCCCGTCGAGACGCCTCCGCCCTCGCCGGCGGCGTGGCGCGAGGCCGGCGCCGTCGCGCACGTCTTCACCCATTTCGCCCTGACGCTCGAGGTCCGGGCGGGGGAAATGCGGGCGGGGGAGGGGAGCGGCCCCCTCGTCTGGACGCCGGTGGAGGAGGCTTTGGCCTCCCTGCCCACCGTCTTCCGCAAGGCGCTGGAGCGCGGCCTGTCGGACTGACCGCTATTGCATTCCGGCGCGGACCTCGGCCCGCAGCGTGTCGATCAACTTGAGGCCCTGATCCGATTTGAAGCGCCAGTAGGTCCAGCCGTTGCAGGCCGGGGCGTTCTCGAACAGCGCCCCCATCTTGTGAATGGACCCGCTTAGCGTCCCCGAGACCAGCGAGCCGTCGGCCCGCACCCGCGCCTCGCGGTCCCCCTTGGGGCAGTACAGCTTGTCGCCCGGCGACAGCAGGCCCGCCTCGACCAGGGCTCCGAACGGCACCTTGGGCTCGGCCCGCTTGGAGCCCATCACGGCCAGGTCTTCCGGCGCCGCCGGGATCACCGCCTTGATCCGCTTCTCGGCCACCTTGGCATAGCCCTCGTCGCGCTCGATGCCGATGAAATGCCGCCCCAGCCGCTTGGCCGCCGCCCCGGTCGTGCCCGTGCCGAAGAAGGGGTCCAGCACCACGTCGCCGGGCCGGGTGGCGGCCAGCAGCACCCGGTGCAGCAGGGCCTCGGGCTTCTGGGTCGGATGCGCCTTCTTTCCGTCGGCGTCCTTGATCCGCTCCTCGCCGGTGCACAGGGCGAAGGTCCAGTCCGAGCGCATCTGGGTGTCTTCGTTGAAGGCCTTCAGCGCGTCGTAGTTGAAGGTGTAGCGCTTCTGCTCGCGGCTGCGGGCGGCCCAGATCAGCGTCTCATGGGCGTTGGTGAAGCGCGTGCCCTTGAAGTTCGGCATCGGGTTGGTCTTGCGCCAGATGATGTCGTTCAGCACCCAGAAGCCCAAGTCCTGGATCGCCGAGCCGAGGCGGAAGACATTGTGATAGCTGCCGATCACCCAGATCGAGCCTTCCGGCTTCAGCACCCGGCGGCATTCGGTCAGCCAGGTGCGGGTGAAGGCGTCATAGGTGGCGAAGCTGTCGAACTTGTCCCAGTCGTCGTCGACCGCATCGACCAGGCTGTTGTCGGGCCGCAGCAGGTCGCCGCCCAGTTGCAGATTATAGGGCGGGTCGGCGAAGACCATGTCGACGCTGGCGTCGGGCAGGCCTTTCAGCACCTCGATGCAGTCGCCCCTCAGAACGACGTCGGTCTTTAACCCGGACATATCCACTCGGCCCCGTACAGCTTGAACAGCGAGTGGTGAATCATCGCGGTTAAGGGCGGGTTAGCTTGCCGCGCTTTCGGAACGAACAGGGGTCGGCCTGTGTTGGGCAGGCTCCTCCCCGAAAGTCTCCCCATGATCCTGCTCGTTCTTCTCCAGCGGCTCTTCTCCCTGGTGTCGCTGGCCATTCTCGGCGTGGCCGGCTGGCTGCTGTGGCGCTGGTACGACGCCTCGCATGTCGCCGGGACCCTGGGTCTCGACGAACCTTCGGCTGCCCCCCTGTGGTGGGGCGCCGGCCTGCTGGCCTTCAGCCTGCTGGGCCGCTTCCCGGTCCTGATGCTGCTGGGCCGCAGCGGAGCCGCCCCGCCGACCCGCGACGTGGAGGGGCGCGAAGTCCCCGGCGCCGACGGCGCCGTCCTCAACGTCGAGCTGGAAGGCGCCGCCGAGGGACCGATCCTGCTGTTCACCCATGGCTGGGCCCTTTCGTCCCGCATATGGGCCGAGGCGAGGGCCGAGCTGGGCGGACGCTTCGGCCTCGTCTTCTGGGACCTGCCCGGGCTCGGCCATTCGGGACGCCCGCCCGCGGGCTATTCGATCGAGGGGTTCGCCGAGGATCTGCACGCCGTCATCGACGGCCTGCCCGAGGACCGCCCGCTGATCCTCGTCGGCCACAGCATCGGCGGCATGACGGTGCAGACCTTCTGCGCCCGCCATCCCGAACTGCTGAACACCCGGGTGGCCGCCATCGTGCTGGAGAACACCACCCACGCCAATCCGCTGGAGACGATGGTCTTCTCCCGGGTGCTCCGGCCGATGCAGCCGGTCATTGAAGCGCTGTCCCATGTCTCGACGGTCCTCTCGCCGCTGATCTGGCTGGTGAACTGGCAGTCGTGGCTGAGCGGTTCGACCCATCTGGCGACCCGCATCGCCGGCTTCGGCTCCCGACCGACGCGCGAACAGCTGGACCGCACGGCCCTGCTGATCACCAAAAGCTCGCCGGCGGTCCAGGCGCGCGGCAACCTCGCCATGCTGCATTGGTCGATCACCGACGATCTGCCCCTGATCGACGTGCCGGCCCTCATCTTCGCCGGCGGCCGCGACCTGATCACGAAGGACCACGCCGGCGAGGTCATCGCCGCCGCCCTGCCGCAGGGCCGGCTGGTCCGGGTCGAGGACGCCGGCCACATGGGTCCGGTCGAGAAGTCGGCCTTCTACAATGAACAGATCGAGGATTTCGCCGGCTTCGTCCACCTGCTGGCCAGTCGTCCTGTCGCGTCGTCGCGCCGCTCCTTCCTCTCGCCCGACGCCGATCTGGCCCCGCCGGCGCCGGTCGGCGAGGAACGGGGCGACAGGGACGCTCCGATCGTTCGCGGGATGACCGCGCCGCGCCCCATCTGAGACGGTCCTCCCCCCTGCCATCCGATACCCTGTCATCCCGGCCAAACCCGGTCATTGCCTGCCATCCCGCACCCGTTGCAGCCGGGCGGCGCGCGCCATACGGGACTATTGCGTCCGATACTGACGCAGGCCCGTGCTTCTATGTCCGCACGGGAGGCGAAGGCCGTCGCCGGTGGCCGCAGGGCCCTCCGGGCGGCGTCGGGACCTTTGAACAGGGCGATGGGGCAGGGAACGGAAGTGTCGGGATGGCAGGGTTTCGCGATTTTTGGGCGACAGGGTTTCGCCGCGACGGCGGAACCGTCGCGGTCGCTCACGTTTTGTTACGCTCAGCCTCGCCTTGCCGCGCCTCGCGCGCTAAGCGGGGCCATGCACCGCGTGCGGAGCGAGTCCGCCGCGATCGATCACGGCTCAGGGGCTGGTAAATGACTCAGTGGGTGTACGGCTTCGGCGGCGGTTCCGCCGATGGCGATGCGTCGATGAAGAACCTTCTCGGCGGCAAGGGGGCGAACCTCGCCGAGATGTCGTCGCTGGGCCTGCCGGTGCCGCCGGGCTTCACCATCACCACCGAGGCCTGCGTCCACTATTTCACCAATGGCCAGAGCTATCCGGCCGACCTGGCCGAACAGGTCGCCGTCGGTCTGAAGACCGTCGAGGCGGTCGTCGGCAAGACCTTCGGTGACGCGAAGAACCCGCTGCTGGTCTCGGTCCGCTCGGGCGCCCGGGCGTCGATGCCGGGGATGATGGATACGGTCCTCAACCTCGGTCTCAACGACGAGACGGTCGAAGGTCTCGCCGCCCTCAGCGGCGACCGCCGCTTCGCCTTCGACAGCTACCGCCGCTTCATCACCATGTATTCCAACGTCGTGCTGGGCCTGTCGCACGACGACTTCGAAGAGGTGCTCGATGATCACAAGGACCGGCTCGGCGTCACCATCGACACCGACCTGTCGGCGTCCGACTGGGAGAAGGTGGTCGCCGAATACAAGCAGGTGGTCGAGGACCGCCTGGGCCGGCCCTTCCCGCAGGACCCCAAGGACCAGCTGTGGGGCGCGGTCTCGGCCGTGTTCGCCAGCTGGATGAACGACAGGGCGAAATTCTATCGCCGCATGCACGACATCCCCGAGAGCTGGGGCACGGCGGTGAACGTCCAGTCCATGGTCTTCGGCAATATGGGCGACACCTCGGCCACGGGCGTCGCCTTCACCCGCAACCCGTCGACCGGCGAGGCCAGGCTGTATGGCGAGTTCCTGATCAACGCCCAGGGCGAGGACGTCGTCGCCGGCATCCGCACGCCCCAGTCACTCACGCAGGCGGGCCGCGAGGAGATGAGCGAGACCGCCCCCTCGATGGAGGAGGCCATGCCCGTGGTCTTCGCCGAGTTCGTCGACGTCGTCGGCAAGCTCGAAACCCACTATCGCGACATGCAGGACATCGAGTTCACGGTCGAACAGGGCCGGCTCTGGATGCTGCAGACCCGCAACGGCAAGCGCACGGCCAAGGCGGCGCTGAAGGTCGCGGTCGATCTCGCCGCCGAAGGCGTGATCTCGCAGGAGGAGGCTATTGGCCGCGTCGAGCCCGCGGCGCTGGATCAGCTGCTCCACCCGACCCTCGACCCGAACGCCGAGCGCAAGGTCGTCGCCGCCGGTCTTCCCGCCTCGCCGGGCGCCGCCACCGGCAAGGTGGTGTTCGATGCCGACGAGGCCGAGCGTCTGTCCCAGCTGGGCGACGCCGTCATCCTCGTGCGCGAGGAGACCTCGCCCGAGGACATCCACGGCATGCACGCCGCCCGCGGCATCGTCACCGCCCGCGGCGGCATGACCAGCCACGCGGCCGTGGTCGCCCGCGGTATGGGGCGGCCCTGCGTCTCCGGCGCCGGCGAGATCCATATCGACGAAAAGGCCGGGACCTTCACCGCCCGCGGCCGCGTCTTCAAGGCCGGCGAGATCATCACCATCGACGGTTCGAAGGGCGAGGTGCTGGACGGCGCCGTGGCCATGATCGAGCCCGAGCTGACCGGCGATTTCCAGACCCTGATGGCCTGGGCGGACAAGGTCCGCCGCCTGCGCGTCCGCGCCAACGCCGAGACGCCGCTGGATGCGAAGACGGCGCGCGGCTTCGGCGCTGAAGGCATCGGCCTGTGCCGCACCGAGCACATGTTCTTCGACGACGCCCGCATTGCCGCCGTGCGCGAGATGATCCTCGCCGACGACGAGGCCGGTCGCCGCACGGCGCTCGCGAAGATCGAACCGTTCCAGAAGTCGGACTTCG
>JAHJNW010000092.1 GCA_018820665.1 Alphaproteobacteria bacterium | reverse complement strand
GACGATCCACAGCTACACCGGCGACCAGCCGACGCTGGATACGATGCACAAGGATCTGTACCGGGGCCGCGCCGCCGCCCTGTCGATGATCCCGACCTCGACCGGCGCCGCCAAGGCGCTGGGTCTGGTGCTGCCGGCGCTGAAGGGCAAGCTGGACGGCTCGTCGATCCGGGTGCCGACGCCGAACGTCTCGGTCGTCGACCTCAAGGTCGTGGCCGGCCGCGACATCACCGTGGACGAGATCAACGCCGCCCTGCAGGCCGCCGCCGACGGTCCGATGAAGGGGGTGCTGTTCACGACCGACGAGGCGCTGGTGTCGAGCGACCTCAACCACATCGCCGCCTCCTCGACCGCCGCCCTGCCGCAGACCCAGGTGGTCGACGGCAAGCTGGCCCGGGTGCTGAGCTGGTACGACAACGAATGGGGCTTCGCGACGCGGATGGCGGACACGGCGCTGGTGATGGCGAAGTTTATCTAGGCGTCCCGGGAGCGCCCGCATGGCCTGGTTTAAGTGCCTCATTGAAGGTGAGAACTTTCCGGGGACCCTTATCCAGCAGGACGGTCTCGTCGGGTTCTTCGTCATCCGATGTGTCGAGGCCGAGACTGAGGAGGAGGCTGAGGCGAAGGCGCTTGCTGCGTTGAAGCAGGAGCCGATGTTCGACCTCGGCGGCGCTGCCAAGCCCAAGGACGCCCGGGTTTATTTCAACGAGATTGTCGAAATTGACGAACCTCTAGCCCAGCTGCCTGGCGCGACATGGTTCGAGATGGAAAAGCCAAAGACGCCATGACCTTCCGCACCCTCGACGACGCCCCCGCCCTCGCCGGCAAGACCGCGCTGGTCCGCGTGGACTTCAACGTGCCGATGGAGGGCGGGAAGGTGACCGAGGACACCCGGCTGCGGGTCGCCATTCCGACCATCGAAAAGCTGCGCGACGCCGGGGCCAAGGTGGTGCTGCTGGCGCATTTCGACCGGCCCAAGGGGCAGCGGGTCCCGGCGATGAGCCTGCGGCCGGTGGTCGACGATCTGGAGCGGCTGCTGGGCGCGCCGGTGCGCTTCGCGGACGACTGCGTCGGCGAAGAGGCGAAGGCGATGATCGCCGACGTCGACGCCGGCGGGGTGGTGCTGCTGGAGAACGTCCGCTTCCACGCCGGGGAGGAGAAGAACGATCCGGCCTTCGCCGCCCAGCTGGCGGAGCTGGGCGACGTCTATGTCAATGACGCCTTCTCGGCGGCCCACCGGGCCCATGCCTCGACCGAGGGGTTGGCGCGGCTGCTGCCGGCCTATGCGGGCGAGTCCATGCGGCGCGAGCTGGACGCGCTCGACGCGGCGCTGGGCAAGCCGCAGAAGCCGGTGCTGGGCATCGTCGGCGGGGCCAAGGTCTCGACCAAGCTGGACCTGCTGAAGAACCTCGTCGGCCAGCTGGACCGGCTGGCCATCGGCGGCGGCATGGCCAACACCTTCCTGTTCGCCCAGGGCGTCGATATCGGCGGCTCGCTGGCCGAAAAGGACATGGCCGACACGGCGCGCGAGATCCTCGCCGAGGCGGAGGCCAAGGGCTGCGAAATCCTGCTGCCCATCGATGTCGTGGTGGCGAAGGAGGTCCGGCCGGGGGTCGAGACCCGCACCGTGCTGGTCCGCGAGGACATCGGCGATGACGAGAAGATTCTCGACGCCGGCCCGCTGACCGTCGAGAAACTGATCAAGGGCATGGCCCTGTCGCGGACGCTGATCTGGAACGGGCCGCTGGGCGTGTTCGAGGTCCCGCCGTTCGACGCCGCCACGGTCAAGGCGGCCCAGGCGGCGGCGCAGCTGGCGAAGTCGGGCGCGATCGTCGCCGTCGCGGGCGGCGGCGACACCGTCGCGGCCCTGCATCACGCCGGCGTGGCGGACGACATGACCTTCGTCTCGACCGCCGGCGGCGCCTTCTTGGAATGGATGGAGGGCAAGCCCCTGCCGGGCGTCGAGGCCCTGCGCGCGGGCTGACGCGAGACTGTAACACTGCGTGACTTCCGGCGTCGGCGGCGTTAGATCACCCGCAAACGGAAACGCTCAGGAGGCACGGATGGATTTGGCGGCGCTCAACGCGGTGGCCCAGGCGATGGTCGCGCCCGGCAAGGGCATTCTGGCGGCCGACGAGTCCACCGGCACCATCAAGAAACGCTTCGACGCCATCGGGGTCGAGAACACCGAGGACAATCGCCGCGACTATCGCGAATGCCTGTTCCGGGCCGAACAGACCATGCGCGAGCATATCTCGGGCGTGATCCTGTTCGAGGAGACCCTGTACCAGGACGCCAAGGACGGCACGCCGCTGGTCGACATCATCAGGGCGGCCGGCTCGATCCCCGGCATCAAGGTCGACAAGGGCGCGACCAAGATGGCCGGCTTCCCCGGCGAGACGGTGACCAAGGGCCTCGACGGCCTGTCCAAACGCCTGCGCGCCCACTACGAGCGCGGCGCCCGCTTCGCCAAATGGCGCGGCGTCATCGACATCGCCGACGGCGTCCCGACCTGGGGCGCGGTCAAGTCCAACGCCCACGCCCTGGCCCGCTACGCCCGCATCTGCCAGCAGGAGCAGATCGTGCCGATCGTCGAGCCGGAAGTGCTGATGGACGGCTCGCACGACATCGCGCGCTGCGACGAGGTCACCCGCTGGGTGCTGCAGACGGTGTTCCAGGAGCTGTACGAACAGCGCGTGGCGCTGGAAGGCATCATCCTGAAGCCGAACATGGTGATTTCCGGCAAGGGCAGCGTCCGTCAGGCGACGGTCGAGGAGGTCGCCGAACGCACCATCGCCGCGCTGAAGGCCACCGTGCCCTCGGCCGTGCCGGGCGTCGCCTATCTGTCCGGCGGCCAGACCGACGAACAGGCTACGGCCCACCTGGACGCCATGAACCGCATCGGCGGCTTCCCGTGGAAGATGACCTTCTCCTACGGTCGCGCGCTGCAGGCCGAGCCGCAGCGGGCTTGGTCGGGCAAGGCCGAGAACGCCGTCGCCTGCCAGTCCGCCTTCCACCACCGCGCCCGCATGAACGGCCTGGCCTCGCTGGGCCAATGGGAGAAAACACTCGAGAAGAAGGCCGCCTGACGGCCCGGGCCGGCGCACATTGCGCCGGCCGTTCTCTCACCAGCCGCCGTATTCGCTGCGGAACCGCCAGCGGACGTCGCGGACGTCGCGCTCGGCGTCGTCGACCTCGTCCTGGGCCCGACGCCAGTCGCGCTCGGTGTCGGCGCGTTCGCGGCGGAGCTCCTGGACGCGGTTCCGGGCCCGTTCGCGCTGTTCGTCGGTCAGGTCTTCGTTCCGGGCCTCGGCCTGTTTGGCGACGATCTTATCGTCCAGCTCCTCAAGGCGATCACTGAGGCTGTCGACCCGGCTCCGGGCGTCGGCCAGGGCCCGTTCGACCTCGTGCACGATCTGACCATCCCGGTAGGCCGGCAGGAAGTCCGCCTCGAGGTCGGACGGGCAGACGCCGGCATAGGTCGAACCCGAGCGCCCGGCTTCGAAGCCTCGGGCGGGCGTGCAATAGTGCATCAGGCCCTGACGGCGTCCGGCGGCATAGGCGGCGGGGTCCGGCGCAACGCCATGCTCGGCGCAGGCCTCGGCGTAGTCGTCCAACCGGCTCAGGGTCAGGCCCTGCTGGCCGTCGGCATAGCCCCGGCCGGACCAGTCGCCGGCCATGCACTGTTCGGCGCTGATGGTGGCGCAGCTGCCGAGCGCCAGCGCGGCGCCGCCGGCCGCCGCCGCGATAATCAGACGTCTCATGGGTTTCCTCTCCCCGCCCCTGCGTTCACCATGACTCAAATCCCGGCCACGGCCAAGCTTGAGACGTGTCGCATCGGGCACATCGCATGCTAGATCAGCCACCGCCGGCAGTCCGGCGGCGGAGCGCCCGGTGTCCGACGAACCCCTGATCGAAGACGACGACGCGACCGTGCTGGAGGCCCGTCTCGAGACCGGCGGCGCGCGGCTGGACAAGGCGCTGGCGGACATTTTCCCGACCTTGTCGCGGGCGCGGCTGCAGGCCCTGTTGGCGGAGGGGGTGGTCAGCAGGGACGGGACGCCGGTGTCCGGCGGCTCGGCCAAGGCCCTGCCCGGGCTGTACGCCATCGCCGTGCCGCCGGTGGTGTCGGCCACGCCCCTGCCCGAAGCCATTCCCCTGACTGTGCTGTTCGAGGACGCGGATCTGATCGTCATCGACAAGGCGCCGGGCATGGCCGCCCATCCGGCCCCGGGGTGCGAGACCGGGACGCTGGTGAACGCCCTGCTGGCCCACTGCGGGGCGTCGCTGTCGGGCATCGGCGGAGTCGCCCGGCCGGGGATCGTGCATCGGCTGGACAAGGATACGTCGGGCGTGATGGTGGCGGCCAAGACCGACCGGGCCCATGCCGGCCTCTCGGCCCTGTTCGCGGCCCACGACATCGAACGCACCTACATCGCCCTGACCCGGGGCGCGCCGGACCCTGCAAAGGGTCGGATCGAGACGCTGATCGGTCGGTCCTCCTCGGACCGGAAGAAGATGGCGGTGCTGAAGAGCGGCGGGCGAAACGCCATCACCGACTATGTCGTGCAGGCGGTCTTCGGTCGCCCGGCCAAGGCCGGCGCGGCGCCGATGGCCGGCCGGGTCGCCTGCACCCTGCAGACCGGGCGCACCCACCAGATCCGGGTGCATCTGGCGTCCAAGGGGGCGCC
Organism: Alphaproteobacteria bacterium; assembly: GCA_018820665.1. GTDB lineage: Bacteria > Pseudomonadota > Alphaproteobacteria > Caulobacterales > Caulobacteraceae > Brevundimonas. The sequence continues at coordinate 2,086 of JAHJNW010000092.1, read as the reverse complement.
TATCCTCGGCGATCCGGTCTATGGCTCGGGCAGCCCGGCGACGCCCGTGCGCGCCGCCATCGCCGAGGCCGGTCTGACGCGGCAGGCGCTGCACGCCGCCGTCCTCGGCTTCGTCCATCCGGTGACCGGCGAGGCGCTGCGCTTCGAAACCGCGCCGCCGGATGATATGGCGAAACTGGAGCGCTTGCTCGCCGAGCTGTGACTCTCAATCACCGTTCAGGAGACCCGCGATGGCCGACGCCGACATCCGCGACAACGCCGAAGAGCACCGCTACGAGCTGCCCGTCGGCGGCAAGGTGGCCGTGGTCGTCTACAATCTCTCCGGTCAGAACCTGATGATCACCGAGACCCTGGTGCCAGAGGCGCTGGAGGGCCAAGGCATCGCCAGCCGGCTGGCCAAACACGTGATCGCCGACGCCCGCGCCCGGGATCTGCTGATCCTGCCGGTCTGTCCCTTCTTCTCGGCCTATCTGCAGAAGCATCCGGAACATGCCGACGTGGTCCATCCGACCTACCGCGGCATCCTTGGCCTGTAGGCGGCCGTGATGGCCCGGCTCCTGACGGGACTGCTGGCGCTAGTGTGTCTGGCCGCCTGCGCCGGCGCGCCGGGGCAGAAGACGCCGTTGCGCGTCTTCTATCTGTCCCAGTCGGTCGGCTTTGTGCACGAGACGGTTCGCCGGCCAGCGAACGGACTGGCGCCGTCCGAGCTCGCGTTTCGGGAAATGGCGCGGAACAGCGGCGCCTTCACCGTCGAACTGAGCCAGGACGCCCGCGACCTGACGCCCGCCCGCCTGGCCGATCTCGACGTGCTGGTGTTCAGCACCACCGGGGCCCTGCCCATCGATCGCGAGACCTGGGCTGCCGTCGTCGCCTGGATCGAGAGCGGACGGGGCGGGTTTGTCGGCATTCACAGCGCTGCGGACACCGCCCTGGACTTCGCCGGCGGAGAGGCGGCCTGGACCGCCTTCATCGGCGGACGTTTCGACGGCCATCCGTGGACGCAGGGCACGCCGATCGGCTTGTCGAACCTGGAGCCGTCGCACCCGCTGGCGGTGATGTGGCCTGATGGGACCGGATATGCGGAAGAGATCTACCAGTACGCCGGCTTCGCCCCCGGGCGGGTTCGCGTCCTCCAGAGCCTCGACATGGGGGTCGGCCCCCTGCGCCGTCCCTATCCCGTGCCGGTGACCTGGGTCCGTCAGATCGGTGAAGGCCGGCTGTTCTACACCAACCTCGGACACACGCCTTCGACCTGGGACGATCCACGCTTCCGCAGCCAGGTCGTCGATGCCATCCGCTGGGCCGGGGGACGTCTGGACGCGCCGGCGACGCCCAATCCCGACGTGCAGGATCTCGCGGCCATATCCGCCTATCTGCTCGCCGAAGGCCTCGAGACGTCGTCAGGCGAACGCCTTTCGGCTGATGTCGTCGATGACATCCGGGAGCTTCAGGCGGTCCATCCAGAAAAACGCGGTGGCGATACATCGGCCTGGGATGCCGCCCGCGGGCGCATACTGCCGCGATAAACAGGTAAGTCTTGATTAAGGACTGACTACGGGCTATACAGTCGCTCATTCGGTGCCGTGGCGCCGGGGCAACGGTCACGCTTTCGTGTGACGATCCGCCTCTGACAAAGACGGAAACCCGACCCTATTTCACCGGTTGAGGGGTGAGGCGACGGCGCACATCGGGTGGCCGTCTCCGCAGAGCCCGCTCGTTTTGACGGTCGGAGGGACCAGACTTATGGCTGTAGCCAGATCGCTCGCGGTGATGTCGCCTGAACAGGGGCTGTCGCGTTATCTTACTGAAATCCGCAAATTTCCGATGCTGGCGAAGGACGAGGAGTTCATGCTCGCCAAGCGCTGGACCGAGCACCAGGACCCCGAGGCCGCGCACCGCCTCGTGACCTCTCACCTGCGCCTCGTGGCCAAGATCGCCATGGGCTATCGCGGCTACGCCCTGCCGATCGGCGAGGTGATCTCAGAAGGCAATGTCGGCCTGATGCAGGCGGTCAAGAAATTCGATCCGGACAAGGGCTTCCGCCTGGCGACCTACGCCATGTGGTGGATCCGCGCCTCGATCCAGG
>JAHJNW010000012.1 GCA_018820665.1 Alphaproteobacteria bacterium | reverse complement strand
TGGCGTTGGTTTTGACGGCGGCGATCGCCTCGGCGAAGTCCATCGGGGCGACGGTGTCGCCGGTCCGGGCTTTGACGCGCTTGGTTTGCTTGGCCATGTGCTTAGCCCTCCACGACGTTGAGGCCCATGGCGCGAGCCGAGCCTTCGATGATCTTGGTCGCGGCGTCCAGGTCGTTCGCGTTCAGATCCTTCATCTTCTTTTCGGCGATCTCACGCAGCTGGCTGCGCGAAATCTTGCCCGCCACTTCGCGGCCCGTCATCTTCGAGCCCGAGGTGATGCCGGCGGCCTGCTTGATGTAGTGGGTCGCGGGCGGGGTCTTGGTGACAAAGGTGAAGCTCTTGTCCTGATAGACGGTGATCACCGTCGGCAGGGGCGTGCCCTTCACTTCCTTCTCGGTGCGCGCGTTGAACTCCTTGACGAAGCCCATGATGTTGACGCCGCGCTGGCCCAGTGCGGGGCCGATCGGGGGCGACGGCGTGGCGTTGCCGGCCGGCACCTGCAGCTTGATGTAGCCGAGAATCTTCTTGGCCATTGGTCTCTCCTGACTGTGGCCCCGAACTCAATCAGGACCGGTGAGCCGTGGTCGTGGCATGGCTGCCTCCCACGGATTTATGCGGGCGAACCCGCACCGCCCCCTGCGGAGCGAGGCGCGCGTGTAGCAAACAGGGGGGACAAAAGCAAACGGCGGCCCGAAAGCCGCCGTTGCGAAAACTTCGGAGATGACCGGGGGTCAGTCCGTGCTCTTCTCGACCTGGCTGTATTCGAGATCGACCGGGGTCGGGCGGCCGAAGATGGACACGGCCACGCGCAGGCGGGCGTTGTCCTCGTCGACGCTTTCGACCTGGCCGTCGAAGCTGGCGAACGGACCGTCGATGACCTTGACGGTCTCGCCGATGTCGAAGCGGATGGTGGGCTTCGGACGTTCGACGCCCTCTTCCACGGCGCCGATGATGTTCTGGACTTCACGCTCAGACACCGGCAGCGGCTTGGTGCCGCCGGCGGCGCCGAGGAAGCCGGTGACCTTCGGCGTGTTCTTGACCAGGTGATAGGCCTCGTCGGTCATCTCCATCTTCACCAGCACATAGCCGGGGAAGAATTTGCGCTCCGAATTGACCTTGCGGCCGCGGCGGATCTCGACGACGTCCTCGGTCGGCACGAGGATTTCCGAGAAACAGTCCTCAAGCCCCTGCTGGCGCGCCTGGTCCGTAAGGTGCTGCGCCACCTTCTTCTCGAAGTTCGAGTAGGCGTGGACGATGTACCACTTGTGGCGCGGATTGGCGGGCTTGGCGGCGGGGGCGGCGTCGGTCATGGGCGGTCTCTTACTGGCCGATAGCCAGGATGTTGCGCGAGGCGAAGGCCAGTCCGGTGTCCACCAGGAAGAAGAAGATGGCGGCGATCGTGACCATGATGAAGACCATCACCGAGGTGATCCAGGTCTCCTTGCGGCTCGGCCAGACGATCTTGCGCCCTTCGGCGCGGACCTGGCTGATGAACTGCGGAATCGTGACCCGCGGCTTCTTCGGCGCGTCAGCCGCCACGGCGGCGCCCGCGATGGCGGGCTGGGCGGTCTGGGGGCGGCGCCCCGGGGTCTTGGCCTTGGCCATCGTTATTCCGTCAAAGAATTGATCCTGCCGCCCCCAGATAGGAAGCCCTATCCGGCGGCGACAGGGGAAATGGCAGGAGTTGGGGGACTCGAACCCACGACCCCCGGTTTTGGAGACCGGTGCTCTACCAGCTGAGCTAAACTCCTGGAGTGATCACGGCGCGCCCCGAAGGACGCATGTGATCGCCAGACCGGGGCGTATGCCCGACGCCGTGCGGGTTTTCAAGGGCGGAAGGGTCAATCGTCGTGGTGCGCCGCCACGGCGCTGGCCTCGTCCTCGGGCTTGACCACCTGTTTGAACAACAGCTTGTCGATGCGCCGGTCGTCCATATCGATGATCTCGACCTCGAACCGTCCGACCTGCAGGATCTCGCCCTCGTCCGGCACGCGCGACAGCTGGTGCAGGACCAGGCCGGCGACGGTGTGGAAGCCCTCGGCCTCGCCGAAATCCTCGCCCAGGGCGTCGGCCAGTTCCTCGATGTCGGCCTGGCCGTCGACCAGCCAGCTGCCATCTTCACGCTGTCGGATATAAGCCTCGTCCTCGTCGTGGCTTTCGTCGAAATTGCCGGCGATCATTTCCAGCAGGTCGGTCGCCGTCACCACGCCTTCGAAGGCGCCGTATTCGTCGACGAGGAAGGCCATATGCACCCGCGAGGCCTTCATGATCCCCAACGCCTTCAGCACCGAGGTCGACTGCGGAATGAAGGCCGGGGTCTGCACCAGCCGCTCGACATTGAACTCGCCATTGTCCAGCAGGCTGTCCAGCAGGTCCTTCTTGTGGACCACGCCCAGCGGATTATCGACGTCGTTCTCGCGCGCCACGACGATGCGCGAATAGGGGCAGGTGCGGACTTCCTGACGCAGCTGTTCCTCGGTGTCGTCGAGGGCGATCCAGAAGACTTCGTGGCGCGGCGTCATGGCCACGCGGATGGGCCGGTCGCCGAGACGCAGGATCTCCTCGATCATCTCCTGCTCTTCGGGTTCGATCAGACCGGAGGCCGTGCCCTCGGCGATCATCGTCTCGACCTCTTCCTGGGTCACGTCCGAGCCGTCGCGGTCCTTGACGCCCATGACCTTGAGGATGGCCGAGGTGGAGGCGGTCAGCACCACCACGAACGGCTTCAGCACGATGGCCACGGTCGAGATCGGGGCCGCCATCTTGGAAGCGATCGATTCGGGGAAGATCAGCGCCAGCCGCTTGGGAACCAGTTCGCCGACGATCACCGACACATAGGTGATGAAGACGATGACCAGGACGGTCGAGAACACCTCGGTATAGGCCGTAAGCCCCGGGAAGGCTGCCTCGAGGATCAGGTCGAGTTCGCCGGCTATGGCCGCCTGGCCATAGGCGCCGGCGGCGATGCCGATCAGGGTGATGCCGACCTGGACGGCCGACAGGAAATGGGTCGGATCCTCGGCGAGCTTGAGCGCCTTGCGGGCCCCCCGGTCACCGCGTTCGGAGCGGCTTTGCAGTTTGGATTTGCGGGAGGACACGACCGCGAGTTCGGTCATGGCGAACAGGCCGTTCAGCACCACGAGCAGCAGTACGACGGCGATGGCGATGGCTAACATCTAGCAGGAGCGGGACCGACGCGGCGCGACAGTCGGCGTCCGCAGGATCGATGATAGGGGGGATTTCGCCCCTCCGCCACGATATTCCTTCGCGATCAGCGCGTGCGGCCGATTTCGGCCGAGCCATAGGCCCCCGACGAGGCTCCGTCGTGTGGCGCCGTGGCGCAGGCCGACATTCCGATCAGGGTGCCGATGAACAGACCGGTCCGAAGCGCGCGCCGCATGATTAACAAATCCCTAACGTCCGATCTGCGAACGTAGGCTCCTGCTTGTCGGTTCCCGCAAGCCTCCTCGCCTGCCCCGGGAATCGGCCGTCAGACGGCGGCGGCGGCGTCCCGGTCGGTCGCCGGGAAGATCAGACGGCTGCGGACGCCGTGATCCAGACCGGTCATTTCGAACCGTCCGCCGAGCTGTCGCGCCATGCTGTGCACGATGCGCAGACCGAGGGATTGGACCCGGGCGGGATCGAATCCGGGCGACAGACCCGCTCCGTCATCGGTGACCGTCAGCACCGCCTCGTTCCCGGCGGTCGACAAATCCACCCTGACGACGCCGCCTCGATCGGCGAAGCCGTGCTCCAGGGCGTTGTTGACGCACTCCAGCATGACCAGGCTGACCGGCGTGGACTGGTCCCGGGACAGCGGGCGCTCGCCGCCGGTGACCGTCAACGCGACATCGGTCCGCCCCGCCGCGTCGAGAGCGTCGTCGAGCAGGCCGCGGGCGAAGACCGCGAACGGCAGGGCCTGTCCGTTGACGTCATGCAGGCCGCGCTGGACCTTGGCGATCAGGGCCGTCCGGCCCCGCGCCTCCTGCAGACCGCGGCGGGCGTCGGGGTCGGATGTGTGCTGGGCCTGCAGCGCCAGCATGGCCGACACCACCTGCAGGTTGTTGCTGACCCGGTGCTGGATCTCTCGCGACAACAGATCGCGACTCTCGGCCAGCTCCCGATTGCGCTCAATTTCCGCCTCGGCCCGGCGGCGTTCGCGGTGCATGCCGTCGATGAAGAAGATATCGACCGCCACCACGAAGCCATAGAAGGCCAGGGCGAGACCCGTCGCCGGGTCCAGCTCGAAACCCGGCGGGCCGATGAAGAACCACCAGGCCGTCAGCCCGGACAGGACCGAGGTCAGCAGGCCGGCCCGCAGACCGGCGAGATAGGTCGCCACCACCACGGCCGGAAAGAAGGTCAGATAGGGAAAGCCCGGCGGGAACTGTTGATCCAGACCCAGCCTCACCAGAAAGGCGATCAGCCAGACGCCTACGGCCAGACCGTAGGCGGTCAGCGGGTTCGTGATCCTGCGGTCTGTGTCCAACTCGACATTCCGGTAAGCAGCGCCGCCTCGGCGAATCCAATCAGTCCCTGCGACGGGGGCGGGGTCAAGCGACGAAAACGGCCCCCGGATCGCTCCGGGGGCCGTTCTGTTGTTTGCCCGATCAGCGGCCGCGCTCAAGGAGCGAGCGACCGCGTCGCGAGCGTTGGCGCTCTTGCTATTCCGTGATCTTCGACACGACGCCGGCGCCGACGGTGCGGCCGCCTTCGCGGATGGCGAAGCGCAGGCCCTGGTCCATGGCGATCGGGGTGATCAGCTCGACGTTCAGCTCGGCGTTGTCGCCGGGCATGATCATCTCGACACCCTCTTTCAGG
>JAHJNW010000091.1 GCA_018820665.1 Alphaproteobacteria bacterium | reverse complement strand
GACAGCCTTGTCGATGCCGCGCTTCAGATCCATCGGGTTCATGCCGGCGGCGACGGATTTGAGGCCTTCCTGCACGATGGACTGGGCCAGGACGGTGGCGGTGGTGGTGCCGTCGCCGGCCTTGTCATTGGTCTTGGAGGCGACTTCGCGGATCAGCTGGGCGCCCATGTTCTCGAAGGCGTCCTCTAGCTCGATCTCTTTGGCGACCGAGACGCCGTCCTTGGTCGAGCGCGGGGCGCCGAAGGACTTCTGGATGATGACGTTGCGGCCCTTGGGCCCCAGGGTCACCTTGACGGCGTTGGCGAGGACGTTGACGCCCCGCAGCATCTTCTCGCGGGCTTCGGTGGAGAACTGTACTTGTTTCGCGGCCATGTGAGGCTGCTCCTGCTATAAATTGTTATCGTGATAGTCGAACGTCGAGTGCTGTTAAGAAAGCACGCCCAGCACGTCCGACTCCTTCATGATGATGAGGTCATCACCATCGATCTTTACTTCGGTGCCCGACCATTTGCCGAACAGGATACGGTCGCCGGCCTTCAGGTCCATGGCGATATACTTGCCATCTTCGTCACGGGCGCCGGGGCCGACGGAGACGACTTCGCCTTCCTGGGGCTTTTCCTTGGCGGTGTCGGGGATGATGATCCCGCCCTTGGTCTTGGATTCTTCTTCCACGCGCTTCACGAGCACGCGGTCGCCGAGCGGACGAAACGCCATATTCAAGGTCTCCCAAAATCAGTTTCGGTGAAGCCCCGGGCAGCGGCTTTGGCAGCCGCCGCACCCGAGTGCTAACGCGACCGGGAGGTAAGCCCGGCGGGCCCCATCGTCAAGGACGCGGCCCCGCATTTCCCGTCTCCGTCCGGCCCCGGATGAACCGCCGATGAACCGCCGCCCCCCGCCCTGTTCAGACGGGCAGGCGCATACAGGGATCTCTCCAGCGCGGATCGCGCGACCAGCGGAAAGGGACCCGACCATGAAGACGCTTTCGAAAATCACCGCCTCGACCGCCATGGTCGGCGCCATGGCCCTGAGCCTCGCCGCCGCGTCGCCGGCCGCCGCCCAGAGCCGCTACAACGACCGCGACCAGGGCGGAGACCGCACCGAAAGCCTGATCCTCGGGGCCGTGGTCGGCGCCCTCGCCGGGGCCTTCATAGGCAATGGCGACGGAAAATACGTCGCCGGCGGCGCGGTCGCCGGCGCGGCCCTCGGGGCCGGCGCGGGCGGCCGCGGCAACGATTGCGACTATTACCGCGGCGGCCAGTGCTACCGGAACCAGGGCCACTGGGAACGCGAGCACGGCATCGACAGCCGCGACGGCTACGACCGCCGCGAGCTGCGCCGCCTGCGCCAGGGCGACCGTCGCGACGACCGCTACGACCGTCGCGATTACCGCCACGAGCGCCGCTGGTAGGACAGCTCCCTTTCGTCCGGCCGCGTGAGTCTGGCCGGGCGTGGGCGAGGAAGGCGGCCTCCGGAAACGGAGGCCGCCTTTTTCATGGGCGCCTCAGACCATCAGCCGCTTCATCAGCTCCGCCGTCGACGGATCCAGCCCCGCCGACGGCTCGCCGGCCTGCACGTCCTTCAGGATCGCCTTGGCCAGCACCTTGCCCAGTTCGACGCCCCACTGGTCGAAGCTGTTGATGTCCCAGATGACGCCCTCGACGAAGGTCTTGTGCTCGTACAGGGCCAGCAGGGCCCCGACCGCCTCAGGCGTCAGGGCGTCCAGCAGCACGGTCGTCGACGGCCGGTCGCCGGGGAAGGTCTTGTGCGGCGCCAGCCGGTCGGCCTCGGCCGCGTCCGCCCCCGCGGCCAGCAACTCGGCCCGCGCCTCGGCCTCCGTCTTGCCGTCCATCAGCGCCTGGGCCTGGGCCAGGGCGTTGGACCATAGCGGCGCATCGCCCTCGCGCGCGTCCAGCGCCGCGTCCGAGGTGTGGCGCGCGACGATGAACTCGGCCGGGACCACCTGCGGCCCCTGATGGATCTGCTGGAAGAAGGCGTGCTGGCCGTTGGTGCCGGGTTCGCCGAACACGATCGGCCCGGTGGCGGTGTCGACCGGGGTCCCGTCGCGCTTCACCCGCTTGCCGTTCGACTCCATCTCCAGCTGCTGCAGGAAGGCGGGCAGGCGGCGCAGGCCGTGGGCGTAGGGGGCGACGGTGCGGGCGTGACGCCCCAGACCCTCGACATTGAACACCTGGGCCAGGGCCAGCAGCACCGGCGCGTTCTTCTCCAGATCGGCCTCGCGGAAATGCTCGTCCATGGCCCGGGCCCCGTTCAGCACCCGCTCGAACACGTCCCAGCCCAGCGCCACGGCGACCGACAGGCTGACCGCCGACCACAACGAATAGCGGCCGCCGACCCAGTCGCGGAAGCCGAAGGTCCGGCCGCAGCCCCAGGCCTCGGCCTTGTCCGGCGCCGCCGTCACCCCGACCAGATGATGCACCATGCGCCGCGGCGACAGGCTTTCGGCCAGCCAGGCCTTGGCCAGATCGGCGTTGGCCAGGGTCTCCTGGGTGGTGAAGGTCTTGGACACCACCACCACCAGCGTGGTGGCGGGATCGAGGCCGGCGAGGGCCTCGCCCATGTCGCGCGGATCAATATTGGCGACGAAGCGCAGGTCGATGGTCGGCTCCAGCGGCCGCAGCGCGTCCCACAGCAGCCGCGGCCCCAGATCCGAGCCGCCGATGCCGATGTGGACGATGGCGGTGAACGGCTGTTTGGTCCCGCCCGTCTCGGCGCCCGAGCCGATGTCGACGGCGAACTGGCCCATTTCCGCGCGGGTCGCCGCCACCTCGGCCGAGACCGGCTCGCCCAGCGCCCGGAAATCGGCGTCGTCGGCGGCGCGCAGGGCCGGATGCAGCACCGCCCGGCCTTCGGTGTTGTTGACCGCCTCGCCGCCGAACAGCTCGGCCCGCCGCCCCTCGATGTCGCACGCCCGCGCCAGGTCCAGCGCCGCCTCGAACCCCTCGGCGGTCCAGCTCTGCTTCGACAGATCCAGATACAGGCCGGCCGCCTCGACGCCCATCCGGTCGATGCGGCCCGGATCGGTCGCGAACTGGTGGACGATGCGCGCGCCGGCGTCCTTGCGCGCCACGGCGCGAAGCATGTTCAGGGCCTGATTTCGGGCGGTCATGAGCGAACTCTAGCGGGGGAGGGTAAACCCTCGTTTACGGGTGGGGCGTAAGCCGGTTCAACGCCGAAACGTGATTCGGTCCAACATTATGAGGTCCGCCATGTCCTGCGGCGTCGCCCTGGCCGTCTCCCTGCTGCTCTCCGATCCGAACGTGGCCCTTTCGGCGGCCCAGCCGACCGTCGCGGCCGACGCCCCGGTGTCCGTCGCCGCCGAGCCGCTGTTCGCCGACATCGTCGCCCGCTCCGGCACGCTGCATGGCGAGGTCCAGAGCTGGCTCGCCGCCGGCGCCGGCGACCAGGCCGGCTTCTTCACCGGCCCGGCCTTCAGCCGCTTCAAGGCCCAGGCCTCCGACCTCGCCGCGCTCGACATGCAGGGTCACCTGATCCTCAAGGAACGCGGCACCGACAACGACCTCAAATGCATCCTGCGCGGCATTTCGGAAGACATTCCGCTCAAGGTCGCCGCCGTCGAGGCCGCCCCCACCCCGGCCGAACGCCGCGTCGCCCTCGACGAACTGGCCTATCTACTCAACGACAACGTCGAGGTCATCACGGCCCCGCCCGCACCGGAGGCGTAGTTTCCGGTCGGGACAGGGAACTACGTCCCGACCGTCTCCGGATATTTGACCGAACAGCCGTACGGCGTGGCGAAGGCCGTGCGCACCGGCCGGCCCGCTTCCAGATCGTCCAGCGCCGCGCGGACGAAATTGTTCGCCCCTTCCAGATCCTCGACCTTGTTGGTCGGGCGGTCGTCGATGCCGCCGACGAAGCGCAACACGCCCTCGCCGTCGATCACCCGCATGTCGGGCGTGGTCTTGGCGTCATACAGCTTGCCGACCTCGCCGGTCGGGTCCAGCAGCAGGTGCGTCGCCGCGCCATTGGTGCGGGCCTTCCATTGCCGGGCGGCCTCGCCCTCGACATGGCCCTGGGTCCCCGGCGCCGAGGAGATGATGGTCAGCCAGACGACGCCGTCGGCGACCGCCTCGCGCTGCAGCGCCTGCATCGCCCCGGTGTAGTGTTTCTGCACATAGGGGCAGCCTTCATTGGTCCATTCCAGCACTACCGTCTTGCCGCGGAAATCGGCCAGCGAGCGTTGCGCGCCCTCGGCGTCGACGAGGGTGAAGGCCGGCGCCCTCTGACCCGCCGCCGGGGCGGCCCCGGCTTCGGCGGTCGCGGCCGCGGGCGGGACGGGGGCCTCGGTTGCGTCGGGCGCGGCGGCCTGGGGCTGGCAGGCGGCGAGGGCGAGGGCGGAAAGGGCGACGGCGGTCAGGCGTTTCATGACGAACTCCTTCAGGGGCGGACATCCTTGAGGGCGTCGACGACGACCCCCTCCGTCAGCAGTTGCGGCAGGATGCGCGGCTCGGCCGCGCCGGGCGCATACAGCAGATACAGGGGTACGCCGGATCGGCCGTGGCGCTGCAATTCGGCGGTGATGGCGTCGTCGCGCCGGGTCCAGTCGCCGACCAGATACACCGCGTCGGCCGCTTCCATCGCAGCCGCGACGGTCGCCGAGCCCAGCGCGCTGCGTTCATTGATCTTGCAGGTCACGCACCAGTCGGCGGTGAAATTGACCAGCACCGGACGGCCACTGGCCCGGGCCGCCTCGACCGCCGTCGGCGACCATGCCGAACTCGCCAAGGCGCCCTCAGGCGCGGCGGCGTCGGCCCCGGCTTCCGGAACCGGGACGCTCGCCGCCATGACGAGGGCGGCGGCGGCGACCAGCAGGGCCGCCGCGCCGGCGATCCAATGCAGGACGCCGCGCCGTCCGTGCGCCCGCTCCGCCTGTCCGCCGCCGATCAGCCACGCGCCGAGGGCCAGCGTCAAACCGGCCGCGAACAACAGGGCCAGGGCGTCGGCCCCGGTCTGGCGGCTGAACACCCAGGCCAGCCACAGGGCCGTCCCGTACATCGGGAAGGCCAGCAGCCCCTTGAGCCGCTCCATCCACGGCCCCGGGCGCGGCAGGCGCGACAGCAGGCCGGGCGTCAGGCTGACGACGACGAAGGGCAGGGCCAGCCCGAGGCCCAGCATCAGGAACACCGCCAGCGCCATCGGCCACGGCATCAGCAGGGCGGCGCCGAGGGCGAAGGCCATGAAGGGGGCGGTGCAGGGGGCCGCCACCACGACCGCCAGCGCCCCGGTGAAGAAGGCGCCGAGGCCGCCCGGCAGACGCGCCAAGGGCCCCGAACCGGCGCCTTGAAGGCCCGCGCCGACATGGAAGACGCCGGACAGGTTCAGCGCCACGGCCAGCATCAGCAGGGCGAGGCCCGCCGTCACCGCCGGCGACTGCAGCTGGAAGCCCCAGCCGACCGCCTCCCCCGCCGCCCGCAGCGCCAGCAGAACGCCGGCCAGCACCAAGAAGGTCGCCAGCACTCCAGCGAGGAAGGCGAGGCCGTCACGGCGCGCATGGGCCGGATCGTGCGCCGAGGCCGTCAGCGCCGCCGCCTTCATCGCCAGAATGGGGAAGACGCAGGGCATCAGATTGAGGATCAGCCCGCCGAGCAGGGCGAACAGCGCCGCCTGGACGAAGCCGGCCCACTCCACGCGCGTCGCGGCCTCCGTCGTCGGCGGCTGGTCCTCCGCCGGGGCCAGATCGCCCGAGCCGGAGGTTCCGGTCAGAACCGGGCCCGGTTCGGCGGTCACCTCCCACGCGCCGTGCGCCGTCGACAGGACGCCGGCGACCGGCCCCTGCAGGCCGCCGCCCCGCACGCCGCCGCCGGCCTGCATGCGCAGCGTCAGCCCCTGCGGCCCCCACGACCCGCTCTGCGGCGCGGGATGGTCGATGACCCCGCCCTCGAACGGGAAGAAATAGCTCGGCCCGGGATCGCGCCCGGCCAGCGGCCCGCCGGCGGCGCTCAGGGTCAGGACGCCGTTCTCCAGCGCGACCCGGGCCTCGATCCCGGCCGGGCGCGGCGCGGTTTCGAGAAGGGTCTGGATCGCGGCCCCGTGGCGCGGGTCCAGCGGCGCCGCGCCTTCGCGCACCGGCAGCTCCAGCGTCAGGGTCAGTTCGTCCGGCACGCACATCTCGGCGCTGCAGACGAGGAACAGGGCCCGGACCGACAGGGCCAGGGTCGTTCCCGGCCGCGCCCCGGCGGGGATCTCGACCGGGACCGGCAGATAGACCTGGCCGGAATAGCCGTAGTTCATCAGGCCAGACAGGCGCTGGCGCTCGGGCAGGGGCCAGACGATGCCGCCCGCCTCTGCCCCTTCCGGCAGGGTCCAGGTCAGGGTCGTCGCCCCGCCGGAATCGCCCGGATTGCGCCAGTAGGTGTGCCAGGCCGGCTCGATGTCCTGACGCACGGCGACGATGGCCGTCGAGCCCGGCGCCGCCCATTGCGACATGGCGACCAGTTCGGCGGCGATCCGCTCGGTGCGTTGCACGCGCCCGTCCTGCGCCGTCGCGGCGGAGGCGGCGAACAACAGTCCCAGCAGGACGAAGAGTCTGAGGAGGCGGGTCACAGGCGCGACCTTAGCCGCCTCGACCCGCTCGCGTCACGCGGCGTCCTGTCCCAGCGTCGCGGTTCAGCGCGGTCCGGCGTCGACCAGCACTTCCGTGCGGCGGCGCATGGGCTCGCGGGCCCCGTCAGCGGTGACCGCCCCCAGATCGCCTTCCGCTCCGAGGCTGAAGGCGGGGGCGGGCCAGCCGGCCGCCTCCAGCGCCTCGACCACGGCCATGGCCCGCCGCTCGGACAGCTCCAGGTTGGCGTTCTGCCCGCCGCGCGCATCGGCCAGGCCGATGACGTTGACGCCGCGGATCTGGCAGCCCTGCAACTGCTCGGCGGTCAGGCTGATCGCCTGCCGCGCGGCGTCGGTCAGACCGGCCTCGCTGTCGCGGAAATAGACCTCGAACCGCTGCGGCGCGCAGGCCTGCGGCTCGGTCACCAGATCGCTGCGCTCGGGCCCCCCGGTCATGGCGCAACCCGCCAGCACCAGCCCCGCCCCCAGAATTGCAAATCGCCCCGTCATCCCGCTCTCCCCGCAGAAAGGGCGGCCCGCCAAATGACGAACCGCCCTGTTCACTCAAGAAATCCAGCCGCGCCTAGTAGCGACGCTGACCGTTTTCCCAATAGCATTCGGTCTGACGACCGTCGTAGCAATAGTAGTACCGGCCCTGGCTGTCGCGGTAACGCTGCTGGTTTCCCCGGTCCTGCTGCGAGCCGCGGACCGCGCCGGCGGCGCCGCCCACGACCGCGCCGATGGCGGCGCCGGTTCCGGCGCTGCCGTCACCGACATTGTTGCCGATGATGGCGCCGGCGACGGCGCCGATGCCCGCGCCGATCGCGCCTTGTCGAACGGTCTCGTTGGAGCCGCTGCCGTACGGATCACTGGCGCAAGCGGAGGCCAGCAAGCCGGCTCCGGCGATCGCGATGATTGCCTTTTTCATGGGTATGTCCTTCATCCCTTGGGTTCGCCCCTGGGGTGATAATGCTGGATAAGCGTGACGGTTCCCCCGTTATGCTGTTTGTTGAGCCTGTGACCGGCTTTGCAGTATGCCGCACAGGGGGTGCGGCCTGCCCGCACGGGCGACAGACGGGGGTTTGTATGCGCTTTTCTCAACCGGTTCGCATGTCCGATGACGGCGATCACAGTCCAGTGTGGGCGCGCAACAAGCGCCGACGGGGCAATCCGCTGATCAGCTTTCTGGTCACTTTGCTGGCGCTGTTCGGCGTGCTGACCGCGGTCCTGGGCGTCAAGGAAGGGTCGCTCGCCGAGGGCGGCGCGCTGATGGACGGGTGGATCGCCAGGGCTGTCTCGACGGTGAGGGGAGAGGCGCCGAAGGTCGCCGATCAGGCCGGCGACGCCGCCGGAGCGGCCGCCGCCAAGGCCGGGGACGCAGCCCAGGCGGGCGCCGCGGCGGCCTCCGAGGAACTGAAGAAACAATAGTCACGCTTGCGTCGCCCCGCCCGGAACATCGACCCGGGCGGGGCGTTCGGGCGGCATGAGCGCAAACCCGACTCCCGCGACCCGACAGACGACCGCGACTGCACCGGCTTCCGACACGCCTGTCGACGCGCAGGTCGAATCCGGCGTCCTGACCCCCCATGTGGCCCTCAAGCGGGTGGTCATGCTGGTGAACCCGTTGTCTGGCAGCGTCGGGCCGAAGGCGGCCGGGGAGGCTCAAGCCATTCTTGAACGCTATGCCTGCGAAACGTTGGTCGTGACGCTCGAGCCCGGGCAATTCGACGATCAGGTCCAGGCGGCGTTCGACTCGAAGCCGGACGTTCTGTTCGTCCTGGCCGGGGACGGGACCGCGGGCACCATCGCCTCCCGCGCGGGTCCGGATGGTCCGCTTGTCGCGCCCCTGCCCGGGGGGACGATGAACATGCTGCCAAGAGCGCTCTACGGGACCGCCGATTGGAAGGCTGCGCTGAAGATCGCTCTGGAGGATGGGGCCCCCCAAATTGTCGCGGGCGGCGAGATCACCGATGGCCGAACCACCCAGTCGTTCTACTGCGCCGCCATTTTCGGATCTCCCGCCCTGTGGGCGCCGGCGCGCGAGGCCGTGCGACACGGCAAGTTTGGTCTGGCCTGGGCCTATGGTCGTCGGGCGCTGAAGCGCGCCTTCTCCGGCCAGATGCGCTTTTCGCTCGACGGGACCGTCCCGCGCCGCGCCGAGGCGCTGGTCCTGATCAGCCCCATGATCTCGCGCGCGATGGACGAGGCCTCCGGGCTGGAGGCCGCGGTGATGAATCCGTCTGACGCCGGTCAGGTCTTCCGGATGGCCGCTCACGCCATGCTCGACGACTGGCGCCAGGACCCTGCCGTGAGCACCCGCGCGACGCAGTTGATCGCGATGCGGGCCCGGTCGCGGATCCCGGCCGTGGTCGATGGCGAGCCGATGCAACTGCGCCATGAGGCACGCGTGCGGTTCATCCGCCAGGCGTTCCGGGCGCTCGCGCCCACGCCGCCGGCGGCGGAGGACAGCGTCTGATGGGGCGCGTGCTCCAGTTCTCGGATGTGCATTTCGGGCGGGAGCATCCGGACGCCTGCGCGGCCGCGCTCGAGTTCGCCCACGCTACGCCCTGCGATCTGATCCTGATCACCGGCGACGTGACCCAAAGCGGCCTGCCCGACGAGTTCGCCGCCGCCGGCGACTGGATCCGTCGCATGCCGGAGCCTACTTTCGTCATCGTCGGCAATCACGACGTGCCCTACTGGAGTCTGACCTCGCGCCTGTTCCATCCGTGGCGGGCGTTCGAGCGGGCCATCGGCCATCCGGCGCACGATCACGAGTTCCTCAGCCCCGCCGTAATGGTGCGCGGGGTGGTGACCGCGCGCGGCTGGCAGGCCCGACCCAATTGGTCGAAGGGGGTCATCGACCTGGACCAGACCCGCAAGGCGGCCGAGGCCCTGAGGGAAGCCCCGGCCGGGGCCCTGCGCATCCTCGCCTGCCACCATCCGCTGATCGAGATGATCGGCGCGCCCATGACCGGAGAGGTCAAGCGTGGGGAGGCCGCCGCTCATATCTTCGCCGAGGCCGGGGTGGATCTGATCACCACCGGCCATGTCCATGTGCCCTTCGCCCTGCCGATCGAACTGGGCGACCACTGCTCCTATGCGGTCGGATGCGGAACATTGTCCGACCGGGAGCGCGGCGCGCCCCCAAGCTTCAACCAGATCGACTGGGACGCGAATGAGATTGTCGTCACGGCCGTGACATGGACCGGGAGCGAATTTGAACCGGGCCAGATCTGGCGTCTGCGTCGCCGGCAGGACACCCGCCGACCGGCGACCGCCCCGGATCGCGAGCTCCCTGACGACTGGGAGCAGCCGCCGTCCTGAAGTCTCAAGCGCAGGTATGAAAAAGGGGCCGCGATCCGTGATCGCGGCCCCTGATCTTTGTCAGCTCGTTTTGACTAGAGCCCCGTGCCCCGCTTGCCCTGGATGAAGTGGACGACCAGCAGGATGAGGAAGATGACGAACAGCACATAGGCGATGTTCATCGACAACCCGGCGACGCCGCCCGCGCCGAGGGCGCCGGCGACAAGCGCGAGTACAAGAAAAATAATGGCCCAGCGAAGCATGAGAAGGGACTCCCGGAGTTGTTGATCCAAAGGGAGCGGCTCAGACCGCCGCGCCTCTCAGTTCAACGCCTCCGGTTGGCTCCTGTTCCGCTTCAGCGCCGACGACGTCCGTGCGACGTCTCGGTGAAGGCCGCCGCGACCATGGTCGCCAGCGCCGGATTCCTCAGGAAGATCCACCCCCCCGCCAGCGCCGCCGCCGTGCCGAGGATCGGACGCTGGCGGAACAGGGTGAAGGCGCGTTCGCCCATGCCCACCGGCTCGTCATCCTCGCCTGCCTCGGCGTCACTCTCGCGACGGAGGAAGACACTTACGACAATCGCCGCCGCGAGGGCGAACAGCAGAGTCGTCAGCGCGGCGGCCGCGAGCGGCACGACCAAGAGGCAAAGGGCGTAAAAAATCGTCGCCCCGAACGCGATAACGGCGACCATCGCGGCAGCCGCCGCCGCCGCTGCCGCGACGGCTTTCTTGACCAGCTTTTCGCCCAGTCCGCCCAGCATCAGCGACGACGGCCCGAGAGCAGAAGTCCAAGCACAACGCCGACGCCAAGGGCGATGGCGGTCGACTGCA
Organism: Alphaproteobacteria bacterium; assembly: GCA_018820665.1. Taxonomy (GTDB): domain Bacteria; phylum Pseudomonadota; class Alphaproteobacteria; order Caulobacterales; family Caulobacteraceae; genus Brevundimonas. Next base: position 11,382 of record JAHJNW010000091.1, on the reverse strand, counting down.
TCGGGCGCTCCTGGACGCGCTCGGTCACATACCGTTGCGCCTCGTCGAAACGTTCCGAGGCTTCGTCATAATACTCGCGGCCACGTCCGCGGGCGGTGTCGTAGTAGCCCCGGGCCCGTTCACGCAGCACATCGGACTGCTCACGCAGACGCGCTTCGGTTTCCGCGGCCTTGGCCCGGAGGCGGGTTTCGGCGGTCGTCGCCTTTTCGCGCAGGGCAGCCTTTTCCTCGGTTCCGAGGGTCTTCAGGTCGTCCTTCAGAGTGTTGAGATCGTTCTTCACGGCTGTCCGTGCTGCCTTGTTGGTGGCCATGTGCGCGCTCCGCTTGCAAGCTTGACTGTTAATATAGAACCTTCAGCCCAGAACGCCACTCCGCCGCGCCGGTTCCGCATTGCAGCAAACGCAGGCGCTGGCGAAGAATCCTTACCCGCTCTAGATAACGGGCATGACCGACTGGCTGTTCCCGCCCGCCCCGATCCCCTCTCTGCCCCTTTTGGGACGCTCGGAGCGGCTTCCGGTTCGACGGATTCTTTGCGTCGGCCAGAACTATGCGGCCCATGCCCGCGAGATGGGCCATGAGCGGGCCGATCCCTTTTTCTTCTCCAAGCCCGGAGACTCCCTGGTGTCCGACGGCGCCGACCCGGTCTATCCCGGCTCGACCGCCGACCTGCACCATGAGGTCGAACTGGTCTGCGCCATCGGGGCGGACGGCTCCGTCGCCGGATGGGCGGTCGGCTGCGACTTGACCCGCCGCGACCTGCAGGCCGCCGCCAAGGCGACGGGGCGGCCTTGGGACGCCGCCAAGGGGTTCGACCAGTCGGCCCCGTGCGGCGCCCTGACCCTCGGCCCCTTACCGGACCCCGCCGCGCTCATCCGCCTTTCGGTGAACGGCGAGACGCGCCAGTCGGGCCGGCTGGACGACATGATCTGGGCCCCGGAGGAAATTCTCGCCAAGGCCCGCACGCTGTGGGACGTCCGCGCCGGCGACCTGATCTTCACCGGCACCCCGGAAGGCGTCGGCCCGCTTCAGCCTGGCGACCGGGTCGAAGCCACGATCGGCGGGCTCGCGCCGCTGACCTTCACGGTGCGGCCGCGATGATCCTGCACGGCTACTGGCGGTCCGGCGCCGCATACCGCGTCCGCATCGGCCTGAATCTGAAGGGCGTGGACTACGACCAGCGCGGCGTCGATCTGCGTACGGGCGCCCAGGCCTCCGATGCGTTTCTGGCTCTCAATCCACAGGGTCTCGTGCCCGCTCTCGAAGTGGACGGCGGTGTTCTGACGCAAAGCCCGGCCATACTTGAATGGCTTGAAGAGGCGCATCCGACCCCGCCCCTGCTGCCCGTCGACCATGTTGGACGCGCCCATGTCCGGGCCATGGCGGCCGTGATCGGCTGCGACATTCATCCGCTGAACAATCTTCGCGTCGGCAAGGGCCTGCGTCAGACGTTCGGGGCCGATCAGGCCGCCGTCGACGCCTGGGCCGCCCGCTGGATTCTGCCCGGCTTCGAGGCGCTGGAGCGAATGGTCGGGGTTCATGGCGCCGGCTGGTGCTTCGGGACCGCCCCCACCCTGGCCGACTGCTATCTGATCCCGCAGATCTATTCGGCGCGTCGCTTCAACGTGCCGATGGACGCCTTTCCGCGTCTGCTGGCGATCGACGCGGCCGCGGCGGTCCACCCCGCCTTTGTCGCCGCCCGCCCGGACAATCAACCGGACGCGGACTGACCGTCAGGCCATGAACCGGTCCACCGCCGCCAGGAAGCGGGTCGGCTGGTCGATCATCACCATGTGTTCGGCCCCCTCGATCCGCTCGAACCGGGCCGGGCGCGGCAGCGAGGCGTAGGCGCCGCGGAACAGACTGTCGGTACGACTGCGCGGCGAAGCAGCATCGGGGCTCCAGCCATAGACCACGGTGACCGGCGCGGTGATCTCCGCCAAGCGGTGGCGCAGGTCCACCGTCATGACCTCGTACAGCGACTGGGCCAGCACCCGGCGGTCGCCGCCCTGCCAGCCCATCGAGCCGAACACCGCATCGGCGGCCCCGCCCAGCTCCAGCCCAAGGCTGCGCCCGCGCGCCCGCAGCCCCTCGTCGCCGAGAAACTGGATGGCCTGATAGGCGACCTGGGCGATGGGCTCGACGTCGCCGACGGTGGCGCCGGGACTGATCAGGGCCGGGAAGAAGGGGGAGGCGTCAACCGTCATCAGCCGACCGACCCGGCTGGGTGCGTCCGCCGCAAGGCGAAGCGCGACCTGCCCGCCCATCGAATGGCCGATCACCGCGGGCGCGGCCAGACCGGTCTCGGCGATGTAGCGGCCGACCTCTCCTGCGAGGGCCCGCATCACCGCGCCATCGGCGTTGTCGCCGGCGGGCAGATCGCCGAATCCGCGCACGGACACCAGATGAAGCCGCCGCCGCTCCGCCAGGCGCGCCGTGATCCGGCCCCAGACAGCAGAGGTCGAGGCGAGGCCGGGGATCAGGATCAGGTCCGCGCCCGAACCGCGCGTCTCGACCACGATCCGCGTCGACCGGAACGGCGCCTGGGCGATCGCCGGCGCGCCCATGGCGGACCATGCGGCCGCGCCGAGCAGTCCCTTCAGCAGATTTCGTCTTTGTTCCATGAGCCAGCCGCCAGAGTGTCCCGTGAAGAACACGGGCGAGGTCCAGATGATCCGGCGTCCAACGATGGAGGGTTCTACGCCGACCCCCTCGTACGGCCGCAACCGCGAGGTGGACTGGCGCCGGTCAGCCAGACCCCGGCACGATGGCCGCGGATTCTGGCACGACTATGATGGCGATGCGTATCGTCCGCCTGCCGGCGGCGCAATCAGCCCTGGGCGGGGCGCAGGGCGCTGCCGACGCTGGCCGTCTGGACCTGCGGCCGGCGCTCGCCGCCGGCGGCGATGATACGATCGATCCGGGCCTTTTCGGCGCGGAAGGCGGCCAGGTCGGCCCCTGACAGCTCGACGCCCTCGGTGGTCTTCACGCCCGCCGGATTGATGCGACGTCCGCCACGCCAGATTTCATAGTGCAGGTGAGGACCGGTCGAGGCGCCGGTCGAGCCGACATAGGCCACGACCTGGCCTTGGCGGACCCGCTGGCCTGCGCGCATGCCCGAGGCGTAGCGCGACAGGTGGCCGTAGCCGGTTTCCAGACCGTTTGAATGGCGGATGCGCAGCCAGTTTCCATAGCCGCCCCAGCGACGGGCCTCGACCACCACGCCATCGGCGGGGGCGACGACCGGCGTGCCGGTGCCGGCGGCGAAATCGATGCCCTGGTGCATCTTGCGATAGCCGGCGATCGGGTGACGGCGGAAGCCGAAGGACGACGAGACGCGGAAGCCGCGCTCCAGCGGCGTGCGCATGAATGCCGAGCGGGTGTTCTTGCCGGTGGAGTCGAAATACTGCGCCTCCTTCGCCCCGGCGGGCTGGAAGCGATAGAAGGCGACGCCCTTCAGTTGGGCGTACAGCAGGCCATCATTGCCGATCGTACGGCCGTTCTCGGTCACCGTCCGGCCGTAGACATAGGTGAAGTCGTCCGAGGCGCGGATGTCGCGGTCGAGATCGAACTTGTGCGAAAACAGCTGGCCGGCCTTGCGGCGAACCGCGGCGGGGACGCCTTCGCGCTGGGCCGAGCGGGACAGCGAGCCCTCGACCTTGCCGTTCAGGACGACGATCTCGCTGGTGACCTTTTCCTCCAGCGCGCGCAGGCGCAGGGCGCCGTCGAAGGTGCGCGACACGGTGACCTGGCTGGCCGGGCCGGTACGCAGGGTGAGGCCGATCAGGCGCGGATCGCCGCGGCCGCCGCGGGGTTTGGCGATGGCGGTTTCGAAACGGAGACCGGCGCGGATGGCGCTCATGTCCATGGCGTTGGCGAGGGTGGCGGCGATGGCCGAGGCTTCCTCGGGGGCGATGCCGGTGCGGCGCACGGCCTGCTCGAAGGTTTCGCCGCGGCGGATCTGGACGGGGATGGCCTCGGGGGCCGTCAGGCCGGCCGGCGTTCCGGCGGCGGCGAAGGCCTGGGCCTCGATGACGGCGAGCTGTGCGGGAGTCAGGGGTGGAACTTCTTCAGCCTGGGCGGGCTGATAAACGCGTCCGGCGAGAAGAGCCACCGAGAGGGCCGCGACCGCCGTGAGGGCGTGAGGCGCGAGCCGCATCGGTTGGCGTCGTGGATCGAACTGAGCCATCGGTCCCCGAAAATCTGATCGGCGCCGGTCCGGCGCCCAAGCCACTGAAAGCAAGGATCGCGCCTGAAGAAGCCCCCGGCGCGAGACAGGCCGTATAACCCGTCTGTCCCATCATGGGAAGGTAGTTCGTTACAGACCGTTAACCGGAGCCGTTACCGGCGGTAAAGCAGTTGGCGAGCGCCAGCTTAACCAGCGGAGCGAACAGTGTATTGACGGGGTTTCGTTGAGGTGTTCGGGCGCAAGTCGCCGTCCCCGCCTTGATGTCGTCACGTCTGCATTCAAAGTGGCTGATGCGCCACTCTGCTGTGTTTTCATAGTCACGCCTACTGTGTTGTTCGAGGAGTCCCGTTTGTTGATCGCCCGAGCCCAGGCATGACCGACGCCCCCGCTTCCCGGCCGGGCCGGGCGTCCTACCGTCGCGACGGAGCGGTCCGCCGCCTGTGGCTCGCATTCGGCGCATTCGTCTGCATCCTGATCGTCCTCGCCGGTCTGCTGTACCTGAACCGCCGGGCCGCGACGCGTCAGGTCCTCGTCGGCTGGCTGGAGCGGCAGGGCATCCCCGCGGACGTGGAGATCGAACGGCTCGAGATCGACGGCTTGGTGGCCAGCATCCGCATCGGCGATCCGCGCGATCCGGACGCCGTCGTCGAACGGGTCGAGGTCGACTACGCCATCGGCGCCCCGTGGTCAGAGACCGGACTGGGCCTCACGCCCAACCGCATCCGTCTGGTGCGTCCCGTGTTGCGCGCCTCATTCCGGGACGGGCGGTTCTCGATCGGCAGCCTCGACCCCCTGGTCGAGCGGTTCACCGGCCAGCCGCCGCGACCCGACTCGCGCGGACCGCTGGTGTTGATCGAGCAGGGGCGGGTGCGCCTCGACACGGACTACGGCCCGGTGGCGGTTCTGGGCGACGCCCGCATCGACGATGGCCGGCTGATGCGGCTCAGCGCCCGGATGCCGGCGGCCGACCTGAAGAGCGGCGGCTATGACGCGCGGGCCCTCGCGGCCACCCTCTCCGTCACCACCACCGGCGATCGGGTTGCCGTCAGCGCCGCGGCCACCGCGGATCAGGCGACCCTGCCCGGCCTCGCCGGCGCCGGCACGCGCCTGACGCTGACCGGAGATCTGCCCTATCCCGATATGGAACAGCGTCGCGGCGATGGCCGCGCCCGGGTCAACGTCGGACTCGTCGCCGCCCGGCTGACGGCCGGCGACCTCGCCGCCCGCGACGCCGTCGCCGACCTACACTTCGACGGCCAGACCGCCGGCTGGATCGAGACCTTCCGCATCGACGGCGCGGCCGACGCCGACCTCCGCGCCGCGCGCCTGAACGGCCCGGACCTCGCCGCCACCGCCGCCGCCGTTCGCTGGAGCGACGCCCGCGCCCGCCTGTCGCGCGACGGGGAAGGGATCGTCTGGCGGATCGACGGCCCGGCCCGGGCCTCGGCCGCGCGGGCCTCCGGCGCGGGGCTGGAGGGCGCCGGACTGGTCCTGACCTCAAGCGGTCTGACGGCCGGCGGGCGTGACGCCGCCTGGGAGGTCAGCGGTCCGCTCGCCCTGGACGCGGACCGGCTCGCCTGGGATGAGCTGTCCCTGACGCGCGCGCGCGTGACGGCGGGCCTCGACCTCATGGCCGACGCCGGCCTTCGCCTGAATCTGTCCGGCGGCCTGCGCGCGGCCCGCGGCGCCTGGCCGCTGTTCGGCCCGGCCGCCGGCGATGACGGCGCCGATCTGGCGGAGATGAAGCGGGCGCTCGGCGCCTTCGCGGTCGACATTCCGGCCTTCAGCCTGACGACCGGCGATGGCGGAACCCGGGCGACGCTGGACCGGGCCGCGACCCTGAGCCCGGCCAACGGCGGGGTGCTGACCCTGCGCCCGGCGGCCGGACCCGTCTTCGCCGCCGCGCTTGGCCAGCGGGGCGGGGGGGCGCTGACCCTCAGCGCCACGCGGGGCCGGGGCCTGCCCGAGGCGGCCTTCGCCATTCCGGCATGGCGACTGACGCCCGATGGCTTCACCGCCGACCTCGACGGACGCGCCGCCCTCGATTTCGACCTCGCGCGCGGGATCGCGCTGGAGACCCGCGGCCGGCTGACCTCGTCCGCCGGACGGATTACCTATGTGGCGGCGGACTGCGCGCCGGTGACGGTCGAACGGCTCGAACTGGGCGAGAACGACGTCGTCGAGGTCTCGGGCCGGGCCTGCCCGATCGACCGCCCGCTGGTCAGCATCGCCGGCGGCCGCTGGCGCGCCGACGGAGCCCTGGCCGGCGTCGACGCCTCGGCCCCCTTCCTCGCCCTTCACATCCGGGACGCCGTCGGCGGGTTCGCCGCCACCGGCGGTCCGGACGGCGTCGGTCTCGACACCCGGATCGAACAGGCGACGGTCGAGGACGCCACCAGCCCCATCCGCTTCAACCCCCTGACGGCCTCCGGTACGGCCCGGCTGGCCGATGAGGACTGGACCGGGGCCTTCGACCTGGCCCGCGACGGGACGACGCTCGGCCGCCTCGATCTCGCGCACGACGGCCGATCCGGCGCCGGCGGTCTGAGCATTGACGCGCCCTCGCTGGTCTTCGCCGAAGGCGGCCTGCAGCCGGTCGATCTCAGCCCCCTGGCCGGCGACTGGGTGGGATCGCCGGCGACCGGCTCTGCCGCCTTCCAGGGCCGGGTCGACTGGGTCGCCGAGGCCGAGGGCTCCAGTTCCGGACGCCTGACCATCCCGGGCCTCGATTTCGTCAGTCCTGCCGGCGCGGTGAAGGGGCTCAAGGGCGTCGTCGACTTCACAAGCCTGGCCCCGCTGACGACCGCTCCGGGCCAGCAGTTGACCGTCGACCAGCTCGATTCCGTGACGCCGTTGACGGACATCACCTTGAGCTTCGGTCTGGACAAGGCCGCCGTGACCGTGGACGTCGGCGAACTCGCCGTGGCCGGCGGCGTCGTCCGGGTCGAGCCCTTCGCCCTGCCGCTGGACCGCACCCAGCCGTTCAGCGGCGTCATCGTGCTGGAGAATGTCCAGTTGGGCGAGATCATCGCCGGCTCGGGCTTCGCTGACTCGGTGTTGCTGGACGCTGTGGTGTCGGGCCGTCTGCCTTTCACTTCCGATCCCGTATCCGGGATCCGCATCACGGCCGGGACCCTGTCCGCCATCCAGCCGGGCCGGCTGTCGATCCAGCGCGAGGCGCTCAGCGGTCTGGAAGCCGGCGGGGGCGGGGAGGCCGTGCCTCCGAACACCGTGCAGGACCTCGCCTACCAGGCCATGGAGAACCTGTCGTTCGACATCCTCTCGGCCGAGGTCAACAGCCTCGACGAGGGCCGGATCGGGGTGCTGTTCCGTATCCGGGGGCGCCACGATCCCCCGGTGCATCAGGAACTGCGCATCCCGATTGACGAGTTCATCAGCCGCGAATTCCTCAACCGGGAGTTGCCGCTCCCGTCGGGGACCGGCATCGATCTGACGCTGGACACCACCCTCAATGTGAACCAGCTGATCGGCGACCTGCTGGAGTTGAACCGGGCGCGCAACGGGACGCCGGCCGCCGCCGCCGCCGCGCCGCCGCGCGCGGAACCTGTGCCTACGCCTTGATCCCGCCGCCGTGGCCGTTCAGAACCCATTCACCCTGCGTGGCGTTAGATCGCCGCAGATCAACACCGGAGACCTCGACCATGACCCGGACGCGCGCACGTCTCGCCCTGATCGGCTTCATCGCCGCCGTCGGCGTGGGCGCCTGCACCCCGACCGTCCGTTTGCAGGTCGATCCGATCCAGATCTACGCCAAGCTGGACGCCGATATCCGCGTCCGTCTCGACAAGGAGCTCCAGGACCTCCTCGTCGAGAACCCCAACCTGTTCTGATGCGAAAGTCGCTTCCGATGTTCTCCTTCCGCAAGCTCTTCGTCATCACCGCCGCCGTCGCCGCCCTCGGCGTCGCCGCCGGCGCGGCCTTCGCCCAGACCGCCGGGCAGAAGGCGATGATCGACGCCGCCAAGGCCCAGGGCGCCGTGGGCGAGCAGGCCGACGGCTATCTCGGCTTCCGCCAGCCCTCGTCGGATCCGGCCCTGACCCAGGCCGTGACGGTGACCAACAGCGCCCGGCGCGAAGCCTACGCCAACACCGCCCGGACCGCCGGCACGACGACCGAGGTCGCGGCCGCCCGCGCCTTCGAGACCATCGTCCTGCCCCGGGTCAGCTCGGGCCAATGGTACCGCAACGCCCAGGGCCAGTGGGTCCAGCGCTGATCGACGCCGGTCGACCCAACGTCGCCGAGCGCCGGCCCGGCCTTCGTGGCATGAGCCCACTCCGCTCTGTCCTGACGGCCGTCGCCGTCATCCTCGCATCGATCATCGGCCTGCGCTGGGCGTGGGCCGCCATCGGCGGCGGTCCGATGCCGCTGCATGGATCGATCGCCCTGTCTCTCGGCGTCGCCGGAACGGTCGCCCTGGCCTGGGGCCTGATGGCGCTGGCCTTCCGGTCCGACCGCGAGGGATGGGACGAGCGGGCGAGCCGGTCGGGCGACGATCACGGCGGATCGCCGGACAAGCCTTGAGCGGGGCGGCCGCCCGGGCGATAGGTCGCCAATGACCGACACCACCGACCCGCGACCGTCCGTGATCACCTATTCGGGCTATCTCGCCCTCGACGACCTGCTCGCGGCCCAGCATCCGCTGTCGGACGAGCACGACGAGATGCTGTTCGTCATCATCCACCAGACCAAGGAGCTGTGGCTCAAACAGATCCTGCACGAGGTGGCCCAGGCCCAGGCCCTGGTCCGCGCCGGCGATCTGGTGCCGGCCTACAAGAGCCTCGCCCGCGTCAGCCGCATCCAGGCCGTGATGACCATGAGCTGGGACATCCTCGCCACCATGACTCCGGCGGACTATCTGCGCTTCCGCGGCGTGCTCGGCTCCTCCTCAGGTTTCCAGAGCGACCAGTTCCGGCGGTTCGAATATATGCTGGGGCTAAAGGACGATCGCTTCCTGCGCTTCCACGAGGAACGGCCGGAGGCCCACGCCGCGCTGAAGTCGGCGCTGGACGCGCCCAGCCTCTACGACGACGCCCTGACCCAACTCGCCGCCGCCGGCCTGCCCGTGCCGGCCGAGGTTCTGAACCGCGACGTCAGCCAGCCGTGGCAGCCGTCCGAAGGCGTCGAGGCCGCCTGGCTGGAGGTCTATCGCGACACCGCCCGGTGGTGGCCCTTCTACCAGTTGGCCGAGAAGCTGGTCGATCTGGACGACGCCCTGCTGACGTGGCGGCACAAGCATGTGGTCACCGTCGAGCGCATCATCGGCCGCCGCCGCGGCACCGGCGGCACCGAGGGCGTGGCCTATCTGACCGAAACCCTGCAGCGCCGCTGCTTCCCCGAGCTGTGGTCGCTGCGCACGAAGCTCTGACGGAGGCGAGGATGCGAACCGCCCTGCTGACGATCGCCCCGCTGACGCTGGCCTCCTGCGGCCGCGACGGGGCGTCCGCGCCGGCCGCGCCGCAACCGCCTGCTGCGCCCCAGGCTCCTGCCGCGCCGCCGCCGCCGGAGGCCCCCGAGGCCACCGCCGCGCCGTGGCTGGTGCTGGTGGACGCCGCGGACGCGCCCGTCCTGATCCTGTTCTGCCGCGCGCCGGGAACCCTGGTCATTCACGCGCCCGGATTCGAACCCATCGGCAGCGAGGACCGGCTGACGATGGGCGCGGGCGACGAGGCCTTCGCCTTCGTCGCCGACCTTGAGGCGCCCGGCCCCGGCGTCACCGCCGGCGGCGTGGCGGAGCGGGACCTGTTCGTCCGGATGGCGCGCGGCGAGCCGGTCAGCGCCGTCTACGGCCGCCAAACCGTCGGCCCGGCCCGCGCCGAAACGCCCGCCGCCCTGCGCGATTTCCTCGCCCGGTGCGGCGGTCTGCCGGATCGCTGATCGGCAACCAACCGGGTCATGGCGCGGTTCTCAGGGCAGACTGAACGGAAGCCAGCCATGTCCAACGCCAATCGCCACGACATCCACGTCCTCAACGACCTGATCCAGACCGCCATCGACAGCGCCGACGGCTATCGCGAGGCGGCGGCCGAGGCGACCGATCCCGGCCATCGCGAGCTGTTCGCGCGGCGCGGAGCCGAACGCCGCGAGGTCGCGGAAGAGCTGCAGTCGACGGTCCGCGAGCTGGGCGGCGACCCGACCGCCGACGGCTCGATCCTCGCCAAGGCCCAGCGCGCCTTCGCCGACGTCAGACACGCCCTGATGCGCGACGAAGCCAGCATGGTCGGCGCGGTCGAAAGCGCCGAAGAAGCCGTCCGCACCCATTTCGAAAAGGCCATGGCCGACAGCCAGATCTCGGCCCTCACCCGCGAGACCATCCGGCGCGCCTTCGTCCGCGTCAGCGAGGGCCGGGACGACCTGCACGACCTCCGCCACAGCCTCGAGGGCCAGCGCGACGCCTCCAACCCCCTGTTCCCCCGCTAGGGCGAACGAAAAAGGCCCCGGCGTCTCCGCCGGGGCCTTGTCGTTTCAGGACCGTGAAACGGCCTATGCCTCGGTCTCGGCGGCCGGGGTCTCGGCCTTGCCGGTTTCCGGCACGACCACGCCCTTGACCGGACGGACCGTCTGCTTCTCGGCGATCCGGGCCGACTTGCCGCGACGATCACGCAGGTAATAGAGCTTGGCGCGCCGCACGACGCCGCGACGCTTCACTTCAATGGCGTCGATGTTCGGCGACATCAGCGGGAAGACGCGCTCGACGCCCTCGCCGAAGCTGATCTTGCGCACGGTGAAATTCTCGTTGATCCCGCCGCCGGCGCGGGCGATGCAGACGCCCTCGAAGGCTTGGATGCGTTCGCGCTCGCCTTCCTTGATCTTGACCATGACCCGCAGCGTGTCGCCGGGCTGGAAGTCGGGGATGGCGCGCTTCTCGATGAGGCGGGCTTTTTCTTCGGCTGCGATCGTCTGCAGGATGTTCATTCTACTCTCCTCGGGCTTTTGCGCCCTTTAGCTGTGATTTGGCGGGCTCGTGGCCCGCATGGGTCTTGTCCAGATGCGCCGCCCAGAGGTCCGGACGTCTCTCCCGCGTGGTCGTCTCCCGTTGCGCCTGGCGCCATTGGTCGACCTTCTTGTGGTCGCCCGACAGCAGCACCTCGGGAATGTCGAGCCCCTCGAACGTCCGCGGCTTAGTGTACTGCGGATGCTCCAGAAGCCCGTCCTCGAAGCTTTCGGACGACAGGCTTT
>JAHJNW010000090.1 GCA_018820665.1 Alphaproteobacteria bacterium | reverse complement strand
AGGCTCGCCTGCCCGACAGCGCCCGGCCCGCACTCGGTCCGGACGCCACCGGGGTCGGCTGGGTCTATGAATATGCGCTCGTCGATCGCACCGGTCAGCATGACGTGTCCCAGCTGCGCAGCCTGCAGGACTGGTTCCTGCGCTATGAGCTCAAGACGGTTCCCGGCGTGGCCGAGGTCGCCAGTATCGGCGGCATGGTGCGCCAGTATCAGGTCGTGCTCGATCCGGCCAAGCTGGCCGGCTACGGTGTGACCCACCAGCAGGTCGTGGCGGCGATCCGGCAGGGCAATGGCGAGGCCGGCGGCTCCGTTCTGGAACTGGCCGAGACGGAATATATCGTTCGCGCCAACGGCTATCTGACTACATTGGATGACTTCCGCGCGGTGCCGATCCGCACGGCTGCCGGCGGGGTGCCGGTTCAGCTGGGCGATGTGGCCACGGTCCAGATCGGACCGGAGATGCGACGCGGCATCGCCGAGCTCAACGGCGAGGGCGAGGTGGCCGGTGGCGTGGTGATCCTGCGCTCGGGCGGAAATGCGCGGGAAGCGATCACCGCGGTGCGCGAGCGGCTGGAAACCCTGAAGGCCGGCCTTCCAGCCGGGGTCGAGGTGGTGACCGTCTATGATCGCTCGCAGCTGATCGATCGTGCGATCGAAAACCTCAGCACCAAGCTGCTCGAGGAGTTCTTCGTCGTCGCGCTGGTCTGTGGCCTGTTCCTGTGGCACGCGCGCTCGGCCCTGGTCGCCATCATCACCCTGCCGCTGGGGGTGCTGGCGGCCTTCATCCTGATGCATCTGCAGGGGGTCAACGCCAACATCATGTCGCTGGGCGGCATCGCCATCGCCATCGGAGCCATGGTCGATGCGGCCGTGGTCATGATCGAAAACGCCCACAAACATATCGAACGATGGGAGCACGACCACCCCGACGAGACCCTGGTCGGCGAGGCCCGCTGGCGGGTGATCACCGAAGCCGCGACCGAGGTGGGGCCGGCCCTGTTCCTCAGTCTGGTGATCATCACCCTGTCGTTCATTCCGGTGTTCAGCCTGCAGGCCCAGGAGGGCCGGCTGTTCGCGCCGCTGGCTTTCACCAAGAGCTATGCCATGGCCGCCGCAGCGATCCTGTCGATCACCCTCGTGCCGGTGCTGATGGGCTATCTGATCCGCGGGCGGATTCCGGCCGAACAGAGCAATCCGATCAACCGCTGGCTGACCCGCATCTACCGGCGACCGCTCGACTGGGTGCTGCACCGTCCCCGGGCAACCCTGTTGATCGCGCTTGCGGTGTTCGCCACCTCGGCCTGGCCGATCAGCCAGCTGGGCGGCGAGTTCATGCCGCCGATGGACGAGGGCGATCTGCTCTACATGCCGACCGCCCTTCCGGGACTGTCGGCCGCCAAGGCCTCCGAACTGCTGCAACAGACCGACCGGATGATCCGCACCGTGCCGGAGGTGGAGACCGTGTTCGGCAAGGCCGGGCGGGCCGATACGGCGACCGATCCGGCCCCGCTGGTGATGTTCGAGACCACGATCCGCTTCAAGCCGCGTGACCAGTGGCGACCCGGAATGACGCCGGAGAAGCTGGTCGAGGCACTGGATCAGGCCGTGCGCGTCCCCGGCCTGGCCAACATCTGGGTGCCACCGATCCGCAACCGCATCGACATGCTGGCCACCGGGATCAAGAGCCCGGTCGGGGTCAAGGTTTCAGGAGCCGACCTGCAGGCCATCGACCGCATCGCGGCCGAGGTCGAGGCGGTGGCCAAGACCGTGCCGGGCGTCAGTTCGGCCCTGGCCGAACGGCTGACCGGCGGGCGCTATATCGACATCGACATCGATCGACAGGCGGCCGGCCGCTATGGCCTCAATATCGCGGACGTGCAGAGCATCGTCGCCGGGGCCGTCGGAGGCGAGACCATCGGCCAGACGGTCGAGGGGCTGGCCCGCTATCCGATCAGCGTCCGCTATCCGCGCGAGATCCGCGACAGCCTGTCCGAACTTCGCGCCCTGCCGGTGCTGACGCCCTCGGGCCAGCAGATCACCCTGGGCACGGTCGCTGACCTTCAGGTCACGGACGGTCCGCCGATGCTGAAGTCGGAGAACGGTCGACCCACCACCTGGGTCTATATCGATGTCCGCGGCCGCGACCTGGCCTCGGTGGTCGGCGATCTGCAGACGGCGGTGGCGAACAAGGTGACGCTGACCCCGGGCGTGAGCATCGCCTACTCCGGGCAGTTCGAATATCTGACCCGGGCGGCCGAGCGGCTGAAGATCGTGGTGCCGGCCACCCTGCTGATCATCTTCGTGCTGCTGTATCTGACCTTCGGGCGGTTCGACGAGGCGGCCCTGATCATGGCCACCCTGCCGTTCGCCCTGACCGGCGGTGTCTGGCTGCTGTATCTGCTGGGCTACCACCAGTCGGTCGCCACCGGGGTCGGCTTCATCGCCCTGGCCGGGCTGTCGGCCGAGTTCGGGGTGGTGATGCTGATCTATCTGAAGACCGCGCTCAACGACCGGGGCCCCAATCCGGGGCCCGTTGAGGTCGAGAACGCCGTCCGTGACGGTGCGCTGCTGCGGGTCCGACCCAAGGCCATGACCGTGGCGGTGATCCTGGCCGGTCTGTTCCCGATCCTGATCGGCCACGGCGCCGGTTCGGAGGTGATGAGCCGCATCGCCGCCCCGGTCATCGGCGGCATGCTGACGGCACCATTGCTGTCCATGCTCGTTATTCCCGCAGGCTATCTGCTGCTGAGACGCCGCAGGTCTCGTTCGAACACATCAACCCAAGGAGAATCACCATGAATCACGCCCTGATCCTGTCGGCCGCCGCCGCCCTCGGCTTGAGCGCCTGCGGTCAATCCGAGACCGCGCCGCCTGCCGAGACGGCACCCGCTGCTGAAATGCCGATGGCGTCGGACATGTCCGGCATGCCGATGGCGGGAGGGCAGGCCGCCATGACCGGTGCCGGCACAGGCACGATCACGGCTGTCGATGCCTCGGCCGGCACGGTCACCATCGATCATGGCGCGATCCCGGGTGTGGGCTGGCCGGCCATGGCCATGACCTTCACGGCGCCGGCCGCTGTGCTGGCGGACGCCAGGGTTGGAGACCGGGTCGCCTTCGACGTCTCGGTGCATGACGGGGTCAATGAGGTCACCGCCCTGCGCGCGCAGTAGTCGGACGCCTGGCCCCGGGCGGAATGTCCGTCGCAGGACGGGCCTGAACGAGGAAGAAGAGCGATGATGGATGGAAATGGAATGGGCTGGATGATGGGCGGCATGGGGCTGGTCAGCCTCCTGGTGATCGTTGGTCTGGTGCTGGCGATCGCGGCCCTGATCAAATATCTGCGAGGGCGCGGCTGATGGCGACGCCGGCCAGCGACCGGCCGGTCGTCATCGTCACCGGCTCCAGCGGGTTCATCGGCTCGGCCCTGGTCAAACGTCTGGCCAAACGGTTCCGGGTGATCGGTTTCGACCGCGACCTGCCGCCCCATCCGCCCGCTGACGCCGAATGCGTCTGCATCGACCTGGCGGATGACGCGAGCGTCGAGGCGGCGTTCGACCGGGTGCGGACGGGATACGGTCGCAAGATCGCTTCGGTCATCCATCTGGCGGCCTTCTTCGATCTCAGTGGCAAACCCGATCCGCGCTACGAGGCGGTGACAGTGCGCGGAACCGGCCGCCTCCTGGACGCTCTCCAGGCCTTCGACGTCGAGCAGTTCGTCTTCTCCAGCACCATGCTGGTGCACCAGCCGACGGAGCCGGGCCGGCCGATCGACGAAACCGCGCCTCTCGACGCGAGTCTGCCCTATCGCGAATCCAAGGTTCTCACCGAGGCCTTGATCCGCGAAAAACGCGGCAAAATTTCCGCCGTCTTCCTGCGGCCGGCCGGGATCTATGACGACGGCGGTCACTCTGCCTTCCTGGCCCAGCAAATCGCCCGCATCTACGAGAAACGGGCCAGCGCGCGGGTCTATCCGGGCAATCTGGCTACCGGCCAGCCCTCCCTGCACCTCGATGATCTGATGACCGCCATCGCTCGGGTGATCGATCGACGCGAGGATCTTCCAGAGGTCTTCCCGGTCCTGCTTGGCGAGACCGATGTCATGACCTATGACGAAATCCAGCGCGATCTGGGTCGGCTGATCCATGACGAGGCATGGGAGACCCTCTCCATTCCCAAGGCCGCCGCCAAGGCGGGGGCCTGGGCTGAAACCGCAGTCTTCGACGAGGACGGTTTCATCCGGCCGTGGATGGTCGACATCTCCGGAGACCACTATGAGCTCGACCTGACCGCAGCGCGGACCCATCTGGGCTGGTCTCCGAAACACACCCTTCGCAAGAGCCTGCCGGCCATCGTCGCCGGGCTGAAGGCCGACCCTTTCGCCTGGTACCAGGCCAACCGGCTCAACGCTGCCCGGGTCGCCGATGACAAGGTCGAGGCGGCGGCGTCGCGGGCCCACGCCATGAAGCCGGCGGAACACAGCCGGATGATCGCAGACCACGACCGTTCCATGCGCGGTATGCATTTCGACATGCTGTGGGTGCATTGGCTGACCATGGGGCTGGGCCTGTGGCTGGCGACGGTTCCCTTGATCTTCGGCGTCTTCACCCAGACCGAATTCTCGACCGCCATCCTGGCGGTCACCGAGGACCGGAACCTGTGGGCGCCCGCCCTTCGCAATGCCCTGAGCGGCTGGAACGACGTGATCTGCGGCGTGCTGATCATGGTCTTCGCCGGATTGTCCATGTCGCCCAGGGGCGGCTGGGCTCAATGGGCCAATGCCGTGATCGGTATCTGGCTGCTCGGCGCCTCCATCCTGTTCTGGACGCCGAGCGCGGCCATATACAGCAACGATATGCTGGTCGGCGCCCTGGTGGTGGCCCTGACCATCCTGATCCCAATGATGCCCGGGATGAGCATGGAAGGGATGATGGACGAGACCGACACTCCGCCGGGCTGGAGCTACTGTCCCTCGACCTACCTCCAGCGCGTGCCGATCATCGCTCTTGGCCTGATCGGTCTCGTGCTGTCACGGATACTCACCGCCTATCAGCTGGGCCACATCGACGCGGTCTGGGAGCCGTTCTTCAATGTTCCCGGACCGCTCAACGGAACCGAACACATCATCACCTCCGACATGTCCAAGGCCTGGCCGGTGGCCGACGGCGGAGTCGGGACCATCACCTATATGATCGAGATCCTGATGGGGGCCATGGGCGGCCGGGCGCGCTGGCGCACCATGCCCTGGATGGTGCTGTTGTTCGGCATCGTCGTGGTGCCGCTCGGCGTGGTCAGCATCTATTTCATCATCGCCCAGCCGATTGTCATCGGGACATATTGCACCCTGTGCATCGCGGCGGGCGTCGCCATGCTGGTCATGATTCCCTATTCGCTCGACGAACTGGTGGCCATGGGACAGTTCATGGTGCTGAACACCCGCCGGGGACGGCCCTTCTGGCGCGCCTTCTTCCGCGGCGACGCCCTGCCCGGAGGGACGATCGATCGCCGCCCCGGCTTCGCGCACAGCCTCCCGGCCGCCGCCGCCTCGGCGCTGCGCGGCGTCAACGCGCCATGGACCCTGGTGGTTTGTGCCGGACTTGGGGTCTGGTTGATGTTCTCACGACTGGTCTTCGGCGCGGCCCCACCCCTGGCTGACACGGACCATCTGATCGGAGCCCTGATCATTACCGTGTCGGTGATCGCCATGGCCGAGGTGGCGCGCCCCCTCCGTTTCCTCAATCTCGTGCTCGCGGCCGGGCTGGTCGTCACGCCCTGGGTCCTGGGGGGCGGAACGGTCGCCGGTGGTCTGTCCGATACGCTCGTGGGCCTGGTCGTCGCGGGGCTCAGCCTGCCGCGTGGACGTCGTAGCCAGGAGCATTACGGGTCCTGGGATCGCTTCATCATCTAGAGACGTCTCCTCAGACCCGCCCTGGACTTGCCGCGATACCCGAGGCCTTGCGTCGCCACGTTCGGGTTGGATTCGCACAGCCTGCGGGGCGCTCTCGGGGGCTCACCCACCGGCATCGGCGTCGCGTCGGGCGGCCGCCCGGAACGTGGCCCGGAGCTCAGGGTCCGGAGGGACGGCCGTTCGCCTGATCCAGGTCCGGCCAGGGAGAGAAAGGAAGGCCGGACGGCGGGTGCTCCGTGGTGGAGCGGAGAAGGAGAGACCGCCATGAGACCGAACCCGACGCGGGCCTGGGGCCCGGACGCCCAAGACCGTCCGCCCGCGCCACCGGCCCTGGTTCACGCGGCGCTGGATGATCAGGCCCTGTTGGGCTTGATGTTGCGGCGGGCGGTTCAGGGTCCGCACGGGGATCCCGGCAAGAACACGCATCGGCTTGCCGGAGCCCTGCTGGAGCGGTTTTCGGGACTGGGCGCCGTCGTCGCCGCCGAGCCCGGTGAACTGGCGCGCGCGCCCGGACTTGACCCGGTCGCCCTGTCCGATCTCAAGTTGCTGCGGGAATTGGCGATCCGCCTGGCGCGCGATGAAACCTGCCGACGCCCCGTGATCACCTCCTGGACGGCGCTCGTGGCCTATGTCCGGGCGGCGCTCGCGCATGAGCCCCGCGAACAGTTCCGGACCCTGTTTCTGGACCGGCGCAACAACCTGCTCCGTGATGAGCTGGTCGCGCACGGCACGGTGGATCACGCGCCTGTTTACCCACGCGAAGTCGTTCGCCGGGCCCTCGAGCTTTCGGCCTCCGCCCTGATCCTGGTGCACAACCATCCCTCCGGCGATCCGACGCCGTCGCAGGCCGATATCCAGATGACGCGCCAGGTCATCGAGGCGGCGCGGGTCTTCAATCTTCAGGTCCACGACCATCTCGTCGTCGGCCGGGAAGGGACGGCCAGTTTCAAGGCCCTTGGCCTGATCTGAGGCTGTCATGACCCTGCACCGTATCGTCGCCGCCCTGGGCGGCGAACTCTATTGCGAGGGGCGGCGGGCCAATATCCCCGCGCCCGGCCACAGCGCCCGGGATCGTTCGGTCTCGCTTCTGCTGACCGATGACCGGGTCGTCATCCACGGGTTCGGCGGCGCCGACTGGCGGATCGTCCGCGATCATCTGCGCGACGTGGGACTGATCGATCACACCGGCCGACTGATCGGCGGGGCACGACCGGGTCTGTGGGGCCCCAGGGCCGATCCGCACATTCGCCTTCGGGTCGCCGCCGAACTCTGGACGGGTTGTCGCTCCATCCGCTCCGGCGACGTGGCGGATCGCTATCTGCGTCATCGGGGTGTCGACGTCGCCTTGAACCTTGGATTCCATCCCCGGGCGCCGATCGCGGTCTACCAACCGTGCGGGCGAGGCCGTCCGGCCCTTGTCGCGCGGATCAGCGACACGGAGGACCGGTTGACCGGGGTCGAACTGACCTATCTGGACCCGAACGGGCGTCGCGCTGCGGGTCTTCGCCTGACACGCAAGACGGTCGGCCGGGTCCCGCCCGGCGCCGCTGTTCGTCTGGCTCCGGGCGCCCCGGAGATGCTCGTCGGGGAGGGGGTGGTGACGACCCTGTCCGCCATGGATCGCTTCCAGCTACCGGGTTGGGCCCTGATGGCGGCCAACAATCTCGCCGCCTGGACGCCACCGCCGCCGGTGCGCCGGCTGCTGATCGCCGCCGACCGGGGAGTCGCGGGCGAGCGCGCCGCGGAACGCCTCCGGCGACGCCTGACGACCGTCGGTCTGGAGGTTCGCATCCGGCTGCCGGACCCCTCGTTCGGGGACTGGAACGATGTGGCGGTGGACGCGCCCAAAGCGGAGGAGCGAGGGCGCTGACGGGGCGCCGGAGCGGCGGGGATGGGCCCCGTGGCCCGGCCGGAGAACCCTCATGACCGACCTTGTTTCCCACCCCGTCCCGGGCGCAGCCGTCGAGCGCGACGAGCGCACCGTCCGCCTCGGCGACATCGGCATCGCTCGCGAGAATCTGCGGTTCAACGAGCCGCCGGATGACGACATCCCGACCCTGGCCGCCACATTGAAGGCCGCCGGCCAGCTGCAGCGCCTCACCGTCCGGCCCGGGCGGGGCAGGAAGGAGCAGCCCTGGCTGGCGCTGGACGGACGTCGCCGCCGCCTCGCCCTGGGTCTGTTGCTGGACGCCGGCGAGATCGACGCGGACTATCCCGTCACCGTCTGTGTCGAGACCGATCCGGCCCGCCAGGCGGCCACCGTCCTGCTCACCAACACCGCCGTGCCCGTCCATGTCGCCGACATCATCGCCGCCATCGGCCGGATGCTGAAATCGAAGCTGACCGTGCCTGTGATCGCCCGGGCCCTCGGCTACGCCGAGATCGACATCAAGCGGCTGGCCGCCCTGGCCGGACTGCCTGCGGCGGCCCTTGTGGCCCTGAAGGCCGGGCGGATGACCCTCAAACAGGCCAGGCTGTTGGCCCGGCTGCCCGACAAGGCCGAACAGGCCGAACTCGCCGAGGCGGCGCTTGACGGGCATGGGTTTCAGGACTGGCGCATCACTGAGCGGCTCGACGAGGGGCGTGTCACCAGCCGGGATCGACGCTGTGCTCTCGTCGACGCGGACAGTTATGGCGAGGCGGGAGGGCGCACCGAGGCGGATTTGTTCGGGGAACTCGCGCCCGTATTGCTCGATCCGGAGATTCTGACCGACCTGTGGATGCGTCGGGCGCGCGCTATCGCCGCCGTGTTCGAGGCCGAAGGAATCGCCGTGCATGTCACCGCCGGACCCGAACCGGACCTCCCGGACGACCTTGAGGCGCTGGGCTATGTCTACGGCGGTCAGCTCCCGGCCGACGACATGGCGCGCTACCGCGCCGAACGGGAGGCGTTCAACGCACGGGCGGACGCGGTCCGGCAGGCCCTCGCCGAGGCCTGTGATTCCGAGGCTGTTGACGCCGCGGTCGTCGCCATGATCCGCGCCCGGGTGCAGGCCGACCAGACGGGGTGCGGCGGGCGGGTGGTGACGACCATGGTCATGTGGCCCGCCGCCGGCACGGGCGTCGATGTGCGCTGCTACACGCCCGAGGAGCCTGAAATCGAGGACGCCGGATCGCTCGACAGTGATCCGGCGGACCGGGCGTCGGCTCCGCCGGTCTATGTCGCTCCGGAGGCGCCGGCGCCCGAGCCTGACACCGACGGCGTCAACCACGCCCTGCATGGCGTACGCACCGAGGTGGCCACGCGCGGACTGATCCGGGCCCTGGCCGACGATCCGGGCGCGGCGCTGACGGCCCTGATCGCGCGCCTGTTCACCGTCCTGGTTCTGCGCACCCATGTGGCGCGGTCGGAGTCAGCCCTGGCCATTCTCGCCACCGGTTTCGATCCGGTGGACGGACGGGTAATCGAGACCCTGGACGGCGAGGTGCGCCAGCGGCTCGACGACCGACGGGCAGCCTGGCAGGCGTCGGGTGAGACGGTCATCGCCTGGGTCCATGCCCTGCCGCACGGGGAGAAGATGGGGCTGCTGGCTGAACTGACCGCGATCAGTCTCGATGTCCGCGAAACCCGCACCACCCTGATCCGGCGCAGCGCCCGAACGGAGGCGGCCGAGCTGGCCGCCCTGTGCGGGGCGGACATCACGCTCCACTGGACGCCGGACGCGCCCTTCCTGCAGGCCCATTCCAAGGGACTGCTGCTGGGAATGCTGGAGAGCATGGGCGCGGAAGACGAGCGGGCGCGATCCTTGAAGAAGACTGAACTGGTCGACTGGGTCGCCGAACAGGCGGCGTCCCGGAGCTGGGCACCGGCCGGCCTCTCCTGGGCGGGACCGCTGCCGGACGAAGAGCCGGTGACGACCGACGAGGACGTTGGTGCTGACGAGTCCACCCACGACGACGACGGGATCGGGGCCTTCACCGTCACCCCGGCGGGCGAGGCCGCCCTGGGGCCCGCCGCCGCCTGACGACGATCCAGCCTGAGCACGCCGCCCCGGTTCGCGCCGGGGCGGCGTTGTCATGTCCGGCTGCTGGTCCGGGGAAAGGCGAGGGAAGGGCGGGCGAGGATGAGCCTGCAGGACCGAGAGGGAGGCGCCCTCCGCTCCAGGCTGTCGGAGCTGATCCCATGTCCTTGACCCCCACCCTGTCCCTGTTCGATGACCCGGCCACCGGTGACGCCGCCGCCAATATCCTCGCCGCCGCCCGGGCGCTGGCGGCCCATCTGGCGCGATCCCGACCGCTCGACCGTCGGCTTGTGGCCGCCGTCATGACCACCGCCTTCGGCGCGTCCGACGCCGAGGGGGCCTGGGCCTGGCGCGACGCCTATGACGCGATCGAGGCGGCGACAGTCCTGCAGATCCGGCGTCTGGCGCCCCAGGTCAGTCGTCTGGAGGATGCGCCGGCGGAGATCGCCGCCCTT
>JAHJNW010000089.1 GCA_018820665.1 Alphaproteobacteria bacterium | reverse complement strand
GCCGGGCGTTTCGTAGATGCCGCGCGACTTCATGCCGACGAACCGCCCCTCGACCAGATCCAGACGGCCGATGCCGTTGTCGCGGCCCAGGTCATTCAGACGGGCCAGCAGGGTGGCGGGCGACAGGGCCTCGCCGTCAATCGAGACCGCGTCGCCGCGCTCGAAGCCGAGGGTGATGACGGTGGCCTGGTCCGGCGCGTCCTCGGGCGCGATGGTGCGCTGATAGACGAATTCGGGCGCCTCAACCGCCGGGTCTTCCAGCACCTTGCCCTCGGAGGACGAGTGCAGAAGGTTGGCGTCGACGCTGAACGGGGCCTCGCCGCGCTTGTCCTTGGCGATCGGGATCTGGTGCTTCTCGGCGAAGTCCAGCAGGTGTTCGCGCGACTTGAACTCCCACTCGCGCCACGGGGCGATGACGCGGATGTCGGGCTCGAGGGCGTAGTAGCCGAGCTCGAAGCGGACCTGGTCGTTGCCCTTGCCGGTGGCCCCGTGGCAGACGGCGTCGGCCCCGACCTGGCGGGCGATCTCGATCTGGCGTTTGGCGATCAGCGGGCGGGCGATCGAGGTGCCGAGCAGATACTGGCCCTCGTACAGGGCGTTGGCGCGGAACATCGGGAAGACGTAGTCGCGGACGAACTCCTCGCGCAGGTCGTCGATGAAGATGTTCTCTTCCTTGATGCCCAGCTTCAGCGCCTTTTCGCGCGCTGGCGCCAGCTCCTCGCCCTGGCCGAGGTCGGCGGTGAAGGTCACGACCTCCGCGCCGTATTCGGTCTGCAGCCATTTGAGGATGATCGAGGTGTCCAGCCCGCCGGAGTAGGCGAGCACGACCTTCTTCGGGGCGGGCAGGGTCATGGGAGGGTCCTTGGGCGAACGCGGGGAGGCGTTTTCGGCGTATGGGCGCGCTTAAAGGACCAGACGCCCGCTGATGCAAGGGCGGGAATGCGGCGGGTTAGCCCGTTGGTATGCTGGAACGGCGGCCCCGGAGTGCCGTAACGCCTTTTCGGATGATCCGGAGGCCTGACCGCATGGAGAAGAAGCTGAAGATCGACCCGCAAACGACCGTGTTCGCGGCGACCAGGGAATCGAGGTCCAGGCCGACGTTCCAGTCCACCCGGCCGCTGGCGGCCATCCAGACAAACAGCGTCGGGATGGCGGCCCCAATCAGGATGACCATCACGCCGGTCAGCAGGTTGGCGGCGATGTCTTCGAGGGGCTCGGGCTGTTCGGACATGGCCTCAGACTAACACCGGTCGGCCGGGCGGCAAGGCCGCCCTTCCCACGACCCTCTCCCGTTGGGAGAGGGCTTGAGCGCCCGGGAGCGAAGCGATCGGTCGCGCGAAAGGGAGAGGGGCGATTGTGGAAGTCGGCCTAAGCCGTCTCTCCGTCCCGGGCGGCGGCTTAGGCCGACGGATACACCCGACCCTCATCCGGCGCTGCGCGCCACCTTCTCCCATCGGGAGAAGGGAAGCATCATTCACCCCCACGGCCCCGGGGTCTGCAACGGCGTGGTCGGCACGCTGGTCCGGACGGGCCCCGGCCCGGCCTCGACGGAATCCGCCCGCCGCGACGCCATCCCCATCCTGGTCCCCATCTCCATCAGCGCCCTGACCCGGTTGCCCGTCGCCGGGTGGGTCGAGAACAGATTGTCCGCCCCGCGGCCCGCCAGCGGATTGATGATGAACAGCTGGCCCGAGGCCGGATTGCGCTCGGCGGTGACATTGACGATCCGCTTCGAAAAGCCCTCGATCTTCTGCAGGGCCGAGGCCAGGGCGGCGGGGTCGCCGGCGATCCCGGCGCCGATCTTGTCGGCCTCGTATTCGCGCGTGCGGCTGATGGCCATCTGCACCAGGCCGGCGGCCATCGGCGCGAGGATCATCAGGGCGAGGGCGCCGATGATCCCGCCGGGCCGCTCCTCGTCGTCGCCGCCGCCGCC
This sequence comes from Alphaproteobacteria bacterium, assembly GCA_018820665.1. Classification (GTDB taxonomy): domain Bacteria; phylum Pseudomonadota; class Alphaproteobacteria; order Caulobacterales; family Caulobacteraceae; genus Brevundimonas. The sequence goes on along the minus strand of JAHJNW010000089.1, from coordinate 24,709 downwards.
GAAGAAGAGGGCGAAATTGGCCAGCGCCGCGATGGCTCCGGCGACGGTGGCGGTGACCGTCATCACCAGGGTGTCGCGGTTCTTCACATGGGCCAGCTCGTGCGCCATCACCCCGCGGATCTCGTCGCGGGTCAGCATGTCCAGCAGGCCGGTGGTGGCGCAGACGGCGGCGTTGGCCGGATTACGCCCCGTAGCGAAAGCGTTGGGCTGGTCATTGGGGATGATGGCGATGGCCGGGCGCGGCAGGCCGGCGTCGCGCGCCATCTGGGCGACGTCGGCGACATAGGTGCGGACCACCGCATTGGGGTGGGTCTCGTCGACCGGCTGGGCCCGGTACATCTTCAGCACGATCCTGTCGGCGTTCCAGTAGCTGAACAGATTCAGGCCGCCGGCGAAGACCAGGGCGATCAGCATGCCGGTCGCGCCGCCGATCAGATATCCCAGCCCCGCGAACAGGGCCGTCAGAAAGGCCAGCAGGGCGAAGGTCTTGAGACGGTTCATCGGCGGCAAAAACTCGACATCACTGGCGCGGCGGCGACCGCGTCCTAACTTGTGGAGTCCCGCCGTCTGGCTCAAGACATCCGCGCTGTGACCGATCATCCCACCACCGACGCCCCCGCCCCCGACCTGACGCCCGCGGTCGCCCCGCCCAGGCTCAATACGGACGTGCCCCACGCCACGCCGGAACGGCCGCTCAGCGACGCCGCGCGCCGGGCCCTTCTGGAAGCGGCCGAACGTCGCGCCTCGGGCGGCGAGACGGCGCTGGCGCCCGAGCACGGCGGGCCGCGCGGCCCCGAACCGACCCGCTATGGCGACTGGGAGAAGAAGGGTCTGGCGATCGATTTCTGAACCGGCGAACCCCGGGGTCGGCGAACCTTGGCCGCCGAACGGCGTTAACCCTGAGGAACAGGAGACGCCGTCATGATCCGCACCCTCGCCGCCGCCGGCGGCCTGTCGCTGGCCGCCCTCGCCCCGATCGGCCTGGCCGGAAGCGCGGCGGCCCAGACCTGGGGCCAGCCGGTCTATGTGACCCCCTATGGCGGACGGGTCGGCGGGACGCCGCTGTCGGAGCTGGAGACCCGGTCCTATGTGACCACCGGCCGGTGGGCCGACGGTTATGCGGACCAACCCCGGGTCCATGTTCCGGCGCCGGCCTACGCCTCCCGCTACGGCCATGGCCGCGTCGACGGGGGCTATGGCCACAGCCGCTACGCCCGTCGTCCGCATCCGGGGTATCGCGACGCCTGGGGGTATGACGACGACCGGCCCGCCGCGGCGCATGGCTGGTCGCGCGAGCGCCGGTCCGGCCGCGATTGCGGCTGCGGCGACGTCTATCTGTACGACCGCTGAGGCCCGAAAGGGTTAATTTTCACGCCGTCCGGGGAATGCCGGGGCCACCTATTCGCGCCCTCGGTGCATTTCGAACCCTTTTCATTCCAGTGACTTAGAACGGCTCCAGTATCGGAGTTCGTGTCATGCGCGTGTTAACCCTTTCCGCCGCCGTCCTCGCCCTGTTCGCCGCCTCCGCGGCCCAGGCCGGCGACCCCAGAGGCGGCGGCCATCGCCCCCCGCCGGCCCCGTGCTGCGGCGGCGGCCACGGCGGCGGCTCGCACAATGTGAACATCAATGTGAACGCCGGCGCCCGGGCCTCGGCGTCGGCCTACGCGTCGGCCGGCTCCTACATCAACGCCCGGACCTGGGATGGCGGCGGGGTTCGCGGACGCGGATACGGCGGCGGGACGGTCTACGTCGGCGGCGGTTATGGCGGCGATGCGGGCGGCTATGGCCATGTCGGCGGCCCGGTCTATCACGACATCGACCGCCGCGTGATGGCCTGCGCCAGCGCCCCGTTCGGCTATGTCGTCACCGGCTTCGGCCGCGACGGCCGTCGGGCTCCGACCTGCGGCGGCGGCTATCGCGAGTCCTCCTACGAGGACCGCGGCGGCCGCTACGGCTACAGCGAACGCCGCGACAGCTATGAGGAGCGGTCGTACGAGAGCTACGAGGAATCCTCGGCCTACTACGGCGGCGGCTATGGCGAAGAGCGGTACGGGGACTACGGCCACGAGCGCCGGGTCGAACACCGGCCCCCGCCCCGCCCGGTCTATGTGCAGGGACCGCCGGTCTATGTCGAAAGCCCGCCGGTCTATGTCCAGGGGCCGCCCGTCCATGTGCGTCCGTCGGACGTCTATGTCGCCCCGCCGCGGGTCCACGTCGCCCCGTCTGACGTCTATGTCGAGGCCCCCGACGTGCACCTCGCCGCGCCGCATGTGTCGGTCGAGCCGCCGCGGGTCCATGTCGAGGCCCCGCGCATCCATCAGGCCCCGCCGGTGCATATCCAGCAGCCGGACGTCTATGTCCCCGCCCCGCCGCCGGTCTATGAGGCGCCGATGACGCCGAACCAGTACTACGGCATCGACGGCGAGACGCCGCCGCCGCCGCCCGCGCCGCGCCAGTCTTACAGCCAGGAGCCCGGCGAGCGCGGCTAGGCCACGCCCGCCATCTCGGCGACGATGGCCGCGGCGGCTGCGGCCGGATCCGCGGCGGCGATGACCGGGCGGGCGACGACCAGATGGGTCGCGCCCGCGCCGAGGGCCTCGGCCGGCGTGGCCACCCGCTGCTGGTCGCCCTTGTCGGCTCCGGCGGGCCGGACGCCCGGGGTGACGATCAGGAAGTCGGGGCGGCCGGCTTCAGTGGCGATCGACCGCGCCCGCGCCGCCTCCAGCGGGCTGGACACCACCCCGTCGACGCCGCAGTCCAGCGCCTGGCGCACGCGCCGCTCGACCAGATCGGCGGCGGTGAAGCCGTAGCCGATGTCGGTCAGGTCGGCGTCCGACAGGCTGGTCAGGACGGTCACGGCCAGAAGCTTGGTCCGCGTCCCCGCCGCGTCGCGCCCCCGGACCGCGCCGTGCATGACCTGGGGCTCGGCGTGGACGGTCAGCAGGTCGCAATAGCCATCGGCGACCGCGCGGGCGGCGCCTTCGACCTGGGCCCCGATGTCGTGCAGCTTCCAGTCCTGGAACACGGTCTTGCCCGCGCCGCGCAGGTCATGGGCCAGGGCCACGCCGCCCGGCCGGGCCAGCAGGCTCAGGCCGATCTTGTAGGCGCTGACGGTGGCGCCCAGCCGCTCGACCATGGCCCTCGCGGCCTCCAGCGAAGGCAGGTCGAGGCCGACGATCAGGCGGCGGTCGGTCAGCACGCGGGTCATGGCGTCGCTCCCTGGATGCGGTTAAAGACTGGACGCACGGGCGCGTCCCGGCCCTGGTGGCCGTCGGACGGTGAATTACAGGGCGAGGTCAGCACATGGACGCGGTCGATCTGGGCGTCAACCTGTTCGTGGCCCTGTTCGCCCTGATGGATCCGATCGGCAATCTGCCGATCTTCGCCGCCGCCACGGCCGGGGCGACCCTGCGCCAGCGCATCTCGGTCTCGGCCCTGATCTGCCTGTTCGCCGTGGTCTTCCTCGCCTTCTTCCTGTTCACCGGCCTGGCGCTGCTGCAGTTCTTCGGCATCTCCATGGCCGCCTTCCGCATCGCCGGCGGCATATTGCTGCTGCTGCTCGGCCTCGACATGGTGCGCGGCGACTTCCTCAAGATGTTCGCCGACGCCGATTCGGCGACCGACGCCCTCGATGTGCGCGGCTACGCCCAGCGGCGGTTCAAACGGCTGATCGTGCCCTTCGCCATCCCGCTGATGATCGGCCCGGGGGCGATTTCGACCGTCATCATCGTCGCCGGCGAGGGCCAGCAGATCGGCCCGGTCGGGACGGGGGCCGCCCTCGCGGCCATCGGCGCGGTCGGCTTCGTCAGCTTCGTCTGTTTCGCCCTGACCGGACCGCTGAGCCGCCTGCTCGGCGATGTCGGCATGGCGGTGATCGTGCGGGTGCTGGGCCTGATCCTGTGCGCCCTGGCGATCCAGTTCATGCTGTCCGGCCTGTCCGAGGCCATCCCCGGCATGTTCAGCTCGATCGCCACGACGCCCTATCCGACGGGCGGGCACTAGCGGGCGTCAGATCCGTTTCAGCCGTTTCGCATGCCCGCCGACCATGGCCAGGGCCAGCCGGTCGGGCAGGTGTTTGGCGAGGCCGGCCAGCAGATTGTTCATCACCCCCGGCGTCACCGCCGGCCGGTTGGCCTCGACCGCGTCATAGCCGACCCGCGCCACATGGTCTGCGCCCTGCCACATCCAGCCGGGATAGGCCGCCGACACCTCGGCCCTTGTGCCGTTGGCGTCGTGGAACTCGGTCAGGGTGTAGCCGGGGCACAGGGCGGTGACGTGCACCCCGGTGTCGCGCAGCTCCAGATGCAGGCCCTGCGAGGCCTTGATCAGGAACGACTTGATCGGGCCGTAAAGGGTGTCGCCGCCGGTCGCCGGCATCCGCCCCGCCAGCGAGGCGACATTGAGGATACGGCCGTAGCCCCGCTCGACCATGCCGGGGGCGAACAGCCGCGCCAGCTCGACCGGGGCGGTCAGCATGACGCGGATCATCGCCGCATGGGCCTCGGGATCGGTCTCGAGGAAGCCCGCCGTCAGGCTGAAGCCGGCGTTGTTGACCAGGCCGTCGACGGTCAGGCCGCGCGCCGCCGTCGCCTCGAACAGGCGTTGCGGAGCCGCCGGGTCGGCGAGGTCTTCCGGCAACACGATGACATCCACCCCGCGCCCGGCCAGTTCGGCGGCCAGCGCCTTGAGCGGGGCCTCGCGCCGGGCGGTCAGGATCAGGTTCCAGCCCCGGTCGGCATACACCCGGGCGAGGGCCGCGCCGATCCCGGCCGAGGCGCCGGTGACCAGCACCGTCCGGCGAACGGTCGATCTCATCGCGTCCCCCGGCTCAGGCGGCGACAGGGCAGGCGGCATGCGGGGCGAAGGCCGCCAGCGACGGCGGGTTCTCGGCCAGCAGGTCGGCGATGGTGATCTTCGACAAGGCCACGCCCGCGGCCTGGTCGGCGGCGGTCAGGGCCTTGGCCACCTGGCGGGGGATATGTTCGCTGACCGGGCAGCCCTTGGCCCCGGCGGGAGGCGAGCCGAGATGGGCGCAGCCGTTGACTGCCTTGAGCACCACATCAAGGGTGATGGTCTCGGGCCGGTGCAACAGCCAGGCCCCGCCCGAGGCGCCCGGGCGGGTGGCGATCAGCCCGGCCTTGGCCAGCAGGGCCGTCACGCGGCGCACCACCACCGGATTGGTCGGCACCGAGGCGGCCAGAATCGCGCTCGGCGCGGCCTCGGCCGGCGAGTAGGCGCCCTTGTGGGCCAGATAGGCCAGGGCGTGGGCGGCGACGGGAAATCGTTGACTGTCTGACATGGCGTTATCCCCAAGATAGGATGACCGCGGGGCTTTAACAAACAGCGCCGGATTTTCGCGTGGCGGTCGTCGCCACTGGACAGACACTTCGCACCTGCAGCACGATTGAACCGGCGGAGGAAAGCGCCTAAAGGCTCGCCGCTCGTTTGATGGGAACCGCGTCGTGCGGCGTCCCGGAGGCACTTCATGGTCGGGGCCCCTCCCCAAGGTGAAGACGGCAAGCGCGCCGCGACTCCCCCCACGCCCCAGGACAGGTCCGTCGCCCCGCGCCATCCGCACCCCGCGGCGGCCGGCGAGGGCGGTCACGTCAAGGCCGGCAAATGGGGCCTGATCATCGGCGCCATCGGCGTGGTGTTCGGCGATATCGGCACCAGCCCGCTGTACGCCATGCGCGAGGCCCTGCATCACAGCCGCAGCGGCGGCACGGCCGAGCTGGCCGTGCTGGGCGTGGTCTCGCTGGTGTTCTGGGCCCTGATCCTGGTCGTGACGCTAAAATACGTCGTCTTTCTGATGAAGGCCGACAACAAGGGCGAGGGCGGCACCCTGGCCCTGATGGCCCTGGCCCAGCGGGCCATGGGCCGGCGCTCGGCCCTGGTCTTCCTGCTCGGGGTCTGCGGCGCGGCGCTGTTCTATGGCGACGGCGTCATCACCCCGGCGATCTCGGTGGTCTCGGCGGTCGAGGGCCTGCGCGACGCGCCCGGCATCGGCGGCGCCCTGAGCCCCTACATCCTGCCGATCGCGGCGGGGATCCTGATCGCCCTGTTCATGATCCAGTCGCGCGGCACGGCCAGCGTGGCGCGCTATTTCGGCCCGCTGACGGCGGTCTGGTTCCTGATCCTCGCCGGCCTCGGCCTGTGGCACATCTTCGACGACATCTCGATCCTGCGCGCCCTGTCGCCGCACTACGGGGTGCTGTTCCTGATCGACAACGGCTTCCTCGGCTTCGTCATCCTCGGCAGCGTCTTCCTGGCGGTGACCGGGGCGGAGGCGCTGTATGCCGACATGGGCCATTTCGGAAAGGCGCCGATCCGTCAGGGCTGGCTGATCTTCGTCCTGCCCTGCCTGACGCTCAACTATATGGGGCAGGGCGCCCTGGTGCTGTCCGACCCGTCGGCGGCGATCAATCCATTCTGGCGGATGGTGCCCGAGGCGGCTTACTGGCCGGTGCTGATCATGGCCACTATCGCCACCGTCATCGCTTCCCAGGCCGTCATCACCGGCGCCTTCTCGGTGACCCAGCAGGCGGTCCAGCTGGGTCTGCTGCCGCGCATCGACATCCGCAACACCTCGGAAAGCCAGGCCGGCCAGATCTACGTCCCCTCGGTCAATCTGATGCTGATGGTCGGGGTGCTGGCCCTCGTCTTCACCTTCCAGACCTCGACCGCCCTGGCCGCCGCCTATGGCATCGCCGTCACCGGCTCGATGTTCGTCGACACCCTCCTGGCCTGGTTCATCGTCCGGCGACTGTGGAAATGGAGCCTGCCGCTCAGCCTCGCCGCGATCGTGCCCTTCATCGGCATCGATCTGGTGTTCCTGACCTCCAACCTGCTGAAAATCCCGCAGGGAGCCTGGTTCCCGCTGGCGCTGGGCGCGATCCTGCTGCTGATCATGTGGACCTGGGTGCGCGGCACCCAGATCGTCACCGCCAAGACCCGCAAGGACAGCCTGCCGCTGGCCGATCTGATCGAGATGCTGCGCGCCCGGCCGCCGCACCGGGCCCCGGGCACGGCCATCTTCCTGACCTCGGACCCGGACATCGCCCCCGTCGCCCTGATGCACAATCTCAAGCACAACAAGGTGCTGCACGAGAAGAACATCATCCTGACGGTGCGCACCACCGACCGGCCGCGCGTGTCCGAGGCCGACCGGGTGCACATCGAGCCGATCTCGGACGACTTCAAGAAGCTGGTCATCTCCTATGGCTTCATGGAACAGCCCAATGTGCCCAAGGCGCTCAACGTCTGCCGCAAGCAGCGCGGGCTGAAGTTCGACATCATGTCGACCAGCTTCTTCCTCGGCCGCCGCTCGATCATTCCCTCGAGCAACCAGGGCATGCCCATGTGGCAGGATCGGCTGTACATCTTCCTGATGCGCAACGCGGCCAATCCCACCGACTTCTTCCACATCCCGCCCGGACGGGTGGTCGAGCTCGGCACCCAGGTGTCGGTGTGAGTCGTCCGCCCGCCCCGGGTCCGGGGCGCAACTCCGCCGCCCGCGGCCGCCGCATGGCCGACAAGTCGCGCGGCCCGCGTCCGCCCAAGGTCGAACTGCCGCGCGACGAGGCCGCCGACATCGGCGTCGAGGCGCGTCTGGCCGCCGGCATCCTGCTCAATGCGGCCCTGGAAGGCCGCGGCGGACTGGACGCCGCCCTGTCGTTCCGCGAGGTCGCCGACCTGCCCGGCCCCGACCGCGCCTTCGCCCGCGCCGTGGCCATGGCCGCCCTGCGCCGGCTCGGCGAGATCGACCAGATCCTCGACCGCAAGCTGCAGAAGGGCCCGCCGCTGGCGGTGCGCACCATATTGCGCGTCGCCCTCGCCCAGACCCTCGTGCTCGAGACCCCGGCCTTCGCCGCCGTGTCGACGGCGGTCAAACTGGCCGAGCGCGATCCCAAGACCCGGCCGTACAAGAACCTCGTCAACGCCGTCCTGCGCGGCATCGAGCGCGAGGGGCCCGGCCTGACCACGGCCGAGTCCAACCTGCCCGACTGGCTCGCAGCGCGCTGGCGCGCCACCTATGGCGAGCCGACCCTCGCCGCCCTCGCCCTCGCCGCCCGCGAGGAGCCGGCCGCCGATCTCAGCCTCAAGCCGGATCTGGACGCCGCCGCCGTGGCCGACGCCGTCGACGGCGAGGTCCTGCCCGGGGGCACGATCCGCACCGGTCGGCGCGGCGACCTCGCCGGCTGGCCCGGCTTCGACGACGGGATCTGGTGGGTCCAGGACGCCGCCGCCGCCGTGCCCGTCCGCCTGCTGGCCCCGCAGGCCGGCGAGACGGTCGTCGACTTCTGCGCCGCCCCCGGCGGCAAGACCCTGCAACTGGCCGCCGCCGGCGCCTCGGTGGTCGCGCTGGACCGGTCGGACAAGCGGCTGGACCGGCTGCGCGACAATCTGGAGCGCACCGGCCTGACCGCCGAGGTCGTCGCCGTCCCGGCCGAGGACTGGGACGATCCGCGCACCTTCGACGCCGTGCTGCTGGACGCGCCCTGCACCGCCACCGGCACCTTCCGTCGCAATCCCGAGGTCTTGCGCGCGACCAAGCCGGCCGATGTCGCCAAGCTGGCCGATGTGCAGCACCGGCTGCTGGACGCCGCCGCCGAGCGGGTGAAACCGGGCGGCCGCCTCGTCTATTGCGTCTGCTCGCTGGAGCGCGAGGAGGGCGAGACCCAGATCATCGCCTTCCTGCGCCGCAACCCGGCCTTCACGACCTCGGCCGCCGTCCCCGCCGACGTCGGCGCCCCCGAGGAGGCCCTGACCCCCGAAGGCTGGCTGCGCATCCTGCCCTCGATGTGGGCGGAGAAGGGAGGCCTGGACGGCTTCTTCATCGCGCGGCTGGATCGGGTCGGGTAATTTCCTTCTCCCCTTGGGGGAGAAGGTGGCCCGGAGGGCCGGATGAGGGGTGAGCCGGCTCCGGACCGGCAGCCCGACAGCCTGACCCAACCATCCCCCTCATCCGAGCGGCTCCGCCGCCCACCTTCTCCCCCGGTGGGGAGAAGGAAACCCTGCCATCCCGTACCCTGTCATTCCGACACTTCGGGCGTCATTCCGACACTCCCGGTCACGTCGAAACGACCCCCTTTCCGGCGCTACGTCCGCTTCTGACGCAGGCCCGTGCATACTGGCCAAAGGCCCACGGGGCCTGGTCTTTGACAGCTTCAGAACCCCGCCGCCGCCGTCCAGGCGCGGCGATCCCATCACCGGGACATGGCCCGCCAATGTTCATGAAGGACAGGGGCGCATTTTTCAGTGCGAACCCTGCCATCCCGTACCCCGGAACGGTCAGCCGGGCCCGACCGCCGCCAGCACCCGATAGTCGATCAACGCCCGCGGCCGGAAGCCCAGCGTCTCATAGAAGGCGGTGGTCTCCACATGGGCGGCGCGGGCGTGGAGGAAGGCCGTGTCGCCCCGCTCAAGGATGCGGCTCGTCACGATCCGCATCAGCGCCCCGGCCAGACCTTGGCCGCGCCAGTCGGGATGGGTGCAGACGCCGCTGACCTCGCCGTGGCCGGGCAGGCTGAGCCGTTCCCCCGCCATGGCGACCAGCCGGCCCTCATGTCGCACGCCGACGAACGGGCCCAGCAAATGGGTCTTTTCGAGGAAGGGTCCCGGCCGGGTCAGCGTCGCCAGGGCCAGCATCTCCGGCCCGTCGGCGTCCGTCAGCGCCTCGACCTCGACCGCCCGTCCGCCGGCGGTCAGGGCGTCGCAGGTCATCTGCAGACAGGGGACGTGGTCGATCGGCTCGAACCCGGGCGGCTCGGGCGCATTCGCCTCGAACAGGGCCAGGGGTCCGGTGGCGCGGGCCAGACGCTGAAGGGCGGCCCAGTCGGGAATGTCGCCCGTCACGGCCGCGAACAAAGCATAGGCCGGATCGAAGCGGAGCGCCGGACCATCCGTGACGGCCAGATGCGTCTGCCGCGTGGTCAGGGCGCTCAGGGCCGGCCGGTCGAGAGGGTGAGTCGCGCGCATGGCCCCGCTCTAGCGTGCGGCGCGGAGGCCGTCAGCCATGGCGGTCACGCGAGGTCCGGAAACCGCGATCAGGCGCGCCAGAAGCCGACGATCTTCTTGACCTCGTCGACCACCGGATCGGCGATGGCGGCGGCCCGTTCGGCCCCGTCCTTCAGCACCCGGTCGATCTCGGCCGGATCGTCCATCAGCCGGCGCATCTCGGCGGTCACCGGGGCCATGGAGGCCACGGCGAGGTCGGCGAGGGCCGGCTTGAAGGCCCCGAAGCCCTGGCCGCCGAATTCAGCCAGCACCTGCTCTCGGCTTATGTCGGCGAGGGCGGCGTAGATGGTGACGAGGTTCTTCGCCTCGGGCCGGGCGTCCAGCTCTTCGACGGTCTCCGGCAGCGGCTCCGGATCGGTCCGCGCCTTGCGCACCTTGGCCATGATCGTATCGGCGTCGTCGGTCAGGTTGATGCGGCTCTGGTCCGACGGATCGGACTTGGACATCTTGGCCGCCCCGTCGCGCAGGCTCATGACCCGCGGGGCCGGCCCCTGGGTCAGGGGCTCGGGCAGGGGGAAGAAGCCCGGCGCGTTGAAGTCGTTGTTGAATTTGGCGGCGATGTCGCGGGTCAGCTCGAGGTGCTGCTTCTGGTCCTCGCCGGTCGGCACCTCGGTGGCCTTGTACAGCAGGATGTCGGCCGCCTGCAGCACCGGATAGGTGTAGAGGCCGACCGAGGAGCGTTCCTTGTGCTTGCCCGACTTCTCCTTGAACTGGGTCATCCGGTCCAGCCAGCCGAGCCGGGCGACGCAGTTGAAGATCCACGCCAATTCCGAATGCGCCCGCACCGCCGACTGCGGGAAGATCACCGACCTCGCCGGGTCCAGCCCCGAGGCCAGGTAGGCCGCCGCGATCTCGCGCGTCTGGGCGGTCAGCAGGGCCGGGTCCTGCCACACGGTGATGGCGTGCAGGTCGGCGACGAACAGGAAGCAGGGCGCGCCCGTGTCCTGCAGCTGGGTGAACCGCTTCAGCGCCCCCAGATAGTTGCCGAGGTGCAAGGCGCCGGAGGCCTGGATGCCGCTGAGAACGCGGCGCGGGCCGTCATAGGCGATTGGGGTGGCGTCAGTCATCAGTCCAGTCCTGTCGGCGGCGGCGCGCCGGCTTCACGCTTCAGCGTCGCCTTCAACTCGGCCACGCTGACGGCGCGGAAAAGCACGAGGCAGGCGCCGTACACAAGGGCCCCGGCGCCGCAGACCGCCAGAACCGCCACTTCCTTGGCCAGCAACAGTCGGCTCAGAACCTCGTAGCCGATCCCCGCCCCCGCCAGGACGCCGGCCATCACGGCGCTGGCCAGCAGCACCCGCGACAGCCTCGCGAGGAAGGCCGGCGAGGGCCGCCAGACATTCTCCCGGATCAAGGTCCCCGCCAGCAGGGCGACGTTGATCCACGCCGACAGGCTGGTGGCGATGGCCAATCCCAGCACGCCGTCGGCGCCCATGGCCGACAGCCAGAAGAACAGCGCCGAGCCGATCACCACGGTGAAGATCACCGCCGTCACCGCGTAATACATCGGCCGCCGCGTGTCCTCCCGGGCGAAGAAGGGCGGCGTCAGCACCTTGGCCAGCACGAAGGCCGGCACGCCCCAGGCGAACTGGCGCAGCACATCCGCCGTCCGCGCCGCGTCGTCGCTGGTGAACGCCCCGCGCGTCACCGTGGCGTCGATCAGGAAGTAGGGAATGACCAGCAGGGCCGTCGCCGCCGGCAGGGTGAAGGCCATGGCCAGGGTGATGCCGTCGTCCAGCGTGCGCCGCCCGCCGTCATGATCGCCGGTGACGAAGGCCCGGGTCAGGCGCGGCACCAGCGCCAGGCCGATGGCCACGCCGATCAGCCCCAGCGGCAGCTGGTACAGGCGATCGGCGTTGTAGAGCACCGACCGGGCCCCTTCGTCCGAACCGGCCAGCATCTGGCTGACGACCGAATTGACCTGCATGGCTCCGCCGGCCAGGGCGCCGGGCACCGCCAGCGCCAGCGCCCGCCTCACGTTCGGCGTCAGCCTCGGCCACGAAATCCGCAACCTGACGCCCAGCCGCCGGACGCCCCACCACAACAGGCCGGCCTGGATGAGCCCGGACAGGGTGACGGCGGCAGTGACCCACAGCAGCACCTCGGCCTGGCCCGCCGGAAAGGCGTAGGCCGCCAGCAAGGGCGCGAGGGTGCAGATGTTGAGGAAGATCGGCACGCCGGCCGACAGGGCGAAGCGGCCGCCGGTGTTCAGCACGCCTGACAGCAGCGAGGCCACCGTCATACAGGCGAGATAGGGCATGGCCAGCTGCGTCGCGGTCACCGCCAGCCGCATCACCCCGACGTCGTCGCGATAGGCCGACAGCAGCCACGGCATGATCCACGGCATCAACACCTGCAGCAGGATGGTGAAGGCCGCGACCACCGCCAGCATGAAGGACATGGCCTCCGAGGCGGTCACCGCCGCCGCCTCTTCCCCGTCGCGGGCCCGAACACCGCCGTAGACCGGCACGAAGGCCTGGGCGAAGGCCCCCTCGGCGAACAGCCGCCGGAACAGGTTGGGCAGCATCAAGGCCGTGGTGAAGGCGTCCATCATCGGCCCCTGACCGAAGCGGGCGGCCAGGGCGATGTCGCGGGCGAAACCGAGCACGCGGCTGCCCAGTGTCAGGCTGGCTTGCACAAGGGTGTTTCGCGCGAGGCTCATGCGGGACTCGATCTGGAGGGCGTGACCCGCTTAGCCTGCTTCCGGCGGACGCGATACGGGGCGGCGCGCCGGACGCAGCCGGCCGAGCTCGGACACGTCGCGCAGGCTGGCGCGGACCGGCTTGGAGACCCGTTCGACCGGCCGGTCCTTCCAGTCCAGCACCGTCTCCAGATCGATCCTGAGCTGTTCCAGCGCCGGCCCGGGTTTCGGCTTCCGGCCCTTTGCGTCGGTGACATAGAAGCTGTCCACCGCCCGCTCGCCGAAGCCGGCGATATGGGCCGAGCGGACCGACAGACCGGCGCCCGCCAGCACCCGCGCCAGATCGGCCAGCAGCCCGGCCCGGTCCGGGCCCGACACCTCGACGACGGCGGCGGACGGGCTCTGTTCAAGGTCGATGATGGTCGTGGGCCGCACGTCGAAGGCGGCGCGGCGGGAACTGAACGGCGCCGGAGGCGGAACGGCCCGCACCGCCTGCCCCCGCGCCGCGGCCTCCAGCGTCTTCAGCAACCGGGTCAGCCGTCGCGGTTCGGACTGGCCATAGGGGGAGCCGGCGCCGTCCTGCAGCTCGAACACGTCCAGCGCCGCGCCGTCCTCGGCCGTCGCCACCCGGGCGCCGACGACATCGGCGCCGGCGGCGGCGAGGGCTTGGGCGAGGTCGGCGAACAGGCCCGGCCGGTCGCGCGCCGCCACCGCGACCCGGGTCGCCGACGGACCGCGCGGCTCGGCCGGACCGACGTCGAGCACCTCGGCCACCGCCCCTTCGGCCCGGCCCCGGCGCATCAGTTCGGGATAGTCGTCCAGCGGATCGACCGGGTGCAGGGTCTCGCCGCGGAAGGCGGCCTCGGTCTGCTGGTAGAGATCGCGGATCAGCTGCCCCTTCCAGCCGTTCCACACCCCGGGGCCGACGGCGCGGATGTCGGCGACGGTCAGGATCAGCAGGGTGCGCAACCGCTCGGGGTCGCCGACCAGTTCGGTGAAGGCGCGCACGGTCCCGGGGTCCGAGACGTCGCGCTTCTGGGCGTAGTCGCTGAGCGCCAGATGGTTGCGCACCAGCCAGACCACGAATTCGGTGCGGCGCGGATCGAGGCCCAGCCGGTCGCAGGCCCGCCGCGCGGCGATGGCCCCGTCCTCCAGCTGCCCCCGGTCGCCGCCCTTGCCGACGTCGTGCAGCAGCATGGCCAGCATCAGGGCCTCGAAATCGTCGATGCGGTGGACGATGTCGCTGGACTGGGGGTGTTCGGCCCGCAGCTTGCCGCGCTGGATGTCGTTGATGATCCCGATGGCCTGCAGGGTGTGCTCGTCGACCGTATAGGCGTGGTACATGTTGAACTGGGTCTGGCCGACGATCCGCCCCCATTCGGGCAGGAAGCGGCCCAGCAGGCCGGTCTCGTTCATCAGCGTCAGGACGCGGTAGGGCCGCTGGCCGTGGGCGAGGATGTCGAGAAAGGCGCGCGTCGCCTCGGGATCGCGACGCAGGGACGGCGTGACCAGCGACAGCGACCGGCTGACCGCCGAAAAGGCGTCCGGATGCAGGTCGAGGTCATGCTGGTCGGCGCAGCGGAACAGATACAGCAGCTTCTCCGGCGCGGCGGCGAACACTTCGGGGCCGGTGACGGACAGGCGTCCGGCGTCCTCGACGAAGCCCTCGACGCCGAGCTTGCGCCGGCGGCCGGGGATCAGTCGCGAAAGGCTCATGGTCGATTTCTGCTGCCGCGCCTCAAGCTTGGCCGACAGGGCGCGGGTCAGGGCGCCGACGTCGCGGGCGACGAGGAAATAGCGGCGCATGAACCGCTCCACCGCCGGCTCGTCGCCGCGGCCGCGCCAGCCCATCCGCCGCGCCACCTCGGGCTGGAAGTCGAAGGTCAGCTTCTCCTCCGCCCGCCCGGCCACCAGATGCAGATGCGCCCGGGTGCGCCACAGGAAGTCGAACGCCTCCTCGAAGGTGCGCCGCTCGCGTGCGGTCAGCAGGTCGTCCATGACCCGGGCGCCCAGCGGACTGTCCGGGGCCAGAGAGCGGGCGATCCAGAACAGGGTGTTGAGGTCGCGCAGTCCGCCCTTACCGTCCTTGACGTTGGGTTCGACGCGGTAGCGCACCGCCCCCGACTTCTGATGGCGGGTGTCGCGCTCCTCCAGCTTGGCGGCGATGAAGGGCCGGGGATCGGCCTTGAGCACGAAGGCCTCGAACCGGGCGATGAAATCCTCGGCCAGGCGCTGATCGCCGGCCAGCGGCCGCGCTTCGAGCAGAGCCGTGCGCACGGTCATGTCGGACTTCGCCAGCGCCAGGCATTCGTCGACCGAGCGGGCCGACTGGCCGACCTTCACCCCCAGGTCCCACAGCACATAGAGCATGAACTCGATGACCTGTTCGGTGCGCGGGTTCGACTTCCATGGGCGCAGGAACAGCAGGTCGAGATCGGAAAAAGGCGCCAGGACGCCGCGCCCGTAGCCGCCCACGGCGATCAGGCTGAGCCGCTCGGCCTCGGTTGGATTGGGGGCCGGATAGAGGTCTTCGGTGGCGAAGCGCCACAGGGCGGTCAGCAGCTCGTCGGCGGCGACCGCGAACAGCCGGGCGACCTCGACCCCGCCCAGTCCGCCCTCCAGCCGCTGGGCCGCGCGCTGCCGGGCCGCGTCCCACGACCGGCGCAGCAGGTCTGTGGCGGCGGCGCGCGGATCGGCGGCGGAAGCGGCTTCGGCCCAGCCATCATCGGGACCGCGGCCGTCTGCGCTGTCGGCCGGCCGGCGGCTGCGGGGGCTCAAGGCCTGAGGGCCTTCAGCCGGTACAACGCCTCCAGCGCCTCGCGGGGCGACAGTTCGTCGGGCTCGATCGATGACAGGGCGTCAGCCAGGGCCGAGGAGGGCGGCGGCGGCGCGGGCGGCTCGGCCATGGCGAACAGCGGCAGGTCGTCGAGATTGATAGCCGCCGTCTTCTCGCCCTCCAGCCGCTCCAGCACCGCCCGGGCGCGCTCGACGACGGCGGCGGGCACGCCGGCCAGCTTCGCCACCTGCACCCCATAGGAGCGGTCGGCGGCCCCCGGCGCGGCCTCGTGCAGGAAGACCAGGTCGCCGTTCCACTCGCGGGCCTTCATCGACAGATTGCAGACGTGGGCCAGCCGCGTCTCCAGCCCGGCCAGCTCGTGATAGTGGGTGGCGAACAGGGTGCGGGCGCGATTGTGGTCGTGCAGGGCCTCGGCCACGGCCCAGGCGATGGCCAGACCGTCATAGGTGGCGGTGCCGCGGCCGATCTCGTCCAGCACCACGAACGAGCGGTCGGTGGCCTGGGTCAGGATGGCGGCGGTCTCGACCATTTCGGTCATGAAGGTCGAACGGCCGCGGGCGAGGTCGTCGCCCGCCCCGACGCGGCTGAACAGCCGGTCGACCACGCCCAGCCGCATCGCCCTGGCCGGGACGAAGGCCCCGGCCTGGGCCAGCACCACCAGCAGGGCGTTCTGGCGCAGGAAGGTCGACTTGCCGGCCATGTTCGGCCCGGTGACGATCGACAGCCGCGCGCAGGCCGCGCCCGACCCGTCCAGCCGGCAGTCGTTGGGCGTATAGGGAGCGCCGGCCGATTTCACCGCCGCCTCGACCACCGGGTGCCGGCCGGCGGTGACCTCGAAACTGGCGGTGTCGTCGACCTCGGGGCGGACGGCGCCGACTTCTTCCGCCCATTCGGCGAGGGCGGCGTGGGCGTCCAGCTCGGCGAGGGCCTCGGCCACGGCCTGCAGCGGCTGCGCCAGCGACTGCACCGCGCGCCGCCAGGTCTCGAAGGTCTCGCCCTCGATGGCGAGGGCGCGGTGCCCGGCCTGGCTGATCTTCGCGTCCAGCTCCGACAGTTCGACGGTGGTGAACCGGACCTGGTTGGCGAGGGTCTGGCGATGGATGAACGGGCTCTCGCCGGACGGCCGCAGCAGCGGCTCGGCGGCCCTGGCCGAGGCTTCGAGGAAATAGCCGAGCACAGCGTTGTGGCGGATCTTGAAGGCCACGCCCGACTCGGCGACGGCCCGCGCCTCGAGATCGGCGACCACCCGCCGACTGTCGTCGCGCAGGCGGCGCGCCTCCTCCAGCTCGGGCCGGTAGCCGGGGGCGACGAAGCCGCCGTCGCGCGCCAGATGCGGCGGCTCGGCCACCAGACCCTCGTGCAGATCGACCAGCAGGCGACCGGTCTCCGGCGACAGCGCCAGCCGGTCGAGGCAGTCGACCAGCCGGGCCGGCGGTCCGGTCAGGGGGTCGCGTTCGGGCGGAAACAGGCCGGCGACGCCCTCGGCGACCGACAGGCCGGCGCGGATCGCCGCCAGATCGCGCGGGCCGCCGCGTCCCAGCGCCAGTCGCGAGACCGCCCGGGCCACGTCGGGCGCCGACTTGAGCCCGTCGCGCAGATGGCGGCGCAGGTCGCGGCGCTCCAGCAGCCACGCCACCGCGTCCAGCCCGTGGTTGATGGCTGTCGGATCGCGCAGCGGCCGGGCGATGCGCTCGGCCAGCGCCCGGGCCCCTCCGGAGGTCACCGTGCGATCGATACAGGCCAGCAGCGACCCCTCGCGCTCGCCGCGCTGGGTGCGGTCGATCTCGAGGCTCAGGCGCGTCGCCGGGTCGATGGCGAGAAAGCCGGTGTCGCCGGAGCGGCGCGGCGGCGACAGGGCCGGGATCTTGCCGGCCTGGGTCGTCTCGAGATAGGCGGCGACCAGTCCCAGAGCCGAGACTTCCGCCTCCTCAAAGGCACCGTAGCCGTCCAGCGAGGCGACGCCGTACAGCCGCTCGACCCGCGCCCGCGCCCCGACCGGCTCGGCCAGCGCCTGCGGCAGGGCTTGGACCACGCCGCCCGATCCATCCAGCGCCGCCTTCGCCGCCTCGTCGGAGAACAGGCGGTCGGGCACCAGCACCTCGGACGGCCGGAACGAGGCGAGGGTGGCGGGCAGGTCCTCCAGCGAACAGGCGACGACATCGACCGATCCGGCCGACAGCTCCACCACCGCCACCGCCGCGCAGCCCTTACGGATCGCCACCGCCGCCAGCCGGTTGGCCCCGCGCGCGTCCAGCAGCGAATCCTCGGTCAGGGTGCCGGGGGTGACGACACGGACGATGTCGCGATGCACCACCGCCTTGGAGCCGCGCTTGCGCGCCTCGGACGGCGCCTCCAGCTGTTCGCAGATGGCCGCCTTGAAGCCTTGGCGGATCAGCCGCGCCAGATAGCCGTCCAGCGCATGCACCGGCACCCCGGCCATCGGGATGTCCTCGCCCTGGTGCTTGCCCCGTTTGGTCAGGGTGATGCCGAGGGCGGCGGCGGCGATCTCGGCGTCCCGGAAGAACAGCTCGTAGAAATCGCCCATGCGGAAGAACAGGATGGCGTCCGGCGCCTGGGCCTTCGCCGCCAGGAATTGCGCCATGACCGGCGTCACCCCCTCGGCGGACGGGAGCGGATCGGCTTTCGGCGGATGGGCGAGGGGAGCGTTCATCTGAGCCCCGCAGGGTGACGGAATGCGCCCGCGCGCTCAAGCGGCGTCTGACGCCTTGCGAAAGCTTCGCCGCGCTGCAACAAGCGCGCCAGGCGGTTAAGGGAACGCGGTCGAACACCGCGGCTGTGCCCGCAACTGTAGGCGGCGAGGTCGTCGTCCGATCCGGAGCTTGCTCCGGCGCCACTGGGAAACCGGGAAGGCGTGGACGTCGACTGTTGACCCGCAAGCCAGGAGACCTGGCCGCCGACGTCGCTCGTCCGCTGTCCGGGACCAGACAGAGGCGTGGGGCCAACCCTTCCACCTTGCGTGGAAGCTGTTCCGTCGAAGCGACCCGACCCAAGCGCCGCGTCCCGTTTTCGGGGCCGGGTCGGTTGCTCTCACATGCCGCGCGCAGCGCCAGCGCGGGGCCGACGGAGATTCGCGATGACGCGATCCATCCTCTACGCCACGGCCGCGGCCGTGCTCTTCCCCCTGTCCGCTTACGCCCAGACGCCGGACGACGGCGATGACCTACCCGAGGTGGTGGTCACCGCCACCCGCCTGCCGGCGATCGTCGCCGACACGCCCGGCGCCCGGGTCATCGACCGCGCCACGATCGACCAGCG
Organism: Alphaproteobacteria bacterium; assembly: GCA_018820665.1. Classification (GTDB taxonomy): domain Bacteria; phylum Pseudomonadota; class Alphaproteobacteria; order Caulobacterales; family Caulobacteraceae; genus Brevundimonas. The sequence continues at coordinate 5,978 of JAHJNW010000089.1, read as the reverse complement.
CGGGGCGGTGTTCGCCGTCGATATCCTCAGCGACGTGCCCGGCCTGTCCGTGGTGCGCTCCGGCGCCTTTGGCGGCGTGGCCCAGGTGCGGATGCGCGGCGCCTCGCCGGGCAAGACCCTGGTGCTGATCGACGGCGCGCCGGTCAACGACCCGGCCGAGGTCAACGGCGCCTTCGACTTCTCCGGCCTCGAACTGTCGGACATCGCGCGCATCGAGGTGCTGTCGGGCCCGCAGTCGTCGCTGTGGGGCTCGGACGCCATCGGCGGCGTCATCGCCTTCACCACCCGCGATCTGGACGGGCTTGCGGTCGAGGCCGAGGCCGGCTCGTTCGACACCGTGCGGGGCCGGCTGGCGGCCGGCGTCTCAACCCATCGCTACGGCTTCGGGGCCTGGGTCTCGCATTTCGATACGGCCGGCATCTCGGCCGCCGACGAGGCCGACGGCGCCACGGAGGCGGACGGCTTCACCTCGACCACCGCCGGGGCCCGGGGCCGGTACGCCTTCACCGACGCCATGGCCTTGGACGGGTCGGTCCGCTGGACCGAAAGCGACGCCGACCTCGACGGCTATCCGGCGCCTGACTATGTCCTGGCCGACACCGACGGGACCCAGGCCAGCGAGCAGTGGTCAGGGTTCGGCCGCCTGCGCCTCGACGCCTTCGGGCTGGCGCACCAGGTCAGCCTCTCGGCCTCGGACATCCGCCGCGAGTCCGTGACGGACTTCCCCACGACCTTCGAGGCGGACCGCCAGGTGCTGCGCTGGCAGGCCGACGGCGAGGCGGCGGGCGTCGCCTTCGTCCTCGGCGCTGAACGGGAGGATACCGAGGGCAGTCTGTCGACCGGCCTGACCGAGGCGCTGGGCACGACCTCGGCCTTCGCCACGGCCCGGATCGACGCCACCGACCGGCTGAGCCTGACCGGAGCCCTGCGCTTGGACGACACCGACGACTTCGGCTCGAAGACGACGGGACGGGTGTCGGCGGCGCTCGACGCGGGCGCCGGCGTCACCCTGTCCGCCGCATACGGCACGGGATTCAAGGCGCCCTCGATCAGCCAGGCCGTGTGCGACTACTGCTTCTCGTCGCAACCCTTCCCGGTGCTAAGGCCCGAAACGGCGACGGGCTATGAGGGCGCGATCGGCTGGGCCTCGGCCAATGGGCGCCTCGAGGGCCGCGCGACCCTGTATCGGCTCGAGGTCGAGGATCAGATCACCTACGTCTTCGATACCGCGACCTTCGACAGCTACTACGTCAACGTCGCGGAGACCGCGACCGACGGGGTCGAGCTGGAAGGCCGGGCCCGGCTTGGCGGCGGCTTCGACCTGAACCTCGCCTGGGCGTGGACCGACGCGCGGGACGAGACCACCGGCGACCGGCTGCTGCGCGTGCCGGAACAGGCGGGCTCGGCCACGCTCGGCTGGACCGGCGAGCGGCTGTCCGGGGCCCTGACGGTGCGGGGCGAGAGCGATCAGGACGATTCCGGCGGGGTCCGCGAGGCCTTCGTCACGGCCAATCTGAACGGCGCCTACGCCCTGACGGACACGGTCACCCTGACGGCGCGGATCGAGAACCTCGCCGACGAACGCTATCAACAGGTGCTGGGCTACGGCGAGCCCGGCCGGTCCGGCTATGTCGGGATCAGGCTGCGCTACTGATACGGCGGCCCTGAAGGCTGGAGCCGGCGGCGGTCGCAGTCGCCGGCTCCAGCTGCAGGGCGGCCCAATCGAGGGCGGGGGTCTGGGCGTTGGCGGCGGCCACGACGGCGCGCAGTTCAGCGGCCGAGGCGACGCTGGCGATCACCGCCGAAACCTCGGGGAGACCCATGACATAGGCCAGGGTGGCCTGCATCGGATCGATCCGCGCCTCGGCGAGGCGGCGGCGGATGCGCGACAGGGCGTGGGCGTGACCGGCCATTTCCGGCGGCAGCGGCTCGCCGCTGATGAACAGCAGGCCGTCGGCGAACACCGAGGTGGCGTGGACCGCGACGCCCAGCGCCGCCAGTTCCGACAACACGCCGGTATGTTGAATGCGCTGGTCGAGAAGATTGATCGGCAGTTCGACCACGTCCGGCTGGAACCGTCGCGCCAGCAGGGCGGGGCCGTCCTCGACACAGGCGCGGAAGCCGATGCGGCGATAGAGGCCGCGGGCCTTCAGCGCCTCCAGCCGGTCCCACAGGGCGCGGCCCTCGGCCCCGGCCAGATCGTCGGCGCTCGACACCAGAAGCGTATCGCCGCGCGGCAGGCCGAGGCGCTCCAGCGAGCGGCGGGCGCGGGCCTCGACCCGGTCGACGCCTTCGGTGATCGAAACGGTGCGGACGGTGACCTGGAAGGGCGAGGGGAAGGGCCAGGCCTGACCCAGCCGGCGCTCGCCGTCGCCATCCGGCCGCGTCGCCACCAGGGTGACGCCGGCGTCGGCGGCGGTCTGCAGCAGGAACCGCAGGGCCTCCTCGCGCGCGCCGGCGGGCAACGGCGCATAGGCGTTCACGGCGCGGGCCGGCTCATGGACAACCGCCACGGCCAATTTGTCGCTCGGGGAGGGGGCGCGGTGTGCGATCACCGCCGGACTGTGACGCCGAAAGTTTAAGGCCCCCCTTCCGAGACCTTGACCGAATCTTACCAGCGGAACGGCGTTCGCGACGGTGTCATGCCGGCTGTTGCGACAGGGCGGCCAGTACGCCCTTGCCATACCGGTCCAATTTGGTCTGACCGACGCCGGAAATATGCGACAGGCGCTCGAGATCGGCCGGTTCGGCCATGGCGATTTCCAGCAGGGTCTTGTCCTGGAAGATGACGTAGGGCGGCACGCGTTGTTCGGCCGCGCGGTCGCGCCGCCACGCCCGAAGGGTCTCGAACCGGGCCCGGACATCGGCATCCATGGTTTCCAGCGCCGCATTGCGGCCGGTGCGCACCCGCTCCTTCGCCGCGACGGCGCGGGCCGGGGCCAGACGCACCTCGACCACGCGCTCGCCGCGATAGACGGCGCGGACGGCCTCGGGGTCGCCCAGCCGGACCAACGGCTTGCCGTCGTTCGGGTCCTCGACCAGCAGGCCCTCGAACATCAGATGATCGACCACGTCGCGCCATGTGTGCAGGGCGACATCGGCGCCGATGGCCCAGGTGGACAGGGCCGTCTCCCAAGACTGGACGTCCTTAGTCTTGCCCAGCAGATGGTCGATGACGCGGCCGCGGCCGAACCGTTCGCCCAGCCGCTGCACGGCGGCCAGCGCCTTCTGGGCCGGAACCGTGGCGTCGAACTGGGCCGGCGGGTCTTGGCAGATGTCGCAGACCCCGCAGGGTTCGGCCTCCGTCTCGCCGAAATAGCGCCGCACCGCCTGCGGCCGGCAGACCGCCCCGTCCAGCATGGCGAACAGCTGGCGCGCCTTGCGCACCTGCACCGCCTTGACCTCTTCGGCCATCGGCCGTCCTTCCAGCCGTCGCAGCGTCCAGGCGATGTCCGACGGGCCGTACAGGGTGATGCCCTCGGCCGGTTCGCCGTCGCGCCCGGCGCGGCCGATCTCCTGCCAGTATGCCTCCAGCGAGCCCGGCGGATCGGCGTGGATGACGAAGCGGACGTCGGCCTTGTCGACGCCCATGCCGAAGGCGATGGTCGCCACCATCACCGCCCCGTCTTCGGCGAGGAACCGTTCCAGCCGGCGGTCGCGGTCGCGCGCCTCCATGCCGGCGTGATAGGCGATGGCGTTGGTCCCGGCCTCGCGCAGGGCCTGGGCCACCCGCTCGCAGCCGTCGCGCGAGCCGCAATAGACCACGCCGGACTTGCCGCGCCGCTGGCGCACCAGGTCGATCACCGCCGCGTCGGTGCGGGCCCGCGAGCCGTTCTCCTTGCGCACCGCCAGCAGCTGCAGGTTGGGCCGGGCGAAGCTGTCGACCACCACCCGGGCCTCGCCGAGCCGCAGCGAGCGGACGATGTCGTCGCGGGTGCGGGCGTCGGCGGTGGCGGTGACGGCCACACGCGGCACGCCGGGAAACAGCTCGGCCAGCCGGCCGAGGGTGCGGTAGTCGGGCCGGAAGTCATGCCCCCATTGCGACACGCAGTGGGCCTCGTCGATGGCGATCAGCGACAGCGGCAGGTCGTGAAGCCGGTCGATCAGGTGCGGCTGGGCCAGTCCCTCGGGCGAGACATACAGCAGGTCCAGTTCGCCGGCCCGCGCCGCGCGCCAGATCTCCGACCGGTCGTCCATCGAGACGCCGGAATCCAGCCGGGCGGCGGCCACGCCCTGCTGCTTCAGCGCCTCGACCTGATCGGTCATCAGGGCGATCAGGGGCGAGACCACCAGACCGAGGCCGGATCGCAGCATGGCGGGAATCTGGTAGCAGACGCTCTTGCCGCCGCCGGTCGGCAGCACGGCCAGCACGTCGCGCCCGGCCAGCACCTCCCCGACCACCTCGGCCTGGCGGCCGCGGAAGTCCGGATGGCCCCAGACCCGCTCCAGGGTGGCGCGCGCGTCGGCCAGCGAGGGCGAGGCGGCGGTCGGGAGCGAGTCAGCGAGCATCGCCGCCTTGTGCCTCATTTGTTCCCGCCTGTGAACGGCCGTCGTCCGATGACGGCCCGCAAGTCCGAACCGGAGATGACCCAACCGTGTAGCCGGGGCGGCGTCCGAAACCCCGCCCGCGCCTTGCTACGGCCCGCGACCCGCCTTATCCCCGGACCATGCCCGCCCCCCTGATCTGCCCCTCCATTCTCGCCAGCGACTTCGCCCGCCTGGGCGAGGAGGTCGCCGCCCTCGAGGCGGCCGGCGCCGACTGGGTCCATGTCGACGTCATGGACGGCCATTTCGTGCCCAACATCACGATCGGCCCGGACGTGGTGAAGGCGCTGCGGCCGCACACCACCCTCCCGTTCGACGTGCATCTGATGGTCGCCCCGGTCGATCCGTGGCTGGAAGCCTACCGCGAGGCGGGCGCCGATTATCTGACCGTCCACCCCGAAAGCGGCCCGCACCTGCACCGCACCCTCGGCCGCATCCGCCAGCTCGGCGCGAAAGCGGGGGTGGTGCTGAATCCGGGCACGCCGCTGTCGGTGCTCGAGGATGTCATCGAGCTGGTCGATCTGGTGCTGCTGATGTCGGTCAATCCCGGCTTCGGCGGCCAGTCCTTCATCCCCTCCACCCTGCGCAAGATCGAGCGAACCCGGGCCCTGCTCGACGCGGCCGGATCGCCGGCGCATCTGCAGGTCGACGGCGGCGTCACCGCCGCCAACGCCGGGGCCTGCGTCGCCGCCGGGGCCGACGCCCTGGTCGCCGGAACGGCCGTGTTCCGCGGCGGGCCGTCCGCCTATGCCGACAACATCCGGGCCCTGAAGGCCGCCGAACGCCCGGCGGCATGAGCCCGATCGGTCCCTTCACCCGTCCGGAAGCCGACGGTCCCGCGCCCGGGGAGATCCCCGGCCTGCGCGGGGCGCCGATGCGGACGCCGGTGCGCACCGTCGACGCCGCCACCGGTCCCGGGCTGTGGCCCGCCATCATCGGGCGGCTGCTGGGCCGCCAGCTGTGGATCGAGCTCTACGGCCTGCCCGGCTACGCCCTGACCCTGAAGGGGCGGGTGGCCCAGGGGTTCGCCGCCACCCCGCGCGACTTCCGCCCGGTCGACCCGGCCCCCGGCAAAATGGCCCTCGGCGGCAAATTCCTGCTCGCCGGCGCCAGCCTCGAGGCGCCCGCGCCCGAAGATCCGTGGAACCGGCCCAGCCCGACCCGCGCCTTCGCGGCCGAGCTGCACGCCTTCGCCTGGCTGCCGTCGCTGATGCTGGACGGCGAGCGCGGCGCGCGCGAGGCCCTGCGCCTGACCCTGACCTGGGCCACGGTGTTCGCCCGCTGGTCGCCGTTCGCCTGGGACCCCGAGATCCTCGCCCGCCGCACCTTCAACCTGGCCTGCGCCGCCCGCCGCATGGGCCAGGTCGCCACCGAGGCGGAACGGCTGCGGCTCGCCGACGTGCTGGGCCGGCAGGCGCGCCAGCTGCTGCGTC
>JAHJNW010000088.1 GCA_018820665.1 Alphaproteobacteria bacterium | reverse complement strand
GTCCCCCTCCCCCAAGGGGGGAGGAACTAGATGCTCGTCGTCCGACCCGCCGGCCCCGCCGACCTCGACCATCTGCTGGAGCTGGCCATCCTCAGCGGCCCCGGCTTCACCAGCCTGCCCGAAGACCCCGACCAGCTGGCCGAACGGCTTGAGCTGGGCCGCGACAGCTTCGCCGGCAGGCTGCCGCCGCAGCAGTGCTGGTACACCCTGATGCTGGAGGAGTCGGACACCGGCGACGTCGACGGCGTCGGCTCGGTCAAGGCCGCGGTCGGGCTGAACCGCCCGTTCTTCTCGTTCCGCCTCGTCAACAACACCCAGTCCTCGCCCTCGCTGGGGGTCAAGCTCGACCACCAGACCCTGGTGCTGGTCAATGAATGCACCGGCTGGTCCGAGGTCGGCTCCCTCTTCCTCAAGGCCGACCGGCGCAAGGGCGGCGCCGGCCGCCTGCTCAGCCAGTCCCGCTACATGCTGATCGGGGCGGAGCCGACCCTGTTCAACGAAAACGTCCTGGCCGAGCTGCGCGGGGTCTTCACCCCGGACGGAGCCTGCCCCTTCTGGGACCATGTGGCGCACAAATTCTTCCCGATGGAGTTCGACGACGCCGATCGCATGACCGGCTCGACCGACAAGCAGTTCATCCTCGACCTGTCGCCGCGCCATCCGATCTATGTCGAACTGCTGCCCGAGCCCGCGCGCGCGGTCATCGGCAAGGTCCATCCCCAGGGCGTGCCGGCCATGGCCCTGCTGGAGAGCGAGGGCTTCCGCCCCAACGGCCTGGTCGACATCTTCGACGGCGGCCCGACCGTCTCCTGCGGCCGCGACAACATCCGCACCGTGCGCGACGCCCGCCGTCTGACCGCCCGCATCGCCGACGAGGTCGAGGCCGAACTGCCCGCCCTGATCTCGACCGACAGCGTCGCCGCCTTCCGCGCCGTGCGCCAGAAGGCGGCGGTCGAGGGCGAAACCGTGACCCTGACCCGCGAAACCGCCGAGGCGCTCAAGGTGCGCGCCGGCGACGTCGTGCGGGTGAAGATGTGACCAGCCACCGCTCCCTTGTCGCTTTCTGGTGGTCGACCCTCATGCGTCTGATCGTGGTCGTGATCGCGCTGGCGATTGCGTTGACCCTCCTGTCCTGTGGCTACAAGGCGTTCGTTGACGGCCTTTCGTCACTTGCTGACACCGATTTCCAGCGACGCGTGATCGCGGCCATCATTGCGGCTTCCTTTGTACCCATTCCCGTTTCGCTACTCATGACCCTTTTCGAGGTCTTCGACCGTCGCGCGCGAGCGGGCCGACCGGATACATCAACATGACAGTCTTCAAATCCATCGATCCCGCCACCGGCGCTGCCGTCTGGGAAGGCCCCACCGCCTCGCCCGCCGAGGTCCAGGCCGCCACGGACCGCGCCCGCGCCGCCTTCCCCGACTGGGCCGACCGCCCGCGTCAGGACCGTATCGACGCGGTCAAACGCTATCAGGCCGTGCTCAAGGCCCGCGCCCCGGCGATGGCCGAGGCGATCAGCCGCGAGACCGGCAAGGCGCTGTGGGAGACCACCGCCGAACTCGGCGCCATGGCCGGCAAGGTCGACATCTCGATCCGCGCCTATGACGAGCGCACCGGCGAGCGCATCGCCGACACCGCCTTCGGCCAGGCCGTCCTGCGCCATCGCCCGCACGGCGTGGCGGCGGTGCTGGGCCCGTTCAACTTCCCCGGCCACCTGCCCAACGGCCACATCGTCCCCGCCCTGCTGGCCGGCGACACGGTGGTGTTCAAGCCGTCCGAAGAGACGCCCCTGACCGGCCAGCTGATGGCCGAGGCCTTCGCCGAGGCCGACCTGCCGGACGGCGTGGTCAATGTCGTCCAGGGCGGACGCGACACGGGCGCGGCCCTGCTGGACAGCGGCATCGACGCCCTGATGTTCACCGGCTCCGGCGCGGCCGGCGCCCATTTCCGGCGCAAATTCGCCGACGATCCGCATGTCATCCTCGCCCTCGAACTGGGCGGCAACAATCCGCTGGTGGTCTGGGACGCGGCCGACGCCGAAGCCGTGGCCGGGATCGTGGTCCAGTCCGCCTTCGTCACCACCGGCCAGCGCTGCTCCTGCGCCCGCCGCCTGATCGTGCCGGAAGGCCCGCAGGGCGACGCCATCGTGGCGGCGGTGGAATCAATGGTTGATCGCCTGATCCTCGCGCCGTGGAATTCGACGCCCGAGCCCTATGCCGGGCCGCTGATCTCGGTGAAGGCGGCCGAGGCGGCGCTGAAGGCGCTGCAGGAGCGGATCGACGCCGGGGTCCGGGTGATCCGCGCCTCGGGCCCGGTCGACAACCTGCCCGGCGCCTTCGTCCGGCCGGCCATCATCGACGTCACCGGCGTCGCCGTGCCGGACGAGGAGATGTTCGCCCCCTTCCTGTCGGTGACCCGCGTCGCCAGCTTCGACGCCGCCATCGCCGAGGCCAACGCCACCCGCTACGGCCTGTCCGCCGGCCTCGTCAGCGACGATCCGGCCAACTGGGACCGCTTCATCCGCCGCATCCGCGCCGGCGTGGTCAACTTCAACCGCCCGACCACCGGCGCCGCCGGCGACATGCCCTTCGGCGGCCTCGGCGCCAGCGGCAACCACCGCCCGTCCGCCTACTACGCCGCCGACTATTGCGCCTATCCGGTGGCCAGTTTCGAGGCGAGGGCGGTGAAGAATATCGAGAGCGAGATCAAGGGATTGCGGGCATGAGCTCGCCCGCCGTCGAGGCCAACGCCGACGGCCTGATCGGGCCGACCCATTCCTATGCGGGCCTGTCGCCGGGCAACCTCGCCTCCAGCCTGAACAAGGGCGAGGCGTCGAACCCGCGCGCCGCCGTGCTGCAGGGCCTCGACAAGATGAAGCGGCTGGCCGACCTTGGCCTGCCGCAGTTCGTCCTGCCGCCGCACGAGCGGCCCGACATCCCCTTCCTGCGCATTCTAGGCTTCACCGGCTCCGACGCCGGCGTGCTCGAACAGGCCTGGAAGGAGGCCCCGTCCTTCGCCGCCGCCGCCTGTTCGGCCTCGCCGATGTGGGCCGCCAACGCCGCCACGGTGACGCCCGGCGCCGACGCCGCCGACGGCCGGGTGCATTTCACCCCCGCCAATCTGCACACCAACCTGCACCGCTCGCTGGAGCACGCCCAGACGAAGCGCGCGCTCGACGCCCTGTTCCCCGATCCGGCCCGGTTCGCGGTGCACGACGCCCTGCCCGCCGTCAGCCACCTCGCCGACGAGGGCGCCGCCAACCACGTCCGCCTGTGCGCCGACCACGGCGAGCCGGGCGTCAACCTGCTGGTCTGGGGCCGCGAGGCTTGGGAGCACTGGCAGGGCCAATACCCCGCCCGCCAGACCCGCGAGGCCTCCGAGGCCATAGCCCGCCGCCACGGTGCCTCCGGCGTCGTCCTGGCCCGCCAGTCCAGCGCGGCCATCGCCGGCGGCACCTTCCACAACGACGTGGTCTGCGTCGGGGCGCTGCAGACCCTGTTCTTCCATGACCTCGCCTTCGAGGACACGGCCGGGACCAAGGCCGCCATCCGGGCCGCAGCCGACGGCCGCTTCGAACCGATCTTCGTCGAGGTGTCGTCCGCCGACCTGCCCCTCGCCGACGCCATCTCCAGCTATCTGTTCAACTCCATGCTGGTGCGCATCCCTGGCGAGGACCGCCTGACCCTGATCTGCCCGACCGAGACCCGCGACAACGCCCGCAGCCACGCCGTCGCCGAGGCCCTCGCCGCCTCCAACGGCCCGATCGGCAAGGTCGAATACGTCGATGTGCGCCAGTCGATGCGCAACGGCGGCGGCCCCGCCTGCCTGCGCCTGCGCGTCGCCCTGACCGAAGCCGAGCTGGCGGCGACCAACCCGGCCATGCGGATGACCGACGAGCTCCACGCCCGCCTGTCGATCTGGGCCGCGACCTGGTATCGCGACAGCCTCAGCCCCAGCGACCTCGCCGACCCGGCCCTGCTGGACGAGGGCCGCGGGGCCCTGGATGAGCTTACGTCGATCCTTGAGTTGGGCGCCGGCTTCTATCCCTTCCAGCGGGTCTGACCGGTCAGCCCTTCAACCGCTCCAGCGCCTGCGGATAGCGCCTCGACAACGGGGCTTCGACGGCCCCGAGCTCGACCGTCCAGTCGCCCGAGCCGTCGGGCCTCAGACCGGTCACCGCCCCGGCGTTGACCAGCCACGACCGGTGCGCCCGCACGAAGCCGAAGCCGCCCAGCTCCACCTCGATCGCCGCCAGGGTGGCGCGCATCAGCGGACGCCGTCCGTCGGCGAGCCAGAACTCGACATAGTTGCCGGCCGAGGAGACGGCGACGATACCGCCCACCGGCACGCGCAGGATGCGGCCGCCGTCGCGGATGTCGAAGCTGACCGGCCGAACCGGCTCGTCCCGTCGCCGCCGCAGGAAGGCGATCAGCCAGAAGGCGGCGACATAGGTCGCATAGCTGATCAGATCCTTGCGCAGTTCGTAGATGAACCGGTCGCCGAACTCATAGGGCCCCGGCCCCATCACCGCATAGGCCGCCGTCCGCAGCGCCACGAACCCCGCCACATGCACGGCCGAAAAGGCCAGCAGGGCGATCAGGTGGATCAGGAAGAACCGCGCCTTCGGCCGCCAGCCCTCGGCCACCACCTCGTCCGGGAGCGCCGCCGCCGTCGCCAGCCACGGGATCAGCATCGCCGCGAAGATCGAGAGGGCGCTGCTGATCTCCCACACCCAGGGCTCCCAGGTCGCGACATCCGGATTGTCGCTGAGCGCGGTCAGGGTGTTGACGATCACCACCACCGCCGTCGCCGGTGCGATGAACAGCAACGCCGTCCACAGATCCCGCCTCTCCGGCGGCGACCGCATCCAGCCGCCCGTCCCGCCCTTCGCGCCGTTCGTCACAGGGCCCGACCCGGCGTCCCGCCGACCGCCCCGGCCGTCCCCCGGTGATTGCCCGGCGGGCCGCCCGGATGGGACGCCGGCGGACCGCTCACTGCTCATGGAAATCCGCCATGTCGTCCGCCGCCCTCCCCGCCGCCCCTCGCCGATACGATCTGGACTGGATCCGGGTCGGGGCCTTCTTCCTGCTGATTCTCTACCACGTCGGCATGCTCTACGTGTCGTGGGACTTCCACGTGAAGAGCCCGCGCATCGTCGAGGCGCTGCAGCCGCTGATGATGCTGACCGGGCCGTGGCGGCTGACCCTTCTGTTCCTCGTCTCGGGCGCGGCCACCCGCTTCATGGTCGACGGCTTCATGGCGAGCGGCGGTCACGCCGGATGGCGGCTGGCGGGGTCGCGGATCCTGCGTCTGCTGCCGCCGCTGGTGTTCGGCATGCTGGTGATCGTGCCGCCGCAGAGCTACTACGAAATCCTCCAGGCCCTGATCGGCTTCGGCGTCCCCGACCCGGCCCACTCCCCGTATCTGCAGGACTTCTGGGTCAAATACGCCACCGCCTCGGGCGGCTGGTGCGACGACACCGGCTGCCTGACCACCCCGACCTGGAACCATCTGTGGTTCGTCGCCTATCTGCTGCCCTATGGCCTGATCGTCGCCCTGCTGGTCGGTCTCGCCGGCGGCGCGCTGGGGCCGTTGCAGCGGGGGCTGGAGCAGGCCCTGTCAGGCTGGGGCCTGCTGATCTGGCCGATCGTCTGGCTGGCGATCCTGCGCCTCACCCTCGCCCCCCTGTTCGAGATCACCCACGCCCTGACCGACGACTGGTACAATCACGCCCTGTCGTTCGGCGCCTATCTGTTCGGCTTCCTGATCGCGCGGTCGGAGGCGCTCAAGGCCGGCTTCATCCGCCTGCGTCGCCCCGCCCTGATCCTCGCCCTCCTGGGCTGGGCCGGCTGGGCGCTCTACGCCTGGATCTGGCGCGCCGACGACGCCATCCCGCCCGAGGCGCTGCGCATGGCCATGCGGGTGGTCTACGCCACCGATCAGTGGGCCTGGATCGCCGCCATCCTCGGCTATGGCGCGCGTTATCTGAACCGCGGCGGCCCGGTGCTGCGCTATCTCAGCGCCGGTGTCTTCCCCTTCTACATCGTCCACCAGACCGCGATCATCGTCGCCGCCTGGTATCTTATGCCGCTCCGGCTGCCGCTGGCGGTCGAGGCGGGGCTGGTGATCGCCGCCACCTTCGCGGCCTGCTTCCTGGCCTGTGAGCTCGCGCGCCGTCTCGGCTGGCTGGGGCTGCTGCTCGGGGTGAAGCCTCAGGCGGCGAAGCGCCCGCCGCGGGCCGCATAGGCCTGGGTGCCGCGGGTGAAGACCCGGTCGGTCGGGAGAATGGCGTCGATGGCGATGGCGTCGGCGCCCTTCAGGCTGTCGTAGATCGGGCCGAAATCCTGCAGCGTCTCAAGCTTCAGCTGCTCGATGTCGTCGATGACGAAATAGACCTGCTGGAAGTCGTCGATCCGATAGAGGGTGCGCATCACCCGCTGCAGGTCGAAGCCGAGCCGGTTCGGCGACGGGTCATCCACCGCGAAGACGCTCTCCGTCGCCGACGAGACGATGCCGGCGCCGTAAATGCGCAGCCCGCCCTCGTCCTGCACCAGGCCGAATTCGACCGTGTACCAGTACAGCCGGGCCAGGTTCGGCAACATGCCCAGCGAGGCCGCCCGCTGCCCGCCCTTGCCATAGGCCTCCATATAGGCGGCGAAGTCTGGGTCGGTCAGCATCGGCACATGGCCGAAGACATCGTGGAAGATGTCCGGCTCCTGCAGGTAATCCAGCTGGTCCGGCTTGCGGATGAACTGGCCCGAGGGGAAGCGCCGGTTGGCCAGATGGTCGAAGAACACCTCGTCGGGCACCAGTCCGGGCACGCAGACCACGGTCCAGCCGGTCAGGGCCTGCAGCTTCGGGTTCATGATCTCGAAATCGGGTATGCCGCCGGTGTTCAGGTCCAGCGCCGTCAGCCCCTTGAGGAAGACGTCGGCCGCGCGGCCGGGCAGGATTTTCATCTGGCGGGCGTACAGCGTGTCCCAGGTCTGATGCTCGACGTCGGTATAGGCCGACCAGTCCTGGGGGATGGTCCAGTCCGCGGCCGCGCCCTCGGGCGGGGCCTCGAAGACGTGCTCGAAATCGGACATGGCGGCGCTCCTGCTTGCGACGGACTCTGACGGTCCCTTGACCCCCAATCTAGGCGGGGCGGGCCCCGGGCGCCAGCGTCAGTGGATGGCGTGCGACTTCGGCGCATACCGCCCCATGCGGTCGACGGTGAACCAGCGGGCCTCGGCCTCGCGGGCGACGGACGACAGCTCCGGGTCGTGTTCCAGCGCGTCCTCGGGGGCATAGGCGACAAAGCCGCCCTCATCCCCCAGGGCCAGCACCTGGTAGAAGGGCTGCAGGGGCGAGATCTCGCCGGTTTCGCCGGGCTTGCCGGCGAACACCGGGTCGACGTCGATCACGACGCCGCGGAAGGCGGCCTCGCGGTGGCGGACGATCTGGCCCAGGCCAAATTTGGCGACGATTTCATTGGTCATGACGCCAGACTGCGCCACCCAACCTGAGCCGCATGCCGGCCGCGCCGTTCATTTTCGCGTCACCCGTCCTTGGCGTGGGCGCCGTCGCGGGTCTAGGTTGTCGGGGACGGGCGCCGTTCTGGACCGCCCACCGTGAAAGTTCGGCCCAATGCCGGAGACCGACGCCGCTCCCCCGGGCGGCCACCGGTCCCAGCGTTCCAGGTCCGGCGGTCAGCGCGCCCGGGGCGGCGCCTCCGACGGATCCGGCGCATCAGGTCGGGACGCGCCGCTCTATGGCGCGCTCGATCTGGGGACCAACAATTGCCGCCTCCTGATCGCCCGCCCGGCGCGGGACGGCTTTCGTGTGGTCGATTCCTTCAGTCGCATCGTCCGCCTCGGCGAAGGCCTGTCCCGCACAGGGCTGCTGGGCGACGGGGCGATGGAGCGGGCCTATGAGGCGCTCGCCCTGTGCGGCGAGCGCGTGGCGAAAAAGGGAGTCGACCCCAGCCGTCTGATGGCCGTGGCCACCCAGGCCTGCCGCCAGGCCGACAATGGCGCCGCCTTCGTCGAACGGGTCCGGGAAGGCACCGGCCTGAGGCTGCGGATCATCGACCCGATCGAGGAGGCCCGGCTCGCGGTCGAGGGCTGTCTCAACCTGTTCGACGACTCGGCCGAGGCCGTGCTGGTCGTTGACGTCGGGGGCGGCTCGACCGAGCTCAGCTGGCTGAGGCGAACCGACGGCGTATTCGTTCTGGAAGGCTGGATGTCCGCCCCGATCGGCGTGGTCACCCTCGCGGAACGGCACCCGGAGCCTCAGGACGCCGCCAACGGGTCGCTCGATCCGTGGTACGAGGCGATGGTCGCCGACATGGCCGAGGCCCTGGCCGCGGCGCCCGTCGGGCCGGCCCTGCGCGAACTGTTCGTGGCCGGCCGGGCCCATCTGGTCGGCACCTCGGGGGCGATCACCAGCCTCGCCGGCATTCACCTCGGACTACGGCGCTATCAGCGCAATCTGGTTGACGGCCTGTGGATGACGCGCGGCGATTGCGAGCAGGCGGCGGGCCGGCTGCTGGAGTTGGGCCCCGCCGGACGGGCGGCGGAATCCTGCATCGGACCCGACCGCGCCGATCTGGTGCTGGCCGGGGCCGCGATCATGGAGGCGGTGCAGCGCGCCTGGCCGTCGGAGCGGGTCCGGGTCGCCGACCGCGGCCTGCGCGAAGGCCTGCTGCTCGAACGGATGCGCGAGGACCGCCCGCCGCGCCGCCGCCGGCGGCGGCGCTAGCCCCCTTCGGAGACCTGCACCGGCAGGGTCACGTCACAGACGGAGAAATCCGCCCCCCGCGCGGCCCGCGCCGCGTCGACCAGCGTCCGGAAGCGGGCGGAGTCGTGGGCCAGCACCCGCACCGTCGGCCGTTCCGCGGCCGGGATGTCCGCCGCCACCCGCACCCGGGTCATGCGGTCGGCCTGGGCCTGGCTCATCATGCCGTTGTCGCCGTCGCCGACCTGCAGCGCGCGCACCACGTCCAGCCCGTCCACCGTCATGCCCCAGATCGAGTAGCGCTTGTCGAGCGCCGGATAAGCCTGTCGCATGATGAAGAACTGGCTGTTGGCGGTGTCATTGCCCTCGTCGCGGGCCATGCCGGCCACGCCCGGGCAATACAGGCCCCAACCGTGCACCTTTCCGTCGCCGGTCTGGGCGAAGGCGGAGTCAGGCTGGGTCTGCACCGGCAGCGAGTTGAAGAATCCCACCCGCGCGCCCATCGGCTCGGCTGCGGCGGCGAACGGCATGGTCGGGTCGCGCCGGAAGGTGAATTCGGCCTTCAGGTCCGGATAGGGGCTCTGGCCCTCGCCATTGCCCAGCGGGTCGCCGGTCTGGGCCATGAACCAGTCGATCACCCGGTGCCACGGCACATTGTCATAGAAGCCGCGCCGGGCCAGCAGCTTGATCCGCTCGACGTGCAGCGGCGCGACCTCGGGCGTCAGCTCCAGCAGGATGCGGCCGCGCGTGGTGTCGATCACCAGCAGATTCTCGGCCGGCACCGCGCGCCACTCGGTGACCCCGATGGTGGTTTCCGGGGTCGGCGCGGGCGGCGGCGGCGGACCGCCCACGTCCTGGGCCACGGCCGGACCGGCCAACAGGGCGGCCGCCAGCAGGACGGCGGCGTGGGATCTCGACTTCATGGCATCCTCCCCGGGATTGTCTGGCTCAGTCCCCGACGACCTCGACCGGCGGCTGGACGTCGCAGATGTTGAAGGCCGCGCCCCGCTCGGCGCGGACCCGGGCCACCTCGGCTTCGAGGCCGGCTCCGGCCATGACCCGAACGACCGGTCGCTCGCCCTCGGGCAGGGCCGACGCGGTGCGCGCCCGGGTCATGATGTCCGGGTTCGCGACCTGGCCGTTCTCGGCCTCCACCCCGGGCTCGAGCGCGCGGACCACGTCGTAGCCGGCGAGGACCCGCCCGAACGGGGTGTAAACGCCGTTGAGGGAGTCCTTGGGCCCGGTCATGAGGAAGAACTGGCTGTTGGCGCTGTCCGGCGAATTTGCCCGCGCCATGCCGGCGACGCCGGGACAGAACAGGCCCTGGGCGCCGGCCTTGAAGTCGGCGGTGACCATCATCTGGGCGTCCGGCTGGGTCACCACCGGCATGGAGCCGATCAGACCCGCCCGTCCGCGGGGCGTCGACTCCACCGGCGTAAAGCCGGCGTCGCGACCGCGCCGGAACTCGAACTCGCCGGCCAGATCGGGCAGCTCGCTGCCGCCCTGGCCGGTGCCGAGAGGATCGCCGGTCTGGGCCATGAAGTTGGGGATCACCCGATGGAATTTCAGCCCGTCATAGAAGCCCTGGTCGGCGAGGGTGCGAACCCGCTCGACCGACAGCGGGGCCATGCGCGGCTCCATCTCGACGAGGATCCGGCCCTTGGCGGTGTCGATCACCAGCAGGTTCTCGGGCGCGACCGTGCGCCAGTCCGGCGAGGGCGTCTGGGCGACGGCGGGCGCGGCGGCCAGCAGCGAAAGCGAAAGCGTGGCGACGGTGACGATGTTCAAGACGGTGACGATCCCTTGACCCTGCCCCGCACCGCCTCGGCGACGGCGGGGCTGACGAAACTGTCGATCGCGCCGTCGAAGCGGGCGATCTCCTTGACCAGCCGCGAGGCGATCGCCTGATGCCGCGGGTCGGCCATCAGGAAGACGGTTTCGATGTCGGCATTGAGGCGCTGGTTCATCGCCGTCATCTGGAATTCGTATTCGAAGTCGGCCACCGCCCGCAGACCGCGCACGATGATGCTCGCGTCCAGCGCCTCGGCGAAATGCATCAGCAGGCTGTCGAAGGCCCGCACCTCGACCTTGTCGCCGAGATGGGCGACCTCGGCCCGGAGCATGATCACCCGCTCGTCGGTGGTGAACAGCGGGCCCTTGTCGTCATTGCGGGCGACGCCGATGACCAGCCGGTCAACCAGCTTCACCGCCCGGCCGATGATGTCCATATGCCCGTTGGTCACAGGATCGAACGTGCCCGGATACAGGCCGATGCGCATGCGTGTCTCCCCCGCCTTTACCGTCGTCTAGCAGGTGCGAATGGGACGGCCTAGATCGGCTGACAGGGCTGTGATGCCCAGATCGACCGCAGCGCCTCCAGCGGCGCGGCCGCCGGATCGAACGCCAGCGCGTCGATCGAGGCGACCGGACAGGCCGGCGTGGCGCTGTTGCAGATGAAGGCGCCGTCGAAACGCGGCAGGTCCTCAAGCTGCACCGGCCGGGTCCGGCTGGACATGCCGCGGGCTTCCAGCCCGCCTTGCAGCAGGGTCAGGGTCACCCCCGTCAGCATCGGCGCCTCGGGCCAGATCACCGCGTCGCCGCGGACGAAGCCGATGTTCCACAGACTGCCCTCGGATATCCGACCGTCGCTATCGGCGAACAGGGCGTCGTCGAACCCCGCGGCGCGGGCCAGCCGCCGGGCCCGGATCAGTCCGAAATTGGCGGTGTGCTTCAGGTGGGCCAGTTCCCGGGCATAGGTCTGGACCTGCAGCCTCAGGCCGTCCTCGGCCAGCGGCGGCGGCGGCGGAAAGACGCCGATCATCACCTTCGGCCGGCCGGTCCAGCCGGGCGTGCGCGGCCAGACCTCGGGCGAGAACAGGCTGACGCGCAGCCAGCAGTTCCCCTGCCCCTCGACCGCCGAACGCATCAGTTCGCGCAGCCGCGCCTCGCCCACGGCCTC
Organism: Alphaproteobacteria bacterium; assembly: GCA_018820665.1. Lineage (GTDB taxonomy): Bacteria > Pseudomonadota > Alphaproteobacteria > Caulobacterales > Caulobacteraceae > Brevundimonas. The sequence goes on along the minus strand of JAHJNW010000088.1, from coordinate 1,174 downwards.
GCCGAACAGCTCCAGCGCCGAGGCCTCCAGCCGGGCCAGATGCAGATCCAGCCCCCGCACCCCGCCCTGCTCGAACCGGAACGAGGTGTAGGCGCCGTAGTTCGCCAGCGCCAGACAGGTCAGGTCGCCCTCGGACACCGGCGACCCGTCCACCATCAGCGTGCGATCGCCGGCCATGGATCAGGCGTCGCCGCCCTCGCCGTCCGCCACGTCCAGGTCCGCCCCCTCCTCGCCGCCGCCGGAATCCGGCAGCCGCTCGACCGACACCACCCGTTCGCCCTCCGCCGTGCGGAAGATGGTCACCCCCTGGCTGGAGCGGCCGACGATGCGGACCTGGCCGACCGGCGTGCGGATCATCTGTCCGCCCGAGGTGACCAGCAGCAGGTCGTCGCTGTCCTGCACCGGGAAGGAGGCCGCCAGACGCGTGCCCGCCCGGCCGCCGAGGCCGTGGGCGGTCAGCCCCTGCCCGCCGCGCCCGGTCCGGCGATATTCATAGGCCGAAGAGCGCTTGCCGAAGCCGGTCTCGGTGACCGTCAGGATGAACTGTTCGGCGGCGCCCAGCTGGGCGATGCGCTCGAGGGTCAGGGCCGCCTCGCCCACCACCTCGTCATCGGGCTCGACCGCGGCGGCTTCGTCCTCGCCCTCGGTTCCCTGCAGCGCCCTGCGCATGGCGTTGGCGTGTTTGACATAGGCGGCCCGCTCTTCCGGCGTGGCGTCGACCCGGCCCAGCACGGCCATGGAGATAACCTCGTCGTCCTTCTGCAGACGCACGCCGCGCACGCCGGTGGAATCCCGGCCCTTGAACACCCGCACATCGTCGGCCTTGAAGCGGATGGCCCGGCCCAGGGCGGTCGTCAGCATGACGTCGTCCTCGGCCTTGCACAGGGCCACGCCGACCATGCGGTCGCCGTCCTCCAGCTTCATGGCGATCTTGCCGGCCCGGTTGACGGTGGCGAAGTCGCTCAGCTTGTTGCGCCGCACGTCGCCCGAGCGGGTGGCGAACATGATGTCGTAGTTCGCCCATTCCGCCTCGTCCTCGGGCAGCGGCAGGACGTTCATGATGCTGTCGCCCGGCTCGATCGGCAGCAGGTTGACGAAGGCCTTGCCGCGCGACGTCGGCCCGCCCAGCGGCAGCCGCCAGGTCTTCAGCTTGTAGGCCTTGCCGTTGGTGGCG
>JAHJNW010000087.1 GCA_018820665.1 Alphaproteobacteria bacterium | reverse complement strand
CGCTCAACTACCTCGACCACGACGTCGAGGCCGACATCGTCGCCGCCAAGGTGCCGGAGTGGTCGGACGCCGAGGGCCGCCGCAAGATCGCCGCCATGGTCCGCGTCGCCGACATGACCCGCAACGCCTTCATGAACGGCGACATCTCGACGGTCATGAGCCCGCGCCCGGTCATCACCTGGGCCCAGAACGCGATCATCTTCGCCGGGGACGTGGGCCTGGCCTTCCGCCTGACCTTCCTCAACAAGTGCGACGAGCTGGAACGGCCGACGATCGCGGAATTCTACCAGCGGGCGTTCGGGGAGGACCTGCCGGAGGCGGCGACGCGGGTGAAGGTGGGGTGACCCCCTTTCCTTCTCCCCTTGCGGGAGAAGGATCAGGTCTCCCCGCCCCGCGGTCAGGCCTCGTTAAGCTCCATCCCTTATGGCGACGCTTGCTCCGGGGGATAGTTCGAGTGCTTGAGAATTCCGACCGCCTGCGCGCCTACGCCAACCGCTATGGCGACATGTTTCCGGTGCGGATCGCGACCATCGTCGCCGTCGTCGTGGTCGCCTGGCTCGTGCTCGGCCCGGGCTGGAGCCTGAACTACGCCCTGTTCCAGCTCGGCCTCTATATCCCGCTCTGGCAGGCGGTCCAGGCGGCCCGCGCCAATCCGGAGGCCGCCGACGCAGGCCGCCGGTTCCGTCGGACCGCCGAAGTCATCACCTTCGCCCTGGCCAGCCACAACGCCCTGTTCATCCTCGCTGCCTGGCAGGCCCAGCCCGAACACAGCGACTATCTGCGCCTGCTGCTGGCCGGCAATCTGATGGTCGGCGCCCATCAGGTTCACATCAGCCGGGCCAGTTTCGCCGCCGCCGTCCTTCCGCCCGCCGTCGCCGCCATGCTGGTCGCCTCGCGCCAACAGTCTGCGGACCCCGGCCTCCAGGCCGCCGTGGCCCTCTTCGTGCTGGGCGTCTGCGCCGCCGCCTGGCGCCAGTGGCGCAGTGATCGCGAGGCGGTCGAACTGATGATCACCGTCACCGAACGCTCGCGCCAGCTCCGCGCCGCCCTGGCCGAGGCCGAAGAGAATCACGCGACCGCCGAGCGCGCCAACAAGGCCAAGTCCCGCTTCCTGGCGATGATCAGCCACGAGGTGCGCACCCCGCTGAACGTCATCCTGGGCCTGACCGAGGTGTTGCGCGGGCGGCGACGTCCGAAGGCCGAGGCCGCCGTGATCGACGACATGGCCGACGCCGGCGGCATGCTGCTGCGCCTGCTCAACGGCGCCCTCGACATCTCCCGGATCGAATCCGGCCATTCCGATGTCCGCCTCGCCTCCGTCGACATCGGCGAGCGGATCCGGTCGATCGCCCGCGTGTGGCGCTCACGCGTCAACGACTTGGGCCTGACCCTCGAGGTCGAGCTCCAGGGCGCGCCGGACAACTTCATTGTCCTGACCGACGAGGCGCGGGTCGAGCAGATCCTGATCAACTATCTGTCCAATGCGCTGAAGCTGACCCCCGCCGGCGCCATCCGCATCGTCGCCCGCGCCTTTCCCGCCGCCGACGGACGGGTCGATCTGGACCTCGAGGTGCACGATCAGGGCCCCGGTGTCCCCGAGGATCAGCGCGAACGCATCTTCCAGCCGTTCGAACAGCTCGCCGAAGGCCGCGCGGCCGGCGGCTCGGGTCTGGGTCTGGCCCTGTGCCGCGCCAGCGCCGACGCCCTCGGCGGCGCGGTGGGCGTGCGTTCCGGCCAACCCGACGGGGCCGTCTTCTGGTTCCGCTTCAGCGCCGACCGCGCGACCCTCGCGGCCGCCCCGCCGGCGCCGCCGGCCGGCGCCGGCGAGGTTCGCGGACGCATCCTGGCGGCCGAGGACCATCCGGCCAACCGCAAGCTTCTGGCCCTTCTGTTCCAGTCGTTCGGCACGGAGCTGGTGCTGGTCGCCAACGGTCAGGAGGCGGTGGACGCCGTCCGCGAAAGCCGTTTCGACCTGGTGCTGATGGACGTCATGATGCCGGTCATGGACGGCGTCGCGGCCCTGAGCGCCATCCGCGCCGAAGAGGCGGCATCGGGCCGGCCGCGCCTTCCGATCCATATGCTGACGGCCAATGTGTTCGATGACGACGTGGCCCGGTACATGGCCGCCGGGGCCGACGGCGTGCTGCGCAAACCGATAGAGATCGCCGCCCTGCAGGCCGTCCTCGCGGCGGTTCCGGCGGGTTGAGCCAGCACGTCCCGTCTCCCGCAAGGGGTGACGGGACGGTTGCTCACATTCCGTTCCGCCACGCCCGCCCCGCCATCTCCCGGGCCGTCTCCCGCACCCCATCCGGCCACGGCTCCACCGCCGCGTCGAACGCCGTCCAGTCGCCGGCGAACAGCATCCGCGTCGCCTCTTCATAGTCCGGCAGATCCCCCGCCATCGCGGTCATGAAGCGATACGCCGCCTCCTTCGCCCGCCGCGCCCGCTCCGGCCCCTCGCCCGCCTTCATCTGCGCCTCGACCAGCTTCCTCAGCGCGATCGACGCCCCGCCCGGCTGGGCCGCCAGCCAGTCCCAGTGGCGCGGCAGCAGGGTCACCTCGCGCGGCGTCACCCCCAGCTTCGGCCGCCCCGGCCCGCGCTTCTCCGCCGCCACGAGCGCCGGCCCCAGCCGGGCCAATGCCTCCGAAAACTCGCCGCGCAGGTCGAGATCGACGACCCGCCCGTCCACCAGATCGAACACCAACGGCCCCTTCCCGGCCGCCGCGGCGGCGTGGATCGCCGGCAGGGCGCGGTCCAGCCGGTCGCGGGCGATACGTTCGGCGCCGGCGAAGGCGGCGACGGGCAGGTCGGACGAAACAGACATGAAAAAAGCTCCAGGGCGGCGGGCGTACGACCGATTCTGACGCAGCGCGCCCTTACACTCCCCGGTCGGCTGACCTTCGGCGGAGATTGGGCGGATGAAACGGACTCGACGGACGGTGTTTTTTCTATTTTTACCCGGGTGAAACTCCAACGTCAATAACACCCGGGTAAAATTATCCGCGCCGCGCTGTCGCAGGGCCGGAACTCCCGTCACGGCCATGCGCTAAACCGGCAACCCTCCCCCGACCGCATCGAAGGACACACCATGACCGACCAACGCATCCAGGGCGCCGCCACCAAGTTCGAAGGCGATGTCCAGAACGGCCTCGGCCAGATGACCGGCGACAGCAAGCTGCAGGCCGACGGCCGGCTCAACCAGGTCAAGGGCAAGGCGCTCGACGCCTATGGCCGCGTCATCGACGGCCTCGACGGCCTCGTCGAGAAGGCCCCGGCCCAGTATCAGGACAAGGCTCGTCAGGGCCTCGACTTCGCCCGCCGCAAGCCGCTGATGACCACCGGCATCGTCGCCGGCCTGGCCGTGCTGCTGGGCGGTCTGGGCCGCCGCCGCTAGGCCGACCCCTTCCGCTCAAGAGAAAGGCCCGGGCGTCGCCGCCCGGGCCTTTTTTGTGTCCGCCGCCCGGGTGGCGTCAGTCGACCACCTGGTCCGCCGTCCGCGCCGCCTTGACCTGGGCGGGGCCGGAGGGCGTCACGTCGAAGACGATCTTGCCGTCCTTCAGCTCGACCTTCACATGCCCGCCGCGGGTCAGACGCCCGAACAGGATGTCGTCGGCCAGCGGCTTCTTGATGTGCTCCTGGATGACCCGGGCCAGCGGCCGCGCGCCATACAGTTCGTCGAAGCCGTTCTTGGCCAGCCAGTCGTTGGCCTCGTCGGTCAGCTCGATGGTGATGTTGCGATCCGCCAGCTGGGCTTCCAGCTGCAGGATGAACTTGGTCACCACCGACTTGATGGTCCCGGCGTCCAACGCCTTGAACGCCACGATGGCGTCCAGACGGTTGCGAAACTCCGGCGCGAACAGCCGCTGGATGGCCTTGTCGTCCTCGCCCTCGACCTTGCCGCGGCCGAAGCCGATCGAGGCGCGGGCGTTGTCGGCCGCCCCGGCGTTGGTGGTCATGATCAGGATGACGTTCCTGAAATCGACCTTCT
>JAHJNW010000086.1 GCA_018820665.1 Alphaproteobacteria bacterium | reverse complement strand
CGGCGGAATGCGTCGGCGCTTATGCACTTCGGTATCTTGTCGCATTATTTGCCAAAGTCCTAGATTTTGTCGCAGTTTTTGGTGGATGAAATCGGAGCTTTGGGCACCGCTAACGGGTCATTTCAGGCTTGGTTTGTCGCATCGGGTGCCGGAACTCACATCAGGGCCGCTCTTCCAACCGCCCACGACAAGCTCCTGGCTCGGCCGACACTTCGCCTTCGCCCATACCGACGTCCGGCCGGCCTGGTAGTTCTCGCCGGTCTTTTTCGAGACGAGGCCCTCGAGTTGCATCCTGCAGGCTGCATCGAGGAGCTGGTCACCCGGCAAGTCAGCGAAGTGGTCGACGTATCGAATTCGGGACCCGACGCCGGCGACGTCGAGGACCTCCTTCAGGGCCTTTTTCCGGGTCGAGAGGGCGAACGGCCGGAGATCCGTGCCGCCACGCCACAGAATATCGAATGCGAAATAGACCAGCCGCCCGCTCGATCGGGCGGACAGAGATCGCCGAAGGGCCGAAAAGGCAGGCTGGCCAGCATCATCGAGCGCGCAAAGCTCGCCATCCAGCACGCAGTCCTCGAGCATCGCGGCCGCGGCCGAGTGCAAGGGCAGCTTCTGGGTCCAGTCGTGGCCGTTGCGGGTGAACCAGGTAGCCCGTCCGGACTGGACGTTCAGCTGAAACCGGTAGCCGTCGAATTTGATCTCGTGGATCCAGCCCACGCCGCTAGGCGGCCGGGCGACAAGGGTCGGATGCGCCAGGGGGAGGAAAGTCCCGGGCATCGAGGGCGTCAGCGCTAGATCCTGATTTCTGCGAGCCATGATCCGGACTCCAACGGAGGTCGGCCGGAATCGCTCCGCACCCATATTCACCGGACTACTGGCCATCGGTGTCGGCCGACGCGGACAATCCCCACCATCCAGTCAGAGCAGGCCATCGCTCTTTGAGCGAGGGCGGCGAAAAACCAATCCGGGAGGGCAAGGTCAAGGCTGATGGAAGGGCAGGGGACCCCTGCTGCAGCCGAAGGCGAAGCTGGGGACGCCCGAGATCACCGCGCCAGCGGTCGCCTTGAGCAAGCCCGGGCGAAGCCCATCTCAGGGGATGTCTGGGCGATCAGCAAAGAACCGGGGTAGATGCGCTACAGCGTCAGCGACCATGTCGTGCACGAGGCCGCCTTCGCCGCTGAGAATCCGCGACGCGACGTCCAACTTGCCGACGACATCGGCGAACGATCTGGCTGAGGTCCTGGCCAGCGCCTGAGTGCAGCTGGCCTTGTCGGCGTCCAGGAAGACGAGGCGATCATCGATAAGCGTCATTTCATCGGCCGCGCCGGGGCTGATGTCGCCCGATTGAGGCGGCGGCCTCAACACCAAAACCTCCAGAGCCGACCATCGACCGGTGAGGTGCTCAATCTCGCGGTCGACGGAAAGCCATCGAGCGCAAAGGTCCGCGATCGAAGCGCCGGCGACGGCGACGTCTTGTGCTGGACCGTTTTGACCTGACATCTGGTGCGTCCTGACACCGCCTTGGGGAAAGGACTATCGGAACGAGATAGCGGCCGGTCCAACTATATTTGGAATATATTTGAGGCTGCCGGCCTAGAGAGGCCATCACCCTGCCCAAACGCCCACCTTTGCGCGAAGTTGGCCTCTGTGTCAGACAGAGACACTAGGGGGAATTCTAAATGCGCGACTTAGGCGGGGTTATCGCTCTTATCGGCATGGTGCTGTTCATCGTTAGCATCATAGCCCTCGTCCGGCCGATCAAAAGGATCAAGCTTGGCACCCGAAAGCGCGCCGGGCTCGCGCTGGGCGCCTCAGTGGTGCTGTTCATCGTCGGCGCCTCGATCATGCCGCCGCCAACGCCTGAAGAGAAAGCGGCCCGTGCAGTCGCCGATGCCAAACGGGCTGAGGACGAGAAAGCGCGCGAAGCCGCTGCGCCGGCCGCGACAACCCCTGGCCGCACAGAACCTACGCCCGAGGTCACGGCAGCGGTTCAATCCATGTGGACGGAGGTGACTAACCGTCTGGCATCATGCGACCAAGCCAGTGGCTATGTCGCTGAGGTCGCGGGGCGTCCGAATCCCAGCCCCTATGATCTGTGGCCGATGGTGCAACAGGCCGAACAGCTTTGCCGGGCCGCTGCATCCGAGGTCAGCCGCATCCGTGTGCCAGATGCCATCCCGCGCGCTTCCCGGCGCTCATTCGATGAGGCGTTCGACACCTGTCGCGACGCCTATTACGTCAAGAGTTCGGCCTACGGCGCTATGGGCGAGGTCCTGAATGGCGACGTGAGCCCACGGGCGGTCACAGAGGCCCGGTCCGCGTCTGAAGCAGCTCAGTCGTCGGGGCTCCGTTGCGCAGTGGGCTTCATGAAAGCCGCGACTGATCTTGGCGTTCCCGTCGAGTCCTTCATGCCCGACAACACCTCAGAGTGAGAGCACAGATGAAACGATTGGCCGTAGCGTTCACCGCCCTGACCCTCTTCGCCGGAGGGGGCGGATGCGTCTCCATGGGGACCAATTATGATCCGGTAGCTGTGTCGCAGATCGCGCCAGGCACCCCCATGGCGGAGGTCATCGCCCTGCTGGGCGAACCGAACAGCCGGACCACCTTACCGGATGGCGCCACCCATCTGATGTGGTTGCACTCAACTGGCACCGCATGGGGGACGGCGGAATCCCGCGCGGCCGTCCTGTCCTTCGATCGCCAAGGGAAATTCATTCAGGTGGTTACAACGAACCAGACGCGGATCAACTGATCCTCGCCGAACAGGCAACCGTGAGAAAACCCATGCGTCGATTTGCAGTACTCAGCGCCGTAGCCCTGCTGGGCGCCTGTGGGGACTCGGGACCGTCAAACGACGTGCCGGCCGACGTGGAGATCGTCGAACCGGACGCGGCACCCAAGTTCGGCGAGTCGGGCCCGGAGATGGCACGGCGCGAAGCAGCAGACCGCGCCGCCGGTGTGGGCTCTTATTGGGTGTCTGGCGATGTGGCTACGGAGCATTCCTCTCCCGGAGGAGCGGTAGTGAACAGGGTCTACTATCGCCAGAAACTGACTGCATATGAGCGTCGCGACGGGTGGGTCAGGACCACCCAGGACGGTTTCACGCCCCGATGGACCCGCCTGTCGCAGCTAACCGATACCCAACCACCTGAGAAGCCGGCCTACGCCGGTCCCGCCGACTATGCCGATGACCGGATCATGCCCGACGCGATCCCTAACCCCGGCGAGGACGGCCTGACCCGCGCCGACATCGACATCATCCGCAAGGGCGCAAAGATGGTACTGCAGACCCGGCCCGACTGCGCCCAAATCGAACTTGGTGACAAGAGCGTCAGCCGGGCGAACACCTATTATGTTATGTGTTCGGTCAATGGCTCGGTCGAGAACGTGTTCTTCACGCGGGCTGAGGTCGAGGCCGCAACGGTGAGACGGTAGGTTCAGATGCGCACCTCGACGCTCGCCCTAGTGGCCTCCGCCCTCGTAGTCGCCTCGTGTGGTCAGCAGTCCATGTCGGGCGTTGACGCCTTCCGAACTGTGGCCGAAGCCCTTCAAGCAGGGCGATCCGCCGAGGCTGCGGTGATCCCCGCGAAGGCCCCACTGATCGAGATCAAGTATGTGGACTACAACGGTCCGGATTACTGTTCGGAAAATGGCATTAAGGCCAGGTTGAACCAGCTGGGATGGGAGGCCTCCCGACGTCTCATCGACATCTACGGCAGTGAGGCCACTGCCGTTGGACGCTACGCCGCTGCGCAATCTGATTTTGACGCCCGCCTGGACGATAGCGACGGCTTCGTGAGCACCATTTGTGAATTCGATACGAACGCGGCCCTTGCCCAGGAGCGGGAGCGCGCTCCGATCGCCTTGGCCCTGAAAACGGCGCTCACACCCATGGAAGCAGCGGCGCGCGCGGAGGTCGGAACCGGTGACTTCGACGCTGCTTTGGAGAGCGCCCGAAAAGCCTCTACCGAACGCGGTCAGGAGGAATCGGCGGCGCGGTGCGCCCAGATCAAGGCCGAGGCGGCGAAACCGTCGTATGACACCTCACCTTTGGTCAAGCGGGCGCAAGACCTGTTGCTCCAGAACTGTCGGAACGCAGGCTACTAACCCGTCCGCAGCCCTAGCCGCCGATCGCCGCGGGCCGCCGTATGGAAGTCCGGGAGCAAACCCACCTCGATCACGCCGGGGCGGTCACCGAGTAGGCCAGCAAGGCGAGCCTGGCGCTGGTCGTTGAAGTCCCAACCGGCGCTGCAGGGCGCGATCGGCGAGACCCATCTGGCCCCAGCCTCGATCCAGGCCGCGCTGGCCAGCACTGCGCAGAGCATTGCCCGCATGTCCGCATCGAGGACCTCTTCGACGGCCTCATCGTCCTGACCATTGGTGCGGATCTTGATTGGCGTCATGTCGCGATCCAGACAGATCATAGGACTGCCCCACGGGGCCTCGGCGGGCTCGGGCCATGTGAAAGCCGGGAGGAGGGGGTTTCGCTGCAAATTCCGCAGATCATGGCGGCCCCGGCTGTCTGGCTGCAGGCCACCCTGCAGAGCATCGAGATCGAGAGCGGCGACGGCCCGGACAGGAATACCGATCTCACACGCGGCGGAGAGCGTGGTCTCGATTCCTTCGCCGCAGACGAGGGGCCCCTTGGACGTGGGCGGCGTGAGCCAGACGCCACCGGGATGAACAACGCCGTGGTCGTCCATCCGCCCGGGCGGCCCCCATTTGCGACGCTGGGGGTCCAGGTGAGTTTTGGTTTTGCCGTCTGCAGACAGGTAGGTCGCGTGGACGCCGCCCGTGGGGCCGAACGGCGTCATAAGCAGTCCGATCATCGCTGGGGCGGTCACCGGGTTGGCGATCGGGCCGGAATGATAGGCGGCTGGATGATATCGGACTTGCTTCAGCGCCTCGGCAAGAGGCCGGCCGGATATGCCGCGACCCCGGAGGTAGGTCTCGACAGGTGTGCCGGCGGCGGGGAGGGCGTCTCGCCACAACGAAAGGGCCATCGCGGCCTTCCAGAGGCGGGTCCGTTCGTTATCCGCATCGGCCTGGCGCGCCAGCGCCTCGCGTTCGGCCCGCGCCTTCTTGACGTCGATGCTGGCTGGATCTTCACCGACGATCCGGATCGCGGCGTCCCTGAGAGTTTGGTCAAGCCGGGAATGCAGACGGTGTTCAAGGTCGACGGCGTCGCCGCCACGAACATCGCAGCCCCAGCATTTCCATGTCTTCTTGACGGGGTCGACGGAGAACGCGCCGCCATCCTTACGCTTAGGCGACGCCTTGCAGAGCGGACAGGACCCCCGCAGCCGATGGCCGGAGCGGTATAGCTTCACGCCAGCGATCGCCTCCATGTCTGCGACAAGGAGGGCGAGCTCGAATAGGTCCTGTCCGCCGTTGCTGGCCACGGGCGGCCGCTAGGCCAGCACGTCTTTGCGCGCGAGATCCCATCCCGCCGGCAGGTCGAAGATGATCTTGCCGCCGCCGGGTTCGGAGTGAGCGAGGGACTGCTTCTTGTCGATCTTGGCTTTGGGGGTCAGCTCAGGCGCCTGCAGGAGGGAAACGGCCTTGCGGGGGCTGAGGCGGAACTTTCCTTCTGGGTCCGATACAAGCTGGATGCAGCGGCGCCGGCCTTCCTCGCCGTAGAGGATGCGAACGGGCGTGGCGTCGGCGAAACCAGCCTCCTTCAGGAGGGCAAGGGGGATGCTGAGGGCGGCGCCCTGTTTGTTGACGGCGATCGTGGCGCCGTTTGCGCCCGGCCGGGCCTTCTGAACTTCACGAAACTGCATGGTTGGCTCCTTGATTAGGGGGTGGTGGTGGATGAGGGAGTGGGAGCGCCGCCAGCGATGACGCTGGCCAGCTCTGCATCGGCCCAGGCGTCCATGACCTGGGACAGGCGTTCGGCCGCCAACAGATAGACGGCCGCCGGGAAGCGGCGGGTCCAATCCTGCTGAAGACGGATGACGGCGTGCCGCACAGGCGGCGCCATTGAGACGTTGGCCCCGTCGCGCCGAAGGCGCTGCCAAAGCAGACGGGCGTCCAGCGCAGCATCCACCGGGTCGCGTTGCCACCAGGTGCGAACGACGCCGGCGGCAGGATCGTCCGATTTCGACCTCGCCAAGAACCGGGAGAGGACCGCGTGCATCTCGTCGTTGGCCGCGCGAGGAAGGTCAGAATTGCTAAAGATCGAAAAACCTGCTAACATATTGATTTCCCTCGCATAATAAGCATTATGTGAAGCGACACAGTAGCGGTTACTAATAGATATTGGTTTTCCGCAATCGCTGGATTCGCCCGCTGTCATGGCGTCGGTTCCCAAATGTCTGGACTCCGGTGCCTGAATCCCTGGACTCGAACGCCGGGGCGCTGTCGTTTTCGGAGTGGTCCGGTTCCACATCACCGGCCGGGGCCTCCGGCGATCAGCGCAAGGACGATCATCGCCACGAGAAGAGCGGGCGTTCCGACCAGGAGCCAGCGGGCGGTTTCGTTGCGGTGGAAGAAGGGAATGGCCTTGGACAGCCACATCACGACGGGTGCGATCAACCACGGGACTGCAGTGGTCGCCGCGTCGGTAACGCGGGCCGCCAAGGTCGCACCCGCCGAGAACCAAAGCAGCACCGTCAGGAAGATCCCGGCGGCGAAGAGCAAGGCGTATGCGACGTCGAAACGCGATACGTCGAGGCGGTCTCGGAGATCCGGCACGGCCCGGAGGTTGCTGCGGGGTAGCCTGGTCCTACTGGCTTGCCATTCGATCATTTGAACTTCTTCCTTGTGAATGAAGGGGTTTCGCAGTGGAGCGGCTACGGGAAGGCGGTAGCCGGTGAGCCGCCGAGGCGGCTAGGAGGCGTGGGCAGAACGGGGCCGCCATCACAGCCCCATCGCCGGGCTGTTGATCTCGACGGCCTTATCGAAGGACTTGTCCTTCTCGGCCTCCTTGGCGGGCTCGGACTCCTTGGGCTTGTCGGCCTCCAACGTGCCCGGCAGGGGCTTGTCGGCCCCATCGTCCTTTTCAGGACCGTCAGCGCCGGCAGACCGGGCGAGGTCGGTCTGATCCTTGGAAGAGCCGTCAAGTCCGTCGGCGGCCAGCGTAGCCAAGGGCTCGTTCGAGCGATCGGCATGATCCGGGAGACTGGATGCGAGCGCAGCCAGCTCGGCGCCCGCAAGCTTGGCCTCGTGCATGGCGATGAGGTTCTGGCCGTCCTGTTTGTTGAGGCGCATGGCCAGCAAAGCGGTGTCGTTCGTCACCAAGGTCAGGGTTTCCGCTGTGCGGGAAACCTGAACATAGGCGCGAGCCTGGTTGGCGCCTTCGCCGTGGGTGCTCGCTAACACGGCGACCACGTTCTGATAGGTCGAGCCCTGCGAGCGGTCGGCCGTTTCAGCGTAGGCGTAGCCTGTGAACCGCAGCGCCGGGTCGCTGGTCTTCAAGGTGTGTTGTTTGCCGTCAGCGCCGCGAATGTCCCAGCTATCCCGGCCAAGCCGCTCAACGGTGAACCCCTCCCCGGTCTTGAAGCCCCGATCAGCGTCCCGTCGCTCCCACACCAGACGGTCACCCTGCTGAACGTCGAGATCTTTGGAACGGTACGCCTCAAACTTGGACTTCCGCTGATCGCGGAGCGTCGTGAGGTCGATTGTGGTGCGGCGATCGCGGTCTGAAGCGACAATGAGCCGATCATTGCGCTCATCTCGGCCGACAACCGTCACCGTGGCGCCCTTGGTCAGGCCGGCTTCCTTGATGCCGCTGTGGAGCACGAGGATCTGGCCCTCGCGGTAGCTGGCCGCCTGATATGATTCCGCGCGGGTCATGCGGACGTGCGACAGGGTAGGTACGGACGTTGTGGGGCCGGTTAGAACGCCTCGGGCGGCCAAGTCGCCGCGGATGAGCTGAGAGACCTTTTCTCGAAGCGAGTGGGTAGGCACGATGACGGGAGCATCACCGCCACGTTCTTTCACCTGGGCCCACGCGGTATGAGCCGCCTCTGCCAGTTTGTCGTCGTTGGCGTCACGGCCGACTTGGACGACGCGAGAGCCTAGGGCCCGGAGCGCCTGGGCAGGCGCTCCCTGAGCCAGTTGTTCGACGGCGGCGCGAACCTCCGGATCTTTCTGGCGACGGATCTCGGTCATGCGGGCATGATCAAGCCCTTCCTCGAGAACGAGACGCCATGGCGCCCCAGCCTCGGGAGAGCCGAGCTGCTTTTCGTCCCCGACGAAGATGATCCGGGGAATCTGCAGGGTTTCGCTGACACGCATCAGACGGTCAGCTTGCGAGTTCGACAGCATCGACGACTCGTCGACCAGGAGCGTCTTCTTGGCCCAGCTTTCGCGGGCTTGGTCGAGCCCGGCTCCCGCGCCTCCAGTCTCGGCCCGAGTCATCAGGCCCTCATATCGCTGGAGGAAGCTTTCGACTGTGCCAGACTCGATCCCGGCGCCTTTTGACAGGGCTTCAGCGGCTTGGTGGGTCGGTGCCAGTCCCGCGATTTCGACGCCCCGTTCCGCAGCTACCTCGCGGACGACTTCGAACATCTTCGTCTTGCCCACGCCGGCAAGACCCTGAACCCCAACATACCGGTCGTGACTGGTGAGGAGCTTCTCCGCCCCTGCCCGCTGGCCGTCGCTGAGGACGATTCCGCCCTCCCGGCCAGCCGCGTGGGTCAAGGCGGCCCCAGCCTCCGCCAACGTCATAAGCGCGGGTGCAGTGTTCTTGCCCTGCTCAATACGGGAGACGATGCCGCGCTCCAGGTCGAGCGCCGGTTTGGTAGTGACGCCACCATTTAGGCGCGCATCGGCGTTGATCACTCGCCCGTCCTTCTCGAGGGCGGACAGTTGCCCCTCGATGCGAGAGGCGGTCATCCCTGCGCCCGCAAACTCCAGCGCCCGGCCCATTACCTCGTGGCGGGTGAAGACAGCCCTCCCCTGCTCAGCAACGCGCAACCCGAAGGAGACAGCGGCGCGGGCCGCATCGTCACGCACCAGGTCAGGTCTGCGATATCCGTAAGGATCATTCGCCGTCGCCGGATCGGACCGCCCGGTGATGCGCCGCAGGGCGGCCACGAAACGAGACGCCGCATCGGAAGCGGCGCCAGACACCAATGAGGACACGTCGCGGCCGTTCGCGCTGCGCTCCATTGCAGCGCCGGCCAGCGCGCGAGCGTCCAGGCCTGCGGCCTTCGACTCCACCGCCCAACGCGCGATGAGTTCAGCGCGAGGGGTGTCTAGCTTCTTCGGCCGGTCCCGTAGTGCCAGCGCATCCTTCTGGGCGCCGGTAAGGGGGGAACCCTTGCGCTTCTCCTCGATGGCAATGGCCGCCTCGATCTGCTCTCGGCGCTTGCTGAACTGACGCAGCTGCTGCTCGCCGAACGAGGCCAATTCGAAGGTGCCGGCCTTGGCATCACGACGGACGTCGTAGCCGAGCGCCAAGGCCTCCTTGGCCAACTCGGCGCGGTAGATCCGGCCGACCAGCTGGATGTGTTTGAAGAGCTGATAGCTCTCCAGGGCGCGGACCTTGCCCGTGGAGGGTTCTACAGTCGCGTTGGCGACGACGACATGGGTGTGACGCTGGGGGTCGCCCTGACGGGAAGTGCCGTGAACGGTCTTGGCGTAGACGAGGTTGCCGGTGTTCACCTCACGGATCTTGCCCTGATCGCGCACACGGGTGATCGCGAAGTGCTTCTCCGCATAGACCATCGCCCGATCGACGGCCTTGTTGTGAGCGACGTCGAGGCGGCGATCACCGCCAACCAGGATGGCCAGACTGACGCTCTTGGGCGCGGAGAAGGTGAGATCCCATCCCGCCCGGTGCTTTGTGTCCGCGCCAGCGGGTGTTTTGTCGCCGTCCTTAAAGGCTGGGTGGGTGCCCTGGAGGACCTTCTTGAAGTCCGTTCCTTCAGCCTTGCCCTCCAAGCCGATCTTGGCGGCACCCTTGCCGCCCCATTCCAGGCCGGGGGTGTCGGCCTCGCCAGTGACGTAATAGTCGTCCTTGCCGTAGTACTCGGCGGCCCCGGAGGAGCTTCCAATGCTGCTGACGGAAAGCATGGTCAGAGCCCCCGGCCATAGTCGCCGGTCAATTCACCGAGTGAGCCGAGGCTATGCTCCTCGCCGGCAGGACGCGGCTCTGGGGTAGGCCGGTCCCCGTCGAACAGCTCGCGCTGTTGCTTCTGTTCGTTCTCGCGGGCGGCCTCCTCCCGGGCGGCCTCGGCGCGAGCGAGGGAGATTGCCCTGCCCTTCTCTGTCGGCAACGCGCCGGGATCCGCGACCAGGTCGTTCTCGTTGACTGCCTCGTCCGCCTCGCCGTCGACGACGAGGTCGCCATCGACCGCCACGAGGACCGGGCCGCCGGCGGCGGCTGCGGGCGCAGCTGCAGTGCCTTCAGCCGGATCGTCCGGCCGCTCGCCCCGCGCGCGCGCAATGAACTCGCGGATGGGGTCAGGTCCAGTGCGCGGAACATAGGGGTCCGCGATCCGGGGACTGGCGTCGAAGCTGAAGGCGACCGGAGCGATAGGGAATGGCCGTCCGGCGCGCTTGTTGCTCATCCGAATGACGCCCTGCAGCGACGGCAGGTTCATCAGGTCCGTGGGGAGGTAAACCGGCTCCTTCTCTTCGCGCGGCGCGATGCCGACGCCGTCGCGAATGCTGTTCGCGCCATAGGAGGTGTTCTCCGAGACGCGGTGCATGACGCGCTCGCCGATCGTTTCGCTCATGATCTGTGCGGTCTGAAAATCGCTGCACCGCAGGATCAGCTTATTGAGGCACTGACCCATGATGGTGCTGGCCTTCTCCTTCCCGTAGATCTCCTGGATCTGCGAGACCTGCTGCATCCCGAAGACCATGGCGCCGCCATACTTGCGAAGGCGCTGGGGGCCGTCGGCCAGCTTGTCGATACGGCCAAGCGAGGGGAACTCGTCCAGGAACAGCCACGTCGGATGCGGCGCGATACCCTCCGCGTTCCGCGACAACAGGGCGCTGATGACGATCTCGGACCAGAAACCGAGAAGCGGCCGAAGGGTGTCGGCATGGGTCTCAGGTGCGGACAGGAAGAGAAGCCCGGGGGTCCGACGTTCCTGATTGACCCAGCGGCGGATGGAGAAGGGCTCGCCCTTTCCGAGGAGGTAGACGAGTGGCGTCACGCCCTCGACCAGCACGGACTCAATCGACGATACCCGGGGTCCCGCGCCGCCGCTGATGTGCTTGTGGGCTGGGGTGCCGACGAGGAGACGTTCCAGCCGCTTCGTCGAACCGAACAGCATGTTCAGCGCCGTATCGAGGCTGACGTTGGGGTCGCGCTCTTTCAGAGTGAAACAGGTCCAAGAGAACAGCGACCGGGCGACGTTGCTCCAATAGGGGTCGCCGCTCTTGGGGTCCTTGAACAGGCCGTGGGCGAGACGATCCCATTCGACGTGATCTGTGGCGTCGTGGAACGGCGACCAGGCGGGCGACCGTTCGTCAAAGGGGTTGAGGATGAGGTCGGTCTCGGGGTTGTAGTGCTGGGCGATGTATTCCAGCTCCGGGTCGTAGACGACGCCGCGATCTCCGCGCGCGCGGACGGACCGAATAAGACGGTGCATGGCGACCGACTTACCCGCGCCCGGACTGCCGGTGATGAGGGTGTGTTCCTGCTCGGCGTCCATCGGGTACGGGATGCCAACGAGGTTCGCCGGGAGGTGGTCGGGCCGGTTCTTCGCCTTGGCCTGCTCCTGATTGAATAGGGTGATCTCGTGCGCAAGCTGGGGTGCGCGAACAACCTGCTGTCCTCGGATTTGCCGGGTCTTCAGCTTCTCCTTGCCCGCTCGCGTGTACCAATAGGCCGTGGCGATCCCGGTCAGCGCCGCGCCCATAATCCAAAGAGCGAAGCCCAGCTTGGCATGATGGAAGTAGCCGTAGGCGTGGGGCGCGACCCAGCTGAGCTGCTCGACTTCGCCAACAGGGTACGGGCGGGGTCCACGTCCGGGTGTGGGCACGCTGATGAGTTGGGGTGCTGGCGGACCAACCCATTCGAGGACGTTCGCCATAAGGGCGAGGGTCCCATAGCTCTGCTCATCATCCGAAGCGCGGAGGTTCACGCAGATGACGCAGACGGCTCCCCACAGAATGAGGACGATCACGATGCGCGCGAGAACCTCGCGGATCATGTCGAAGGTATGCCCGATGGTCTGTCCACCACGAAGCCAGGCGGAGAGGTTGCCCTTGGAGGGTCGGCTCATTGTCACTTCCCGATTGGGTTAGGCGACAAGAGCGGGGCGGCGTCGGAAGGGGTGGCGCTTGATACTACTCTGACAGCGCCGCGAAAAGGGCCACGAGGCGATCATCTTCCGGCGGCGGCGCATCGACGTCGAATGGACGCTTCCCAAGGGGACCAAAAAGGAGCGCCCCAGCCTGGCCTCCCATCTGTCTCACCTTCGCCAGCTCCTCCTCGTTGAGGGTGCGCTTGGCCAAGGCTGTCAGGAGCGCGAGGGTCAGCATCGTCTGGTGACCAGCCTGCTGGGCGATCCAGTCGCGCCGATCCTGGTGCGCGGTGTTGATTAGCTCCTCGATCACTTGGCTTTGCGACAGACCACGGGTTTTCGCCAGCGTGCGAAGCCGTTGCTGGGCCTCTTTTGAGACATAGGCTGTGATGCGAGGGAGGTTGGTTGGCATTGGCGATCTGGGATTATGGCGGCACTAGTACCCCTCCCGTAGCACGTTGTTTCAGCGAGGGAAACCGGCAAATCCCCGAAGTGGGGGCACTAGTGACACCCGGTTGCGCCCGCCGTTTCGCCTGCAAAAACCGATACTTAGAAGAACCGCAGGTGTGCGTAAGGTGTGCACCTCCCACAGGGAGGTTTCTTCAACAGGCCCCCCCAGGGGCCACTCCTCACTCACGTGACTGGTTTGGGACTCCGAGAAAGGCCTCCCGACCCTCTAGGCACAGACCCAATTCGGCATCACCGACCAGATCGAGAACACCTCAACCGAGGCCGCCCTCGGCCGAGCAAAGACCCGCGAACAGCGGCTCGCCAGATCCGCCAGAGGCGGTTCGCCTCCCGTCGCCCGTCAGGGCCAGGGCAAAGGCGAACCGTCAGCGGATCAAAAACGGAGTCGAAGACGCACGTGCGTATCCGAGAGGGTCCTCCCGGCGGCCGCGCAGCGACCCCGGGCCGGAAGAAAGGCGCCCCGCGCCTCTAGGCATCGACCTCATGGCCCCCGCCATGGCCACCGTCCCCCGCGCCGCAGGCGCAACAAATCCACGCCGACCCGCGCACCGAGCACAGAAAAGGGCCCGCCCTGGACAAGCCAAAGCGGGCGCAGCCCGACGCGAAAAAACAGCGCTGGCGATCAGGGCCGAATGGGCAACAGCTCGCGCGCAGCGCAGCCGCCCAAAGGCCCGCGAGGCGTCGCAGAACGCCTCGGCGTTTTCGGTTCAATCCCGCGCCGAAGGCGCAACCGAAAACACGCCGCGCGCCCCCTGCCGGAACAGACGCCTATGGCGTCCATCCGCTCTCGAAAGTCGCCTGCGACAGGTCCGCTATTTCATCGGCGCAGCCGACCCAGACCACGCGGCGCGAAAGGTCACTGTTCCACGGGGCGACCGCGTCGCCATCGTCCTGGTGGCTCAGATAGAAGACCTCGAACCGGAAGGGCGTGCCCAGCGCCGAGAACACCCCGCACCGGCGCTCGCCGGATGGATCGATGTTGTGAGTGAAGCCGACGAAGTCGGCAACGCCATCCCAGAGCAAACACCAGCGACCCCGGCTGACATGTAGATAGACCTGCGGCCGTTCGTATTCCTCATCGGGCACGAAGCCCGGCGCAAGGAAGGCCATCGCCCCGGGGGAATAGGCCCGCCGGCAGCGGGTGTTGGTGTCCCCCGCGCGTGCGCGATCATTGAGAGCGGCCACGGCGGAGAGACGTTCCGCCGCAGGCATCGGGACAAGGGTGGATGCGGGCACCGCGACACCCTTCAGCGTGTCCCAGATCAGAGAGGCCAGAAGCCCCGGATTGCGGGGAAACCATCGGCTCGAATTGTACCGGGCCAGCACCGCCGCGCGGGCATGGTCCGGCAGGGCGAATAGCCGTGTCCGGACCTCCCGCCACTTGGCGGCATGAGCATCCCGCGCGCTCTGCTCCCAGACGATATCGCCCGCCTGACGACGGGCCATCTCCTCCTCGGCCGGAAGCTGAGCCTCCGCGATGAGCGGAGCCAGCAAGGGCAGCTTTTCGCGCTTCGCGCGACAGCTGCGCTCATAGGCCGACAACTGGCGGGGGGTGATGACGCGGGGGCCGTGGCGCTGTTTGCGAACGAACTGCATGACGGCGCTCCTAGGCCAGACCGTGCGCGGCGCGGGCTTCCGATTCACGCTCCCACAGTCGGCGGCAGGTCAGCGGAAGCCCGCCGTCCGACCGGTCGCCGTCGTAGCTGGGCCACGCCCGCGACCGCGCCCACTCCGCGCCGGAACGGCGCCAGACATAGTCAGCCAGCACCCCCCAATGCGGGTCGTCGTAGATGACATAGGCCCACTCATGCCGCCCGATCGTCATGACCGGGGAGACGTAAAGGACGGGCGCAAGGAAGAGATAGCGGACCTCGGGCGACGCCGAAGGCGGCGCATCCGAAGCCGTGAACAGGGCGAGCTGCGACACCGTCAATGCTCCGTCGGTTCGCCAGCCAGCCGCAAGGCCTGGGCGGCGGCGCAACGCGCCTCGCCCAACGCCGCGACCAAAGCCGGATCCACGGCGAGCCTGCGCGAGCTGATATCCTCGGCGACCGCGCCGGCGGATTGCTCCAGGGCGACCAGAGCGGCGAACAGCCGCTGGGCGCCAGCGAGCATCACGCCATCGGCCGTGGTCCCGTTGACAGTGGCCACGACCCCACGGCTCGGATCGACCACGACGCGGCGCTGTTCGAGGTAAAGCCAGCCCGCTGGCAAATCGGAAACCGGGCTCACATCGCCCCCCGCATCTGGTCCGCCTCGGCGGGCGAGGACAGTAGCAGCCGAAGCGCGAGATGGGGCCGGGTCGCCCGCTCGATCCGCCGCTGCTCCCGGCGCGCCTGCCGCAGGACCGCAAGCGGCCGAGGGATCACCCCGCGAGCCAGGGCGGTGACCGCAATGCGGGCCGCCGTCGTATCGTGCAGGCCGTGACAGGCCAGCGCATATCGCACAGCATCCCCGGCGAGGCGGTGACGGTCAGCAGCGCCGAGGCCCGTCTTGGCCGACGCGGCCAGCGCTTCCGCCAGGGCGAAGTCGGCGGACGTTTCACCCAGCGCCACGGCATAGATGCGCGCGCGCTGGCGGCGGGGCAGGTCCCGCAATGTGATCGGGGTCATGACTACTCCTTTCGGCCACAGACACGGCGGGCGAAGGGTTCGCACTGGGCCAGAAATCGTGATGGAAGGCGCCCGCGCTTTTCCGAAGCGTGGGCGGCAAAGCCGCACCGCGGACGGGGGAGGAAGGAGATCAAGGTCGTGGCGGCGGAGGGGGATCACCCGCCCTGCAGGCGGAGCCGAAGGGCGGGGACACCGCCGCCTAAGCCGCCTTGGCGGTCGCCTTGAGGGACGACCGGGGGCGGAGCCCCCCAAGGGGGAAAGAGGTAATCCGACGCGACCAGGCGCAAGCGACCGCGAGGCCGAAGGCCAGCTGGTCGCCAAGCCCGGGAGCGCACCCTGCCCTATCCGTCGCCGGGTCACCGCGCGCGAAGCGCTGCGGTCGGCGCCCCGCTGAGACGCTGACGCGACAGGCGGTAATGATCGCGAGGCCGAAGGCCAGCGATCGGCCCGCCCAGAGCGCCCGCAACCTGACCATCCGGCAGGCCGTCGTCGCGACCCGTAGGGAGCGGCGCGCGCAGCGAGGCCGTCGCCGGCAGCACTTGTCGAACGTGACCAGGCGCAAGCGACCGCGAGGCCGAAGGCCAGCTGGTCGCCAAGCCCGGGAGCGCCCCCTGCCCTGTCCGTCGCCGGGTCACCGCGCCGTCAGGCAGCGGTCGGCGCCACACCAACGGAGCGCGCACAAAAAGGGGGCCGAAGCCCCCGGGGATCAGTAGGGACAGCGAGCCAAGGCCGTCTGCGGGGTCAGGTCCGGGTCGCGTTGCCAGAGCTTCCGGGTCTCGGCCTCGACGGTGTCGTAGATCGACACCGCCGTGACATAGGGGTGCTGCGCCTGGCAGCGGTCAAACTCGGCGGCGGCGACCGCGAGATCCGAGGTGCGGTAGGCTTCTTCCTCGCCCACGATCTCATCGACGACCAGGACGAGGTAGCGCCCGTTCGCATCGCCGGGGCCGTAGTACCGTTCGGTGCTCGTGAGCCCGGCCGGGGCCGATTGGGTCGTGGCGGATTCGGACATGATGGATCTCCATGGGGCCGGTCCCAGCGACCGGCTATGGAGCCTCGGGGCACGGGTGGGCGCCCGGCAGTCACCGGAGCGGCGGCCTCGGCCGACGCGCAGGGGAACGGCGCAGCCGTTGACTTTCGGGCTCCCGTGACACGATGCGGAGGAGACGTGCGCGCTCTCTCTCAGTCCGGCAGGCCGTCGTCGCGACCCATAGGGAGCGGCGCGCGCAGCGAGGCCGTCGCCGGCGCACTTGTCGGACGTGACCAGGCGCAAGCGACCGCGAGGCCGAAGGCCAGCTGGTCGCCAAGCCCGGGAGCGCCCCCGCCCTATCCGTCGCCGGGTTACCGCGCGCGAAGCGCTGCGGTCGGCGCCGCACCCGTTGTGCGCGCGAAAAAGGGGGCCGAGGCCCCCTAGACGATCATCTCGTCGGCGATCGTGAAGGCGCTGTCGAAGCTGCTGGCGAGGCGCATTGAATGGTTCCCCCGGCGGACTTGGCTAATGGTCCAGGTCCGATGCGCGGGATCCCAATAAATTCGAACGCTGGCGGTGACATCGACGGTGTGCCGGAACGACGCCGGGGTAGCGTAGCGAGCCCGTGCCCACATCTCGTCCACGAGGGCCGGTCGGTTCAACCAGAGCCGGAAGCGGAACCGGCGATCCGTGGCGACCTTGTCTTCGGCGTAAGCGGTCAATCCCGCATCAGCCGTCCGCCATGTCTGGCAGACAGTTTCTGCATCGACCCAACGGGGACCGAGGATGGTCCAGACGCGAACCTGCCGAATGACGGCATGAGCGGGATAGATGCTGTCCCACGCACGCCCGAAATGCTCACGCGCCTCGGCGAGGAAGGCGGTGCTGAACTGGTAGGTCTCACGGACGATGTGACGTTGGGTCATGGCGTTCTCCTTTAGTCGGCCCCGGGGCGAGGCGCGATGAACCAGACGGGCACAGGTGGGTGCCCGGCAGTCACCGGAGAGCGCGGCCTTGGTCGCGATCGAAGGGAAACGGCGAAGCCGTTGACGGCTGGGCTCCTGTGACAGGATGGGAAGACGCGCGCGCTCTCTCTCAGTCCGGCAGGCCGTCGTCGCGACCCATAGGGAGCGGCGCGCGTAGCGAGGCCGTCGCCGGCGCACCTGTCGGACGTGACCAGGCGCAAGCGACCGCGAGGCCGAAGGCCAGCCGGTCGCCAAGCCCGGGAACGCCCCCGCCCTCGCCTTCGCCGGGTCACCGCGCGCGCAGCGCTGCGGTCGGCGCCCCGCTTGTGGGTCGCGCACAAAAAGGGGGCCGAAGCCCCCTCGATTAGAAGGGGCAGCCCATCATGGCGTCCGCCGCCGCCGGATCGAAGCGATCCCAGAAGGCGTTGTCGCTGGGATCGTTGGCCAGGATCATGGCATCGAACCACTCGTCCGCTGCGCTGGTGTGCTGCAGCTCCTCGATCGAGTCCCGGATATACTCGTCCTCAAAGGGGAAGGTGCCCGCATCCCACATGGGCTGCAGGACCAGGTAGAACGGATCATGACCTTGATCTCCGTAGTCGATCGAGCGGGTGAAGGCGTCCCAGGCCTCGATTTGAGCCTGACGGTCCAGAGCGGCCCAGGCGGCTTGAACTTGTTCGATCGTTTGCATGACTGTTCTCCATGAAGCCGATCCCAGCGACCGGCGATGAAGCTTCGGGGCACGGGTGGCGCTCGGCAGTCACCGGAGGCGCGGCCTCGGCCGCGGCGGAGGGGAACGGCGAAGCCGTTGACTTCCGGGCTCCCGTGACACGATGCGAAAACGACGTGCGCGGGAAAGTGCCCGCGACTAGCGGGCACACGATCAGCAAGCCCGTCAGGGCGCAGCGTGTGCTGACGATGATCCGGACGCGGACAGCCGAAGTCGCGGCGACGGCCACAGGCCGCCGCCGTCGTGCCCCGGTAGCCCGACCCATCGCCCGCTCAGGCAACAGGTCGGATCGGTGTCGGTGTCAGAAGGCGAAGGCCCCCTGCCCCGACGATTGTTCGATGAAGGTGGCGGACGGTCCGGCTTGGTGTCGGTCCCGGCCGAGGCGCGTCCACTGCAGGTGGCCGCTGCGGTCCTTGGCGAACCATCCGGTCTCAAGTCCGATGACGATGGCCCACGCGGTATCGCCCGGCGCGTCGCAGCCCGTGTTCACGGGCCAGCGCTCCACCTTGTCGTCTGCCGTAACGGAGCCCGGCCGGGGGAAGCTGCAGAGGATGGCGTTCGGATCGGCGGGACAGGCAACGCCCAGCACATCGAAGATGTGGCGGGCATCGGCGGGGGTGAGGGCGTCACCGTCCTCCCGACCACAGCTCAGCGAGAAGGTCACGGCCTGCAGGAGATGGGCGTCAGTCGTGAACTGGCGGGTGTCGAGGGCATCTTGCCAGCGACCCGCCGAGATCAGATCGACGGCGTGCCACCACATGCCGAGGCCGGTTTTGGTGTAGCCGTAGGGGTTCGGAGCGCCACCGGCGGGGATGGCCATGCCCATGACCTGGCAGACATGTTTGACGAAGGGATGATCGACCAGGGCCGGGTGCATGAGGCCCAGCCGCCGCCCGCCCTCCTGATACTCGCTGACCTCGATTGGGAAGCGGAACAGACGAGAAGGGAGATTCCACGGCGCCGGGAGGGTCCAGTCGTGGGGGACGGTGAGGGCGTGGTTCAGATCCAGCAGGAAGCTGTTGTGAGCCAGTCCTTCGGCGATCAGGCGGTCGCCAATTTCGTCGCGCGGCAACTCGGCCGCGGGAGCCTCGGCGATGATGACGGGAGGGGCGGTGACTTCGGGAAGGGCTTCGATCGCTTGCATCGTGGTCTCCATCGTTGGCCGGTCCCAGCGACCGGCTATGGAGCTTCGGGGCACAGGTGGGCGCCCGGCAGTCACCGGAGCGGCGGCCCACTCGGCCGACGCGAAGGGCGAACGGCGCAGCCGTTGACTTCCGGGCTCCTGTGAAACGATGCGAACAAGACGTGCGCGTTTCTTTTTCATTCCGGCAGGCCGTCGTCGCGACCCATAGGGAGCGGCGCGCGAAGCGAGGCCGTCGCCGGCACACCTGTCCGACGTGACCAGGCGCAAGCGACCGCGAGGCCGAAGGCCAGCTGGTCGCCAAGCCCGGGAACGCCCCCTGTTCTATCCGTCGCGGGTCACCGCGCCGTCAGGCAGCGGTCGGCGCCTGAGATCAGGCCGCTTGTGGATGAGGGGTTTCGGCAAACAGCCGAGATGACGGAGAGACGTCGAAGACGCCGGCGTCACGCTTGTCGAACAGGGTTAGCCATTGGCCGAGGTCGGCGCGCTCTGTGACAGGCACGCCGGATTCTGCGTCCTGGAAGCGGACGAGGGCTTGCGGCGCCATCGCGGTGATCTCGTCGATCGCTTCCGACGATAGAAGCCCCTGTTCGCGGATATAGTCTGTGATGCGGCCCGGCTTTTTCTCGCCGCCGCGAGTCCCCTTGACGCCGTTGCGCCATAGCCCCTCGATCTTCTGAAGCCGGGGCGCGGCGCGGGCTTCCATCAACACGATCCTGCGCAGCTGTTCGACAGGCAGGGTGTGGACCTCCCACGTCTTCATGGCGCCGCACATGAAGCAGGCGCTCTTCGGGGGAACGGGAAGGCCTGCACGACGGATCCGCTCTTCGCAATCGCAGCGATGCCAGCCCAGCACGCGAAGCGGGTAGCCGTAGACGTAGCGGGGATCGACATAGCCTTCGCGGTGCGCGTAGCGCTTGGCGTCGGCTGGGGAGCAGTCGTAGCCAATCAGCTTGATGACCTTGCCCCCGTTCGCCCAGGCAGTGACGGCAGGCTCCCACTGTTCGGTCCATTTGTTCTGAGGCTCGATCTTCCACTTCTGGGAGCAGCTGGAGAACCCGAAAGAGATCGACGGCAAAGTGCCGTTGGTCAGGCAGTTCTCATCGAGAGAGCGGTAGGGAGGGAAGTTTTTGTAGTTCTTGGGCTGATAGCGGACGGTGATTAGCGTCACGCCGCGATCAGCGAGCCATTTGGCGAAGAGTTCGATGAAGGCATAGGTGGTGGGCTTCTCGCTGCCTGTGTCAGCAAACAGGACAATGTCGATGCGGATGCCGGTCTCGATCAGCTCTATCAGCATCGCGGTGCTGTCGACGCCGCCGCCGTATGCCACCATCACCGGGGTATCGGCCTCGAAGAAGGAATGCTGATTGCCTGCGGCCTCGGCCTTCCACGCCTCCATGGCCTCGATGAGTGGACTGGTCATGATGATCTCCTCGAATCCCGATCCCAACGATCGGCTTCCGAGGCTCGGGCCACGGGTGGCGCTCGGCAGTCACCGGAGCGGCGGCCCACTCGGCCGACGCGGAGGGCGAACGGCGTAGCCGTTGACTTCCGGGCTCCCGTGTCACGATGCCAAGATGACGGTCGCCCCCCTTTCATTCCGGCAGGCCGTCGTCGCGACCCATAGGGAGCGGCGCGCGCAGCGAGGCCGTCGCCGGCGCACCTGTCGGACGTGACCAGGCGCAAGCGACCGCGAGGCCGAAGGCCAGCTGGTCGCCAAGCCCGGGAACGGTCCCTGCCCTGTCCGTCGCCGGGTCACCGCGCGCGAAGCGCCGCGGTCGGCGTCGCACCGACCGATCGCGCACAAAAAGGGGGCCGAAGCCCCCTCGATCAGATGAGGCCTTTGGACCGGAAACTGACGCAGCTCTCGCTCGCTACGATGACGTGGTCATGGACGGCGATGCCCATGAGCTTGCCGATCTCGATGAGGGACTTGGTGATGTCGATGTCAGCCCGCGACGGGGTGGGATCGCCCGAGGGATGGTTGTGGACCAGAATCAGCGCGGCGCAGCCAAGCTCCAAGGCGCGCCGTATAACCTCCCGTGGGTAGACCGGCGCGTGATTGATCGTGCCCGCCCCCAGCAGCTCGTCGCGGATCAGGCGGTTCTTGTTGTCGAGGAACAGAACCCGGAACTGCTCGATCTTGGCATGGGCCAGCCGCGCGCGCAGGTATTCGTTCAGGACGGACCAGGAGCTTAGGACGCAACGGTCCTCGATCCCGGCCCGCGCCATTCGGGCGCCCAACTCCGAGGCAAGCTGCAGATCCTGATGAACCGCCGCGTCGAGGCCGGTTCGATGGGTGAAGTCGCCTACGGTGGCGGACGTTGCCGCCGCCGCTGAGCCGAACTCGTCGATGATGATGTAGGCGGCCCCGAGGCCGCCGTTGTGGCGAAGAAGCCGACCCAGCAAGTCGGTATCGCTGAGTGATCCGCAGTGGTCGTGGTTCGGCGAGACGGTCTCGCGGGGCAAGAACCCGGTGAAGGGCAACGCCAACTCCGAGACGCCGGGCGGGGTTGAGGAACGGCGGGCCATCTTAGAACGCCGCCACTTGCTGAGCGGTGACCCAATGCAGCGGAACCTCTTGCCAGGCCGCGACCTGTTGGCGGGCGGCCAACTCCGTGGCGGCCCAGGTGATGACCGAGAACTGAGTGACGCTGCCGACCAGGCATTGCCATTTGGGGAAACCGTTGATCGTGACGGTGTTCATGTCGATGCTCCTTTTTTGGCCGATCCCAGCGATCGGCGATGGAGCTTCGGGACACGGGTGGCGCTCGGCAGTCACCGGAGCGGCGGCCTCTTGGCCGCCGGCGGAGGGGAACGGCGCAGCCGTTGACTTCCGGGCTCCCGTGACACGATGCGAAAACGACGTGCGCAGTAAACTTTCCGGTACGGGCAGGCCGTCGTCGCGCCCCATAGGGAGCGACGCGCGAAGCGAGGCCGTCGCCCGCCGCACTCGTCAGACGTGACCAGGCGCAAGCGACCGCGAGGCCGAAGGCCAGCTGGTCGCCAAGCCCGGGAGCGCCCCCGGTCTATCTGTAGGCAGGCCGAGGCGGCGAGCGGAGCGAACCGCCCGCCGCATGGCGCGGCCGTCGCCGGCGCAACAGGCCGGAGATGTCACCAGGGCAGGATCTTCCAGGTGGCGTGAGCCTCGGCCTCAAGCCGATCGGCCAGCTGGATGTCCATCAGGTGATCGCCCTTGGCGAGGCACCAGGCCTCGTTCCAGAACCACATGTTCGCGTCGGCCCGGGCCTCTTCGGCCGGGTCGTCCGCGACATGGTAGCCCTTGGCGGGATCGTAGTGGGTCTCGTAGGACCCGCTCGGCTCGTGACCGACGACGTCGAGGAAGGCCGCCGCCATGACCATGTTCGAGTCGCAGAAATCGTGCGACGCACAGGTGTCGAATGGGCTGTCCCACGCCTCGGCATTGCGCCGGAGCATTTCGGCCCACTGTTCGGTCGTCAGCGTCTCCTTCAGACGCTCGACGAACCGGGCGGAGAGCGAGGCGACCAGACCGGTCAACAGCTCAAGGGCACGCCCCAACGCGGCGCACGCGGTGGCGTCCTCGTCGATGTTCGGGGTGTGGCCGCCGGAAAGGTCAACCAGGCCATCCGGACCGGGCTGCAGCGCGCGCCATTCGTCGACGCTGTCGGACTCGCCGTCGAGCCAGATGGCGACTTCGGTCTGAACGGCGGGCGTGATGCTGATGTCGGCCCAACCGTTCCAGGTTGTGCCGTGGGCGAAGCCGTCCCAGATCGGGGAATCGTCAAAGTGCCATTTGACGGGACGCAGCGAAGCGCCGGTCATTGGACCGGGCCCCGCGCGCCGTCGAAGCACAGGTGGAAGGGGTGGAAGACCGCCTCGCCAGCGGCCTCGGCTGCGGCGTAGCTGTTGGCCTGCGCCATGCGCTCGGTGCCCGACAGGCTCTGGAATGCGGCGATGATGGAGGCGCGCTGCATCTGCAGCTGTTGTGCGATGATTGACATATCGGGACGGGGCATCTTGTTTCTCCAGCTCCCAGCCAGGTGATCCGGCTGGCTCGCGGGTGTCCCGCGATCACGCCCCTTGCCAGGCGGGGTTTGAGCCGGAAGCGCACCCGAAGGGCCGGAACGGAGTGGAGGACGGCGTAGCCGTTGAGCGACCGGCGACCCCGCCCCTCTTGGGCGTGATTGATCGCGGAACCCGCAGGCCGGAAACCACGGGAGCGACCGAGAAGCGCTCCGTCGTCCTGTTTGACCGACGACAGCCAATGCCCGCCGCCCTGCCCCCTAAGCCGCACCGGGAGCCCACGAGCGGGCGGCATGGCCGGGGAAGTTCGTTGACCGCCTTGCGCCCCCAGCGCGGTCCCACGCCCACCAGCGGCCATTCTCACGGCTCACACAGCCAGCGCCGGAGCTTGGCGCGCATGTAGCCGATCTGGTCGTTGATGATGGTCAAGGGCGCGGTGGCCGCGATGAACCCGTGATCGGTCATCTCAGCGACATAGGACTGCCCGACCCGGACGTACTCCTTGCCGCCGCAGATGGCGACGTCCTCAAAGGCGCGACCCGCTTCGCGGACGAGACGAGCGATGACGCCGCCGGCGGTCCGCAGCCGCTCGCGGCTGGCAAGGTGCCGATCGCGCGCGCCCTGGGTGCGGAACGTGAGGTCATAGTTGGGATAGTACCCTGCCAGCCCGCGCTGGATCATCGTCTCGGCGGTCTTGGCCGTGAGCAGGGTGTTGTAGTGGGGCAGAGGATCCCGGGAGTGCCCGAAGCCGTAGCGGGCTGAAAGGAACGCGACGTGCGCTAGGGACCCATCGGGGTCGGCCGCTTTGAGGGTTTGCCAGAGCGGCCCGGTGTAGCGGTCCCGCGCCGAGAGGTCTTCGCCTTCAGCCTTGGACGAGGAACAGGCGAGGATCAGCAGCCGCGGCCGCGCTAGCGGGCGCGCTGCAGGAGCGCGGTCGGCCGGAGCGGTGAAGTCCAATTCGTGCTGGCGCATAAGCTCGCACAGTGTTGCGTGGGTCATCGGGTTCTCCTCGGTGAGCCGCCCGGAACGGGCGGGGCGCGCCCTATCCGTTGCGAGGTGCCGGCCCGTCACCGAGGACTCGGCCGTCCGGCCGGTCAGAGGGGAACGGCGAAGCCGTTGACGGGATAACCGGCGGTGCCCTTGCATCAGGATCGGCCGACCCCGCCGCCCCTCTCTCAGTCCGGCAGGCCGTCGTCGCGACCCATGGGGAGCGGCGCGCGCAGCGAGGCCGTCGCCGGCGCACTTGTCTGACGTGACCAGGCGCAAGCGACCGCGAGGCCGAAGGCCAGCTGGTCGCCAAGCCCGGGAACGCCCCCTGCCCTCACAGTAGGCAGGCCGAGGCGGCGAGCGGAGCGAACCGCCCGCCGCAAGGCGCGGCCGTCGCCGTCACCCGGATGGGTGAAGGTCCAGGATCGCGTCAGCCTCATCCCGGGCGAGGACGTAGCCACAGTCCGCCGGGATCTCGCTCTCGTCCTGGTAGATGTGCGTCAACAGGGCTTCATCGACGAGGTCGCGCAGGGTGCGAAGCACCGTGAGACCGTCGGCGCTGAGCTCCGCGGCGGAGGCCGAGGCGCGCAGCGCCCGGGCCTCGATGATGAGATAGGACAGCGTGTCCACGGCGTCGGCGCCGGACATATGGCCGTCAAGCTCCTCGCCGGTCTTCATGCCGGCGATGCGATCGAGGAAGGTGATGAGGCTCATTGGGTGATCTCCTGGGTCAGGGCGCAATGCAGTTCGACAGACAGACCGGACAGGCCCGAAAGGGTGTCCGCGACAGCCTTGGCCTGGTCGAGGTCGGCATTGGGAAGGTCGGTGATGGCGAGCGCTTCACCGTCAGGGTTGATGCCGTACACGGTGTAGAATTCGGTGCTGGCGCGGTCCTGGCCGCCGTCGACGACACCGTCGTCGTCGGGGTCCATGCGACAGCCGCCGATCTGCAGCACAGTGAACTCCCGCCAGTCCGGCTCGGCGCCGTCGGTGCAGCAGTTGAACAAGACAGCCGGATCGACCGGGACGGGGTCGGCGACGGCCGAGGGTTCCTCGGGAAGCAGGCCGTTTTCGATCGCCATGCGCGCGAGCGCGCCGGCGATCACGCGCGCGCCGTCCTCGAGGGCCGCGCTTTGGCAGGGCAGGAAATCGCCGGACGTCCAGCTCATGGCGTCAGCCAGGACGGAGGCCATGGCTTCAACGCCGGCGGATGCAGCCTTATCGAGGAGATCAGACGAGACGGAGGCCAAGGCGGCCTGGTCGTGCAAGTCAGCGAGATTCATGAAGGTCTCCAGCTTCCAGCCGGGGGATCCAGCTGGCCCGCGGGCTTGCCGCGATCACGCCCCTTGCCTGTCGGGGGTAAGGAGGACCTGCACCCGGAGGGCCGCAACGAAGTGGAGGACGGCGGAGCCGTTGCGGGGACGATGTCCCCGACCTCTTTGGGCGTGATTGATCGCGGCGGCCGCGCCTGGACCCGTGCGATGCTGGAATGAGCGGTTTCGCTATTCGCGAACGGGCCATTCAGCCCGGAGAGGAAAGGCGGTGTAGACCTCGGGCGGTTGGGCCCAGAAGGTCACCCGGCCCTCGCAACCGACCCGCCGGCAGTGCGGGTGTCGGTTCCACAGGACGCCCTCCCCGCCGAGGAGGAAGGCCATGACGCGAAGATCGACGCCCATGTTGAGGTGGCAGCGGTTGCACACGACGGTGACCCGCCAGCGTTTGGTCCGCATCGAGTCGACTGTGCCGCAGACAGCGCGCCAGTCCTCACGGGTGTAGCGGTCTGGGTTCTTGCGTCCCACGGTCCTGACGTCGCTGGCCTAAGCGCCCCTGCCAGCGGACGGTCTAGAGGACTCGACAGCGCGAACGCAAGCGTTTGTTCACGTCCCGTTCTCATTCCGGCCAAGGCGACGGTAGACGGTGGCCCGGCCAACGCCGAGCCGATCGGCGGCTTGTTCGACGGTGATGGTTCCCGTCGCGAGCAAGGGTGACACCTCTGCCCATGCCGCGTCGGTGATTGCCTGCTTGGGACCGGGCGGACGCGGAGCGTCGAGGATCTCGCGCTCTGCGCGGCGATCCTCTGCAGCCCGGGCCTCGTGGGCGAGCATCATGGCGGCGAAACGGAAGAACGCCCCGCCGTCATGCCGGGTGTCGATACCGTCATCGAGCGCGACCAGGTGCAGGCTCGTTTCCTGCAGCCTGACGGCCAGATCGAAGATCTGCCGATGGTCCCGCCCGAAGCGGTCCAGTGCGGTGACGTAGAGAACGCCGCCGGGCGAAAGCGCCGCTATCGCGCGGTCCAGCGCTGGCCGAAGGACCGTGGCCCCGCCGCGAAGGTCCTCATGGACCTCGCGGACGCCGGCGGCGACCAGCCGCTCGCGCTGGGCGATAAGAGCGGGGCCGCGGCGAAGCGCGCGGGCATAGCCGATCATGGGTGACTCCGTCTCAAGTCTCAGATTGGACATGGCGCAACCTGAGACAAGACAGACCCGCGCGACTAGCGCCGGTCCGCAGGATGCGGAACAGCGCCCGCCTAGTGAAGGCGACGACCGGGCTGCGCCCGGTTGAGGATGCCGAGCTGGTGGCGGGCGCGGGCGACGGCGACATCTTGCTGGTGGATGATCGCATGAAGCACGATCGCCTCATCCAGGAGCGCGAGGGCCTCGGTCATGTCGGTCGTCTCTTCGACCGCCTGCGCTGCGCGGCCGAGAAGATAGGCGGCGCGGGCAAGTTTGCCCGCAATGCCGCCGGCGCCGCGATCGCGCAGATGCTTGGTGAGGAAGGCGCAACGGTCGCTGGCTAGCTTCCGGGCCCGATCATCGAGGGCGAGCGACAGGCCTACGGCCTGGCTCATGGCCGAGCGGAAGCGAATGTCGTTCTGCAGCTTGCGATCGACGGTGTTCGCGACAGGATCGCAACCGCAGGCCTGGGCGACCGACATGATGGAACAGGCGACGAAGCCAATGGCCTCGTCAGGGGACATCGAGGCCACAAGGGCGCTTTGCGCCGAGGTGGCGAACAACCCGGGCAGGGTAGCCTGTGCTGCAGACATGGGAGGCTCCTTTTGAAGCCGCCTCGCTGGCGGCCGGAGCCTGGCGGTAGTGGGCTCACGAAGGCGGCAAGGGCTTCAGAGCGAAGCGTCCCTTGCCGCCGAGTGTGGGCGCCCACGAACGATGGGCCGGGCCGACAGATGCCGAATCCGATCAGTCTGCTGCGGAACCTGCCGTGCGTGCGGCCAGCGCCGTCCGTCCCGTCTCGGTCAGGGCGAAGACCGGGAAGTCCGGACGATGCGGCACGGGGACCTCCGCAAGATAACCCTCATCTGCTAGGCGATGGAGGTGACGCAGGGCCGCCTTGGTGGCCTCGCGCCCTTCAGGGCTGGCCGAAGGGCTGATGCGACAGCGGCCGTCGGCCGCCGCATCCGCGTTGGCCAGCACGCCGTAGTCGTCTGCGGTGAGGGTATGGGTCTGGGACATGAAGGGGCTCGCGATGTATGGCCCCCTCAGATCGCAACAGGGCTGCAGCTGGACAAGGGGACGACGAAGCGGGTCGCGCCTCACGCGACCCGCCCGGGCTAGAAGCTGAAGGCGAACTGCCCGGTCGGCTCCTGGTATTGGGCCGGAGAGGCCGCTTCGCCGGCCTCGGCCCAGGGGAACGCCGCGAGGAAGTCGCGATTACGGTATTGGGGGCCGATGAACTCCCGGCCCTTCTTCTCGGTCAGGATCTGGCTGATCCAGATTCTGGCGGCCTCATCCATGGTCGTCTCGTAAATCGGCCGGCAGCCGCACAGGGACCGATAACCCGTGTTGGAGATGAATGGGCCGGTGGCGGACACGGCGCGGAATTCGACCTGCAGGGACGAAGGCCCGCCCCGGGCGATGACGATCGCCCTGATGCCGGCATGATCGACCAGGAACTCTCCGGACTGGCCCCACAGGGGGACAGCACCCGGAGCGGCGGCAAGGCGTGCCCGCAGGCGGGGTGAAACCGCCTCGTTGCCTGCCTCGCAGGCGAAGAAGGCGCCGCCGTTGAGTTTCCAGACAACCGCATCATAGCGAATGCTGGCGGCCATCATGGCGGCCTCGTCGCCTATGACGACGGCCGCGTGGAAGGCCTCGAACGCTTCGCGCGCCACAGTGTCCAGTCCGGCCTGGTCGGCCGGGAGATCGGGCGCCATGCGCAACACGGCGGCATCGCGGAGATCGATGTACGAAGGCTCCCGCGAGCGACCCCGCTGCGCGGGGACGTCGTCGATGTCGTCATCGTCCCCTGTGAAATCGGTATCGTCGTCGAAATCCTCATCGAGCGCAGCGGTCGCGTCATCGAAGATGACGGCGGGGTCAGGCTGAATGGTTTCGATGGAAACGGCAGTCATGGGATCCTCCAGTGAAGACCGCCCGGGCTGGGCGGTGATGGAGCAATCCGAACGTGAGGTGCCGGCCCGTCACCGAAGCGCCGCCTTCGGCGGCGCGAGGGGAACGGCTTTAGCCGTTGACGGGATAACCGGCGGAGCCCTCACGGTGGGATGGGACAGAACCGCGCGCCCCCTCCCCTTACAGAGACCCCAACGGCGGAAAGCAGGAGAACGCCGTCAGGATCTCTGGAGCGGTCGACGTCGGGGGGGAGTGAGACGACCGCTCTATGCCCGCGAGCGGGCATAGAGCGACCTTAGACGGCACGGACGGCGTCCAGCTAGGCCAAGCGCACAGAAAGCGACCGCGCTTCGCGCGGACGGCCTTCGCAGGCGGCGAGAGCCAGCGCTGAGCGGATAAAACGAAAAAGGCCCCGCCGGGGAACGGCGGGGCCTCGAATGGCGGTGCGAGAAATCTACTCGGCCGGGATGGTCGGCTGCGTGGCCGAGGCCTGAAGACCGGCGACAAAGCCAGCAACAAGCGGCTTCACGAACCAGGCGATGACCGCGCCAGCGGCGAGGCCGACACCGAAGAGACCAACTTCAATCATGGACGATCCTCCTTCTGGGGCGTCTGTGGATTGGGAATATAGCCCAAAAGAGCGTGGGCCGCCACGATCAGCAACATAACGCCGATGCCGCTTGAGATGATCCACGCTGGCGTGACCACGAAGGCCGCGTTCAGCTGGGGCGTGACGAACACCGCCACGGCCAGCGTGAGAGCCGCCGTCTGGCAACCGTTGGCGCCGAGTTTCAGGCGCTCCTCGGTGACCTTGGGATGGTCCGGACGGAAGACGCCGGACGCCAAGGCCAGCCCGCGGCCGATCAGTCGGCCTCCTCGCTGTCCGAAGGTGAACAGGTGGTCCCGCAGTCGGGACAGTCGTCGTCGCAGGCGCATGACCATTCGTCGCTCCATTCCGTGCCGCACGGGCACTCATACGTGTTTCTGAACCAGGGACCAGTGTCCCCCTCGGGCCGCCGGCTGCTCACGGCAGACGCTCCAGCGGCACGATCCACTTCACGCCCGGCAGCTCGACGGCGAAGCCGAGAGCGGGGATCGAGTCCATCGCGTCATAGGCCTCGTCGAAGCTGTCGAACGGACCG
Organism: Alphaproteobacteria bacterium; assembly: GCA_018820665.1. Taxonomy (GTDB): domain Bacteria; phylum Pseudomonadota; class Alphaproteobacteria; order Caulobacterales; family Caulobacteraceae; genus Brevundimonas. The sequence goes on along the minus strand of JAHJNW010000086.1, from coordinate 57,452 downwards.
TAGAAGCGGGTCTCGATGTTGAGCCGGCCGTGGGGCCGGTGCATCACCGCGAAGGGTCCCGGATGGTCCGGCCGGGGCTGGACCTCGTCCCAGGGTGGGGTGCTTTGGATGCTATCGAACATGTGAGCCTCCAGGCTGCTGTGGTTTCGCAAACCAAAAGGCCCCCCGGTTTCCCGGGGGGCCGCTGCTGGCGGATCAGCCTTCCGAGCCGGGCTCGTCGTCGGCTTGTTCGGTCGGCTTCTTGTCCAGGAAGATGACTTGGTGCTTCGGGCCGCTCAGGTTGATCTTGGCGCGGACCTGCTTGACGCCGTCCTTCTCGTACTCGTCGTAGCGCAGCTGGCCGATGATGTGGACCAGCGAACCCTTGCGCAGGCACTTCTCGATCGCGTTGACCTTGCCTTTGCCGAAGACCTCGACGGTGTGCCAGGTGGTGCGCTCCTTGCGCTCGCCGGCATCGTTCTTCCAGGTTTCGGTCGTGGCCAGCCGGATGTTGCACACGCGGTCGCCGCTGTTCAGGGTGCGGAACTCCGGGTCGTTGCCCAGGCGGCCGATCAGTTCAACTTGGTTCAGCATCGTCGTTTTCCTTCTTTCTCACCGGTCGGGATTTCCCGTCCGGCTCGCGGGCACTGCCGCGATCACGAGACCGTCAGCGACGGGGACAAGGGGACGTCCGAAGGCCGAGACTGGTGGAAACCGGCCTGCACAAGCGCAGCGCGGAAGGCCGAGGCGCGCAGCGCCGTGAGGGTCCGCCAGGCTCGCCCCGCGCAGCGGGGTTGCCTTCGGTAAGAACCCGACCCGTCGTAGGTTAAGAGTGATCCATTGCGGCTACCCGCCCAGCCGGGGGAACCCATCCTTCAGGTGAGCGGAAAACGCGCTGAAGCCTGTTGGACAGGCCGCCCTTGGTCCATCAACGTCCCGATGCTTCCACAATGACGCGCCCCCGAACGCGCCCAACTCCGACGCCCCCAAGACGCCCGGGGACGGGCCCAGAGCCAGACGCCCACCCCCTCCCCGCCTCGGCCTTCAGCAAAGGCATTCGAAGCGACGAAGCCGTCGAAGAGGACAGCGATCCATCGTCGTCACCATGAGCCTATGCCCTGTACGAAGGGCGTCCGACGGGGTCTGTGCTGGTCAATGAGTGGCTGGCCCAGAGATCGGTGATGGGCATCCGCCCCTGAACGGCGAGGATGCGGCCCCGCCGGTTCCCGGTCCGTTCGCTGCGCTCTCTACCCGGATCGAGTGGCCGCTAGTCGCGGCCACAGGCCCCACGCGCGTCGATTACGCATCGTTTCACGGCACCCTGCCCGTCAACGGCTTCGCCGTTCCCCTCCGCGCCGGCAAGAGCCGTCGCTCCGGTGACTGGCCGGGGCCCACCGTGCCCCGAAGGCTTCATCGCCGCCCGTTGGGGGCGGCTTCAATGGAGGCTTCGCCATGCAAACCGTTTCGATCCAAACCGCCAACCGTCACCAGGTCATCGTCGAACAGATGATCGACCAGGCGCAGCAACTGGCCGCAGGCTGGGAGAAGCTGAGCCGGAAACAGAAGCTGCAGGCTTGGGCGGACTGGACCGCTACTCGTCCGAGCGAGCGGGTGTTCCACCAGTTCCACCGGGTGCTGTCGGCCATCGAGAGCGTCCACTAAGGGAGGGGGGTTCGCCCCCCTTTTGCGCAGGGGCCGTCAGTCCGAAGCCCGGGCGGTTTCTGCAGAAGGGCCGGGGCGGAGGGAGTGGGTTCGTCGATCTGCGCCCTCCCCCGTGACAGTGAACCTGTGAGCGAATATGCCAGTGGGGGTTGTGGTAATCCGTTGGAGATTGAGATGAGCGGCAAGGTGGAAGACGAAGGTCCGGACCCCGTGGATGTGCATGTCGGGCTGGCGGTGAAGGCGTATCGGCTCCGCGCCGGGATGAACCAGCAGTCCCTGGGCAAGGCGGTGAAGGTGACCTTCCAGCAGATTCAGAAATACGAGAAAGGCGCGAACAGGATTTCGGCCTCGATGCTGCACCGGATCGCGGGCGTCCTGGACTTCCATCCGGGGGATGTCTTCCCGGTGCACGGTGTAGAGGCGGCAAGCCCCCAGGCGGGCTTCGGCGCCATCAAGGGAAGCCACGAGCTGGCGGAGAGCTTCTCGCGTATGCCGGCGCCGAACCGGGCGTTGCTGCTGAAGGTCGCGAGAGAATTCGAGCGGCCGGACGCGGCCTAGCCGCCATAGGTCTCGCAGATCGTCCGTAGGCGATCGCGTTGCGCCGGGTCGAGGTCGCGCCGGACTGCGCGGCAGGCCCGGCGGAGTCGTCTCCGGCGGCGAGCGAGGCCTTCGCCGCCGCATGTGGTGCCGAGATAGTGGCGGACCTCCTCCCATCCCGTGACGAAGTCATGCGGGAAGCCTTCGGGGATGATCCAGGCCCCGTCGACCGTGCGCCCGTGCGTCACCGTGGGCGACGCCCGCAAGGCGGGCTTTGCCGCGGCGAGCATGAGGCGGCATAGTTCCTCGTGAACAGGCGCTTCTGCAGCACGGCGGGCGCGCCAGCGCAGCGCCGCCCAGCCAGAGGCGGCGATCCCGATACCTGAAGCGGCTATCACGACAAACACGCGGCTCTCCCCCGCCACTGTGAGTTGAACATAAGCCGAGCGGTGTTACTGGAATCGCAACGTGCGCGAGAAGGGCGAAACAAGCGTGGGTAATGAGATGCCGGAATGGTGGATGCCGATGGATCCGGACAAGATCGAACACGTGCGTTCGCTGCTGAGCCCAGCCGCGTTCGTGGAGCGACCGTTCACCTTCGGGATCATCATCCGGCCGACCAATGAGAAGGAGCGGATCGTGCTCGAGATGATGGGCGAGGACCTGGTGCGGGTGTCAGCGGACGTAAGGGGGCGATAGACGATGCGGCAGCGATCGGCGGACGCCCACCTGGTGCCGGTGTTTCTGGAAAATGCGCAGGGCTTCCTGCGCGCCGGCTCCGAAGGGCCTGAGCCGGAGGCGTGGGCCCCGCGCGCGCAGATGCTGTGCTGCGCCATCGAGCTGGCGCTGAAGGCCGCCCTGATTGCAAACGGCTGGACGGACGATCAGAACCGGCGCGAGATCAGGCATGACCTGATGCGTGGTCTGAAGGCGGCGACCGGCGCGGGGCTGAAGGTGCGAAACGACCGGACGCAGGCCGTCGTCGCGGCCCTAAGTCCCCGCTATGCGAGGCACGAACTGGACGACATGGCGAAGGATGCCGGTAGGCCGTCGCTCGTTGACTGCGCGGCCGTCGCCCGCGATCTGCTGGACGACTGCAGGGCGTTCGCGGACGTGGTCGAGGCCTAAGACCTGGTCCGGACCAGAACGGCGGCGGGCATAGCCCGGCGCCGGTCGATGGCGATCCCGGCGGTCATCAGCGCCAGCATGAGGCCGCCGGCGACGATCGCCAGCGGAAGGCCGGAATGAATGACCGGCGTAAAGGCGATCAGGAGGGAGGCGATAAGGCCGATCGCCATGGCGGCGAAGGTCATCGGAAAGAGGGGCGAGGTCATGCGCGTCATGAAGGGCTCCGTTTCAGGATGGTCACACGCGGCCACCGGTCGTGTCCAGCGGCCGCGCGCGTGGTCACCAGTCAAAGACCGGTAGAGCGGCGCCTTCGGGGAGGTGCGGAGCGTCTCGGTCGAACATGACGTAGTCGAAGCCCCAAGCGCGGGCGAACTCGATAACGGCCCAGAGGTCGTTGTGGGTCTCGTCGTCGCGTTCCTGGTGAACGTAGACGATGAAACCGAACTCGGTCGGGCCGGTGTTCGCCCAGCTGATTGCCTTGGCGGTGGCGGCGTCACAGGTCTCCTGGGAGATGTGAGCCGTTGAGACGTCGAGCATCCGGCGGGTGTTGTTGTCGAGGGATTTGGGGTCGAAGTCGGACATGGGGCCTCCAGACAGCACCGGGATCAGTGCGTGACCGAACGCGTAGCGGGTAGGGTCTGAGCCGCACCCGGAGGGCCGGAACGGAGTGGAGGACTGCGCAGCGGTTGGCGGCGACCGGGCCCGGGCCGCTAGCGATCTGGGGTCCGCACCTTCCGGTCTCGAGGAGCAGGGCCGAGGGACAGGCGGTGTCCTGTTCACGACATAGGAACGGAACGAACCGTGAAAGTGGCCCGGTTTACAAACCGAGCCGTGGTTGACAGATCGCAGTTTGGTTGACGAACTCGGCGAAATGCCCAGACGGACGGCGGAGTCCTAGCGCTTGGTATCGTACCGCACGAAGGGCTTTCTGCGTTCCTGGGCGCGTACCAGAAAGCCGTAGGTCGAAGGTCCGACAAGCAAGAGCAAGAGCGCGGCCACCGATACGGGCATAAGGCCGAAGAGCTTCACCGCGAAAACGGCGATGGCGCACATCGCGAATGCGAAAAGCGGCACGGCCAAAGCGACCGTTACGATCTTCAGAGGGGTCGGAAGTCGTTCCAATGTGCTCTCCTTTGGTCTCGGGGAGACTGCACACGGGGTGTAACGCTGTCCAGCATCCCGCGTCAGGGATCGTCACCCGGACGGGACGAAACTCGCCCCTTGGCGAGGTTCGGTGAGGAGCGCAGCGACGAGTAGAGCCCGCCCCCGCCTCGGCGGGGAGACGCCCGAATTTAACCCTCGCCGTTAAAGACTTCGCCGGAAAATCGTGGCAAAACAGTCGGGCTGTCAGTCCGATCCCTGCATCCCCAACCCCAGGATGCAGGACATGAGTGAAAACGCGGCTCTCGAAGCCACTAAAAACATCGACATCGCCGGTGCCCTTTGGACCGCGATGCAACCCGCCCTGCCCTATCTGGCGGGGTTTTTCCTGTTCGCGATCTTCATCGGTTTCTTGCAACGACCGAAACAGACGAAGGCGCAAAAACAGCACGCCTACAACGAGCGCCGTTCCTGGGACGACCTGAAGCTCATCCGCTCGATGGCGCCGCTGGAAAACCCGGGGCGCGTCTTCGGCTACCTGCGCAAGGTGTGCCCCTACCGGTTCGAGGACATGATCCTCTCGGAGTTGGCCCGGCGCGGCATCAACATCATCCGGGGAACCTCCTACTCCGGGGACGGCGGAATCGACGGCCAGTTCACGCTGAACGGCGAACGCTGGCTCATCCAGGCCAAGCGTTACAAGGCCTACATCAAGGAAGATCACGTCTGGGCCTTCGACGCCGTCTGCCAAAGGCGCAAGGCGCGAGGGCTGTTCGTCCATACGGGACGGACGCCCGAGCGACTGCGCCAGATGCAACGCCAGTGCGGCGACGTCCGGATCATCAGCGGCGAGGAGCTGCTGAAGTTCTTCGCCGGGCATAGCGTCAGTCTGACCCTCGCGCCGGCGTCGCCGGTCTCGCCCGTCGAAGCCGGAAAACCTCAAATCGCGCGCGCCTCTGTCCCCCCTCCCTCCAAGGGGCGCGCAGCGATCGAAGGGGCGGTGCTGTGAGCGCCGCCCCGAGATCGCCCGCGCAGCTGGCCGCCGAGCGCGGCCATGACTGTCGCGGAGACTTCTTCTCGACGGGTGTGGATCTAGATCTCGCCCATGCTGCAGACGCCGATCTGGACGGGACGTTCGAGGCGACGTGCATGGACACCGGCGAGGTCCTGCAGGTGAACGGCTGGCTCTTCGTGAGAGAGGAGCAAGTCAGTGGGCGTTGAGGACAGAGAGTGGTTCCGGGAGGCCCGGGCCGAGCGTTTGCGGAAGGCGTTCGGCGATGCGACCCCGCGTCAGATGCGTCATAAAGGGCGACGCCGGGTGATCGATAGGCAAATCCTCGCGGGCGTTGCCATTCTGCTCTCGGCTGGAGCAACTCTCGCGCTCGGCGCCAAGAATTGGTGGCGCACGATCGACTTCGGGTTGGCCGATGTGCCGGCGGTCGTCGAGCTAGGGCCACAGGAGGCCTTCCCGACGAGTGGTACGGTCAATCTTCACGAGCCGAACGACTATTCCGCGGGCCACGAGCCCTTCGTGGTGCGAGGCGCCGGCGGCGAGACCCGCGCAGTCGTTAGGGTTCGGCGATGGGAAGACGGAAGTCCTGTCGCGACCGGTTTTGTCGCTGGAGATGGGCATACCGAAATACTGTTAAGGCCAGGTCGATACCGCGTGAGCGTCGCCTATGGCCGCAACTGGCGCGGCCTGGCGGAACTGTTCGGCCGAGAGACACTGGTGGAGGAGATCGTCGAGCCCATCGATGTCGTGTCGGGTATGGGGCAGACGCTCTCCTTGCGGAAAACGCCGACAGGAAACACGCCGACGGAGGGCCGCCGGCGTGCCGCCTTTTGAACACGAAGAGGGTAGGGAAAGGCCGTCACGCGGCCTCTGCGAGATCCTCCGTGACAGGGGCGACCGCGCGTCCAGCGATGGCCAGAAGGTAATCGGTTGCGGCCTGGGCCTGGGACGCGGCGCGAAGAATGGCGCGGCTGTCGGTGCGCAGGACCTTCAGCCAGTGGTCGAGGTAGGCCGCATGGTCCTCGATGTGGTCGGGCCGCAAGCCGAGGTGGGCGCCGAGGAAGGCGCTTCCAAGCTCAGCCACCAGCTCCTCGCGGGCGTAAGCGGGATCGCCGAATTTGGAGCCGAACGTGCGGTCTTGCCGGTGCTTGGCGCCGGTCCAGTGGATCAGCTCATGCGCGGCCGTGGCGTAGGCCTGCTCGATGTCGCGGAACAGGTGGCGTTCGGGGAGGCGGATGTGGTCCGGGCCCGGGGCGTAGTAGGCCTGATCGCCGGACCAGCTGATCTGGGCGCCGGTTGCGGCGAGGAACTCTTCGACCGAGGCGATGCGGGCCTGTTCGGCGGCCGCATCGGGTTCCTGGGCGGGGACCGGTGTGGGGTAGAACTCGGCGTCAAGGCCGTCGATCTGTTCGACGTTGAAGACGGGATAGCCCTTCAGGAAACGGAAGCTGCGGGCGTCTGCGTCGCCGGCGGACGGATCGGGTTCTCCCTTGGCCTGGGACTGGCCGTAATAGACGACGAGGGTGGACTTCTCGCCCGCGCGGACCTGCCCGCCGAGGGCGGCGGCCTGGCGGTAGGTCATCCATCGGGAGCCGGAGTAGCCCTCCGTGGCTCCGCGAAGCCAGAGCATGACGACATTGATGCCCTGATAGGGCTCGCCGTTGGCGCGCAACGGCAGTGCGACGGATCCGCCGGCCTTGGACGCCCACGGCTTGGTCCAGGGCCGAACGCCCTGTTCCAGCTGCTCGATGATGCTGGCGGTGATCCGGTCGGCGGGACTCTTGCGATCCTTCATTTGGAAGCCTCCTCGCGCGCGGGGCCGATCCCCGGGCGACCCGAAACCAATCGGGCGGGCTCCGAGCGGGGGACGCATCCGCAGGACCGCAGCGCAGCGGAGGACGGCGAAGCCGTTGCGGCCGCCGCGGCCCGCCCTTCGATTTTCGGGGAGCGCTGCCCGGGGCCGGCTCGCGGCCGGGGCGAAACAGATCTGATCACACAGGAGAGACCGACTTGGAGAACCCAATGATCTTCGATGATGAGGAGCTGGGGCTCTGCCAGCCCTGGTATGACAAGCTTTCGGGGCTAATCGTCGAGCCGACGCACGTCGTGACGGGAGACGACATCGCCAAGGCCATCCGGCTGGGCCATGCGTTCATCATGGAGTTTGTCCGGAGGGCGTCGTTCCACGGGATGACCCCGGAACATCTGCTGCGCTTGCCGTCGGCGCTGGGTGCGTCGGACGGCGGTCTTGTGTTCGCCTGGCGTGAAGGGACTACGGTTCTGGGGTTCCTGCAGGCGGGCGTCATCGCGCGCGGGCCCCTGGGTCACAGGGTGGTGCATCTGCTCGAGGCGGATGGCTCGATCCGCGAGATCCTCGGCCGCGCGAAACAAGAAGCGCTCGATGCGTTCGACCTGGAACGGGAAGCGGTTCACCGGAGCGTGGCCGCATGACCGGCTATCTGATCGATGCGGCCTATGTCTGGCTGGAGAATGAACGGCCCCACTGCAGGACGATGCGGGACCTGCGTCTGCCGTGTGGGGGCAAGGTAGACCTCGCGGTGATCGAGGATGGCCGGATCTGCGGGATCTTCTTCTGGAACGCGGCCTCCGATCGGAGCGCCCTGGTCCATCTGGTGACGGCCGCCAAGGCGTATCTGGCGGAAATCTGGGTTCTCTCGACGCCGGCGGCCGTGGGTGAGCTGCGAGGCTGCCTGCCCCTTCATGTGGGCTTCCGGGTGGCGAAGCCCGGTATTGTGCCGGCGCTGGCGATGCCGGCGACGATCGGCAAGCCGGGCGTGTCCGATCTGCTCAGCCTTCTGCACATCTACGAACTGCGGCAACTGGCGGCGACCCTCGACGTCTCGCCGTCGACGACAGCGGTCGGCGCGGCCGGCCAGCTGGCGTTCGGCAAGCTCAGGTTCATGGAGATGATCTGCGAGGTTCTCCTCGAGCGCGGACCCATGCCGCTTCCGACGAAGCTCGAGATACTCCGCGCCTCGCGCCCGAGATCCGTCGCTTTGCCCCCGGTGTGGGGCGGCTGATGTTCGGAAAGAGACAGCTGCAGGCCGAAGGCGATGCCGGGCCCTGGGGAAGCCGCTCAGGGCGCGATCACCTGGGTTGGCGGCGGATCATTCCGCCGAGGGTCAGGGCGGGCCTGGTGGGCCAGTCAGGGGCCATTCAGCGCCTTTCCCGATTCCTGTTGCGGGTGGCGCTGATCTCTGGCGCAGCGGTGATCGTCCCCCCGCTCCTGGGCGCCTCCACGGTCCTGACGCTGGCGTGCCTGTCGTTTTTTTCCGCCGGCGTGTTGGGCTACCTCAGCTGGATCCACGACGCCATTGAAGGGCGCCAGCGCAGCGCGGCGTCCAAGCGCCGCAAGCGCATCGTCTGGTTCGCGGCCGCGACATGGATGGTGGGGGTCCTGCTGACCGCCCTCGTCGTCCTTCCAACGCCTGAAGCCCGCTCCCCTGCCCTGCCTGAAATCACCGAGACCCGATAATGCGCAATCTCCCCGTCGTCTTCTGGGCCGCCACGATCGCGGTCGGCTTCTCCATCGCCCTGGCCAGCGCCGCGGCCGCTACGGAAAGGCGCGCGACCTATGTCGGCCGGGCCCGCGTCGTCGACGGCGACACCTTGGCGATCGGCAATGATCGGCTACGGCTGTGGGGCGTGGACGCGCCCGAGATCCGGCAACAGTGCCTGCGCAATGGCCAGGCGTTCCTGTGCGGAGAGCATGTCGCCGAGGCGCTCCGGACCTACATCGGGCGCGACCAGGTGCGTTGCGACTACCGCGACTGGAACCCGGCCCGGGCGCTGAACCATGAGGACCGGGCCGTCGTGCGCTGCACGGTGCGGGGCGTGGATCTGGCGGACTGGCTGACGTCCAGAGGGCTGGCCGTTCCCTTCTTCGTGGGAAACTACCGCAGCAGCGCCATGCGGGCCTGTGAGGCGCGTCTGGGCCTCTGGGCGGGCTCCTTCGCCCGCCCGAGCGCCTATCGCCGGCAGGGCGACTTCACGAGCGACGTCATGGGCGTGGAAACGCGGCGGCCCTGCGGCCGGTCTCTCAACCGACTTTAGGGCTATCCGGCATGTGGGGTTGATGCGCGGGTCATTAGCAGCGCCGTGCCCTTGGACGTGAGCTTCCAACCAGCGCCTCCACGGGGGCCAGGACAGTTCTCAACAAGCCCACTGGCTTCGTAATCCCACATCCGCGCAAATGCGGCTTCCGTCGCGGAGGCGCGATTTACGAGAGGGCTACGGGCGCAAAGATTGTTCGCGACCTTGGCCGCCGATAACCGGCTGTCCAGGTCGTCGCCAAAGAGATTGTGCAGTTCGGCAGCGATGCGCCGCTTGTCCATCACTACCTCCGACCGGGACAGCCGGTTATGCCGGCCGAGACTGGACCGGTTCACCCTCGCGGTTGAGCCGGTCGATGATGGCCTGAAGGCCGCGCGTGTCCATTCGGGCGTAGCGTCCGCCGTCAGTAGCGATTTCCTGAAGCTGTTCGTCGGTGAAACCGCCCGGAAACTGCCAGGCCGCGAGGGCGGCCAGAACCTCAGACAGTTCGTGGTCGTTGAGCTGGTGAAGGCGGTCCCTCACTGCTCAGGCCCTTCGAGCGCGTCCAAGGCGGCCTTCAGCACTTCCCACGCCCTGACGCCCCGTTCGTGCTCGATCTTCTTGAACCGCACGATAAGGCTCGCCGGGGCCATCATGTTCAGCTGGGCGCGAGGTTCGTCGGGGACATCGGGCCGGCCTATCAGATCGCTGATCTTGACCTTTCCGGGAGGGTTGGCCCTCCCCTGCCCCGCGCGGCGCGGCGATGCAGGTTTGCCGCGCGACTGAAACCCGGCCGCGTCGGCGACTTCCCGGGCGGCCTCGGCCGCAGGCCTGTCGATCGGCGCCCCTGGCGAGCGCGTGAAATCCGACAGATCGAGGCCCTTGCGCTCCTCGCCGATCGCCTCGAATCCGAATGCGTCGCTGGACTTGGTCATCATGCGGCTTTCTGTGCGGCGGGCTGGCGGAGGATTTCGATGATTTCTTCCGCGAAGGCGGCGGCATTGCTGCGCGCCTGCGGCAGACCGCCCACCTGGTCGGGGGTCAACTCGCTCAGCAGGGCATCGTGTTTGAACATGCCCCGGAAAGCAGGCCGGTCGGCCAGGGAGACGTCCATCAACGGCAAGGCGTTCTCCAGGAGCGACTTGCGGATGTCCCGTTCGTCGCGGGTCATGACGGCGCCGGGGTTCGCCCGGGTGATGACGATCCGGTGCGGGATGGCTTTGCTGGAGATCCGTTCCGTCTGATTGATCTGCCGGATGGTGCGAGCGACCTGATTGGCGTCCAACGTCGTGGGCGCGAACGGCACAAGAACCAGATGGGCTTGGGAGATGACCTGGGCGAGCCATTGGTTCGGGCTCCCCTCCGGATCGGCAATGACGAAGGTTCCCCAGCCCTGCGCGGCCTGAAGCCAGTCAAGGACGGCCTCGTCATCATTGTCCGTGGTGATGACCAGCAGCTTGCTGTCGCCGGCTGCTTCGCGGATCGCGACGGCGGCGTCGGCCGCGCTGCCCACTCGAGTCTTTGGTCCGTCGATAACCGGCGCGCCCCGGCGTTCGGCCCAGCGCGCCAGCGGACGGTTCGGATCGCCTTCCAGGAGCGCCACGTGGGCTCCTGCGGCGAGAAGCTCCGAGGTCAGGGTCAAAGCGGCCGTGGTCTTTCCACTGCCGCCCTTGGTGTTGGCGAAGATGATGTTCGGCATGAGGCTCCCTCCCGAGCGTCCGGTGAGCACGGACGCGCCGTGGCATCCGGAGACCCTACACCACACGGCCCCCACGGACAAGACGGACACCACGGACGCGACGGAAGTCACGGAGGTGACGGATAACCCGGAGGGCACGGACGGCCCGGAGGGCACGGACGGCCCGGAGGGCACGGCAAACAACGGAGAACACGGACCACACGGCGGGCGACGGATGGCACGGACAACCCCGGAGGCCACGGACCAGTCTAGACAGGTCTAGAGTGGTCTAGAGTGGTCTAGGCTAGGCAGAAGCCCTGACGCGAATCCCGTCGCCCTCATCGTCAACCAAGACCACGTCAGTGCCAAGGGGATCGTGAACCTCGTTGGCGCCGAGGTCCGAGATAGGCGGGACGATCGAGGAAGGGGTTGCCGATGCGGCCGGAACGGTCGTCTTGCCCGGGCGAGCGGACTTGGAGACGGGCGGAGCCGGCGTAAAACGGATGTCGAACGTCCAGCGCTCGTCGAGCGGCCTGATCCGGATGACGCCAGCGGCAAGCGCGGCGGCGTTGGAGCGCCGAAGCGCCGCCAGGGAGCGATACAGGCGACCGGAGGGACCAAAGGTCTCGCCAGCGGCTGTACGGGCGTCCGGTGGCCCTTCCGGACCGGTAGGAGGGCAGGAGAGGGCGGCCAGGGCCTGTTTAGGCGTCATAGCGCGGGGCAGGGCAGGGCGCGGCCGCCAAAAGGACACTGAGACCACCCAACCCCCCATGACAGGAACGCGGCGGGCGAATTCGGCTACGCCGAGGCGCGCGGCGTCTTGATCGAAGCCTTCAAGCGTCGGCCACGGGCCCGAGAGGTATTCGCTGGCGAACTCGACGGGCCGCCCGCCAAGAACCCGACTGGCGTCCTGCGCGGTCGCAGCTCGCCGCGCATGGCTGTCGAAGTCGGCAAAGGTCTCTACGACGGGGAAGGTCATGGTCACGCCCTCGAATACTTGGACGCCAGTGTGACGTCCGGAGGTTGAATCTTAGTGAAGTCAGTCCGGTGTGGATACGCGGACGAGACGTTTCCAGCTGGCCCAGAGATTGACGGTCACAAGAGGATCGTTGAGGCGCGCGACCAGGCCGAGCAGGTAGGCCCGCCGGTTGCGGACGTCCGCCGTAAACTCGGCCAAAAGCGCCGCCACAGCGAAGGCAACTCCGGCGTCGCCGGCGGAATGGCGGCGGATCTCTTCCTTCGTCAGCCCAACACGGCTCGCGGCGGACTGCCCGTAGGCCACCACAAGGGCCTCGTCGGTCGGGAACATGGGATGGCGCGTGAAGGGGAAGTCCTTCTGGGCGAGGATATCGGGCAGGGCGATGATGATGTCGCCTATGGCCGGGGCGTTGACCCGGGGACGTCGGCGGGTCGTTGAGACGGGTGTGATTTCGATGACGGTCACGCTATCCTGGTCATCCTCAGCAGGATCATCGTCGTAGGTAGCGGATGACTGCCACAAGACCTCGCCATCCTCGTCCAGGGCGTCGGTTTCGGCCGGTGTTGGCTCCGTCGAGGCCGCGTACTCCTCTCGGAGAGCCCCTCTACCTAGAGAAGATTCACTAATTAGAATTTTTCCAGGCTGAGTAGGGAGTAATTGGGCGCCGTTTCTGTCAGGCGCGCCGGACTCTTCTGTCACCCCTGAAGAACTCCAGACCTGGTGGTCCAGCAGGGCTTCAAGGCGTCCCACGGCTGCGTCGGCCTGGGCGACGGCCATCCGGGCCATGTCGAGATCCTTGCCGCGGCGAACCGCCTCGATGGCGCGCAAAGCAGTCTGGGCGAAGCCGTGTTCCTCGCTGGCGAGGAGGACGGCAAGCAGGCTGCGAATGCGTGTTGAACGGCAGCTGAGGGTGCGTCGCAGGGTGCGCAGCTCGTGGCGATCGACGCGGTCCTGGTCGCGAAGGGCTTCCAGTTCGCGGTATCGGACGATCAGGGGCCGGAGATCGACGCCGTAGGCCTCCTCGGGCGCGTCCGCCGCGCCGATCCGGTAGCGGGTGCGATCGGGGCTGTCCCGGAAGCTGATCCAGCCCAGGCGGCTCGTTTTCTCGCGCCAGCGAGCCAAGGTGCGGCAAGTGACGTCGAGATCCGCCATCAGATAGGCGTCGGCGTAGGTCGAGATGAGGGCGAGCCCAGCCGCATCCAGATCGAGCCCCGCCAAGGCCGCCGAGGGTTTGAAGCACTCCGCCGGCTGAAGCTTCACCAGGTGATGCAGGAACGCCCGTTCCCGGGGTTTGAGGCCCATAGCGCGGGCAGGGACGTCCTCCAGGAGGCGGAGGAGACTGGATTTGGTCGCTCCATCCGGCAAACCGGACCACTGGCGCGCGTAATCCTCCGCCCGCCGATGGGCAGGCGTGACTGGTCGTAGGCCCCGCGCACCCGCGCTGGCCTGATGATGCGTGAGCATCGGTCGCTCCCTTATTCAGGGAGGGATTTCGGGCAAAGCTTCGCCGTCGCCCTCAAAGGGCGTTTTTGTCTTGACGATGGGGGGAGCGAGCGCGCATAAGGGTTCTGCACAATTTAGACCCTTGCTTTTTTTGAAGCACGCCCGCCGTTCCCTCTGGGGACGGCGGTTTTTCTTTGTCTGGACCCCTCCGACTCGCTTGGTGGTGCGGTCATGGGACGGCGCCCCACGATTCGCGTCAAGTTTTCCCAACAGCAATTGGGAAACAGGGGCAATGAGCGGCCGAATGGGTTAACGCCAAGTTACAATTCGGCGGTATGTTTGAGTCCTGGAAAGGCCCCGGCGAGGGGTATGCGGCCGCTAGGCGGCGCGCGCTCCGCTCAGGTCGGCGGAGAGATGTGACCGCGTGGACACGCCTTCGAGGCGCGAAGGCGCCCGAAGATCTGCGGTGGCCGAATAGATCAACGAGCCCAGGTCGGCCTGCTGGTCTTTGGCGATTTCTTTGAGGGCATCGACGAAATGCCGCTTGAAGGCGAGGTCAACGCGGCTTCCCGACAGAGGTTGGCGCGAGATGCCGGCGGCAAAACCGTTGGCGACACAACGCTGTAGGCGGCGCTCGACAACGGCCGACACTGATCGCAGGCCGAGGGCTTCCCGTTCAGCCTTCAGCCCAGCGATGACGCTTTGGGGAAGGCGGGCGGCAACATTGGCGTGGGTTTTGTCGGACACGAACAGCACCTCTCGCCCACACTATGCGGTGAGTTACGCCCCGAAACAAGGGCCGGGGCGGTGTCTGGACATGTGAAAATGAGGACTGCGAACAGCCCCGTGCGGATCACCATTAGCGCCGCGCGGAGCCCGACGCAATATAGAGGCATTCCGCGAATCCAACGACATACGTCCGAGCTTGCGACTCCGCTGAAAACTGCGGTTAGGCGGCCTCTCCTTTGGAGATGAGGAGCATCCTGAGGCTGGCGACGCTGCGGGGACGGCCGCCGGCATAGAACAGGCTCGGGTTTGCGGAGGCGGCGCGAGGGAAGAGCCCCGCCGCTGATCTGGCCGGATCATGCGCGTTGGCGCGCAGGAGGCTTACAGCTCCGCCGGAGCCGAGGAAGTGGGCCATATACAGCTCGCCGTCGCGCGGCGGCCGACGCAGGTAGGAGCGCAGGGCGCTCGCGTTCTCGCGCGTGAACTCGCCGGCGAGATATGCGGAAAGCTGGGCGTCATAGCGCAGCGCGAGGATCTGGCGGCGCACGACGCGGTCGTTCACGAAGGGCTCGCCGTTTCGGTCAAGGTGGATTTGAGAGGCGAGGTGACCGAGGCCATAGGATGCGCCGTGGCGACGCACGGTGAGCAACCAGGTCGTTTCGATGAACTGATAGAGGCCCGCCGCCGTGGACGTCGCCGCCCTGGCCGAGGGGTCAAATGACGATTCCCGCTTGGCCGCCCGCCACAGATAGCCGTGCGATACGCCCGACCGCTCGGCCGCGGCCTGGATGGCGAACTGGACGTGAGCCGCCGGCGTCGACGATCGCGACGAAGCGCGGCGGGTTCGGGGCGCGCGAGCTGCTCGAGACAGGTAGCGCTGGAAACTGAACGCCTGGACCGGCGCGGCGGGCCGCGTCGCGCCGGGTTCCGAGAATGCGGCGAAGGTCGAGGCGACCTTGGCGGCAATCAGGGGATCGAGCGGAGCGGCGGCGTCCGGAGCGGTCGGCACATGGGGCAGGGCCCGGCCGACGAGCCGGCTGGCGTCGGCCTCTGCGCGGATCGCGCGCGCCACTGGATCCGCAGCGAGCATATCGAGTGTGGGCGTGGGGTCGGTGAGGAGGTCCAGCCCGGGGCCGTCGCGCACGGCCGCGAACGCCGCCGCCTCGATCTCCGAATGAGAACGAAGCCCGTGAGCGCTGGCGGACAAGGCGAGCGCCGATACGGCGCAGGCGACAATGGCGAAGGCCGAAGGTCGGCCGAGAAGGTTCTGTTTCATCTCTGCATCCATGGGGTGGGGGATGCAGGGATCGGACTGACAGCGCGGGCCTTTTCGCACACCGGCCCCGTCGCGCGCAACCCAGGGCCCACAAGGGCAAAAAAAGGGGCCAGCCGAAGCTGACCCCCAAGGTGGCCTGTCCAGAGTGGTCCAGGCTCGATGCGACGGATGCGGGCTAGTCGAGGCCAGCCGGCGAATGGAAGACGTGGAACCCGGCTTCGGCCAAGTGTTCCAACGGTTGAGCGCGAGGCACAGTCTGCCCGATCAACTGACCAACCTGGGCGGCGGCGTCGGCGAGCGTCTGCGCCTCGCTGAGGCCGAGGACGGCGTAACCGGCTGCAAGGCGGTCAGCGCCGTCCATCGGAACGAGCCGAAAACGTCGGCTCGGAACGTCCGCCCGAACGGCGGCAATGAAGGCAGTGGAAGGCTGTTCCGCGAGGGCGGCCGACGAGGCGCGCTCGATCAGGGTACGCAGGGCGGCGGCCTTGGCGGGATGCTGGGCGATCTCGGCCGACACGCTCAGACGGCGAAGGGCGATGGACACCAAGGTCGCCTGGTGCGCGTCGTCGATAGGGATGCAACGGGACATGGGGGATTCCGACAAGAGTAGGGGAGGGGGCCGAAGCCCCCTCCGCAAAGGTTCAGTCCTCGGCGCCCGCTTCGGCGTCCTCGTCCTGGATGAACTCGTCGTCCGCGAAATCATCGTCATCAACGGCCCCGGCCGGTCCAGCCCCGATATCAGCCTTGTTGTTGCTGGGTGACAGGGTCGGTTCCGCCAGGGTCGCCAGCATCGGCGGGGTCCAGCGGTGTTTGGCGGCGTTCCGGGCCACGATCTCGACCAGTCCCGTGCGCTTCTCCTTGGCGAACGGTTCGGCGTCCATGCCCATATCGGTGATCGCCTGCGTCAGAGCCTTCTTGCCCGCGCCCTTGAGGAACTCCGCATCCGGCGTCCAGCGCTCGGCCATATCGACCTTGGCGTGAGCGGCGATGAGCCCCAGCTGGGCCCACGCGCGAGGCCGCCGATAGTCGGCCCGGCTCTCGACGGCGTTCAACTGGCAGGCCACGCAGAGCGCCAGAAGCTCGGCCTTTTCCCCCGCGCTCAGGGCGACGACGTAGGGGAAGAACTCCAGATAGGTCGAAGGCAGACGCTCATCCCAAGCGGCATAGAGGTCCTCGTATTCGCGATCCCCCTTGACCGTGATCCCCTCGGCCGGTTCGGCACCCGCCTTCGCGAAGGACAGGGCATAGCCGTGGTCAGAACGGTTCCGCAGAACCATCCAGCCTTGGTGGGCGACCATCGTGTCATAGGCGACGGCCGGGTTGACGGCGACGGCGTTGCGAACGGCGGTCGTAGCGATACGGGTCATCCGTTGGTGGCCTTCGTGGCCGAACGCGGGCTTCTCCTTCGCCTCGCCGGTCCCGCCCCCGCTCTGCGCGGTGGCCCGGAAGTAGGCGCGCTCGATCGTCAGCTTCCCGCCGTGTTGCAGGATCAGGAACACAGTCCCCGCCGCCTTTTGCTCGTCGGTCCAGACCTCAAGCGTTTCCGTGAGCTTGCGCAGTTCTTCACCGGCTACGGCCCGATCCCACGCGCCGATATCGTGGTCGTTGCTGATCGCCCGAAGTTCGGCCATCCGCGCCGCTTCGGCCTCGGTGGCGTCACGCCGCGCCGGATACTGCCGGCGCTGACCGCCCTCGTAGCCATAGGACTTCTGCGCCACCTCGACATTGGCCCATCCCTCGGCCCGAACCGCCTCAACGGCTTCGTTCAGCTTGTCCTGGGCGAGTTGGTGGGCGAGAGCGCTGTCAGCCCACGCCGCCGTGGTGTCGTCCCCGTCCTGAAACAGGTCGATGACGAACGTGCCGCCCGCCGCCGCATAGGCGTCCCGCCCGACAAAGAGGGCGATCCGATCCGACGCGTCGAGAGTGCTGTCCAGCAGCATCGAGCGCACATTCCAGTCGTTGATGTGACGCTGACCCTCGAAGCGACCCCAGACCTGCAGCTGCCGCTCATGATCGTCCGTCAGGGTGAAAGCCTGCAGGGTGTCGATGTCGAACCGACCGGCGAAGAACGCGTCCAGGACGGCGGGGGCCACATGGGACAGGCTCAGAAGCTGCGCGACACGTTTGCGGGTCGAACCCGTCACCGCTGCGATCTCGCTTGCGTCCAGCCCCTTGGCCGAAAGGGCGCTGTAGGCCGACAGTTCTTCCTGAACCGTCATCGCCTCGCGCTGCGCGTTCTCGGCCAGACTGATTTCGAGGGCCACGGCCTTGGGCTTCAGGACGAAACTGACCCCGAGCGCCTGAATGTCGGCCGGGAGACGCTTCTCCTTCTTCAGCCGTTCGAGCGACCGCAGACGCCGCCGCCCGGCGGTGACGTAGTGGACGCCGTCCTCCTCATAGCCGACCAGAGGATTCAGCAGCCCCACGGGGGAGGCGATGGAGTCGCACAGTCCGCTGATGTCGTCTTGGGCGGGCTTGCTGTTGGCCCGCACGTTCTCAGGCGCAACCTTCAACTTCGCACCCAGGCGCACCCGGATGGTGCCGGAAACTTCGGTCGCCGAAGCGGTATCAATAGGGGTCATTTGCATCGTCATCGTCCTTGTTTTTGATTGGACGCAGACGGTTCCCAAGCCTCGCGATGCCCACGCCAGAGACAATCTCCGGCCTTTCCAAATCAGCACCGCAGGAACGACTTAATCGAAACACGCCCGCGCGAGTTTCCGGAGCGCGGGCGGCAAAGCCGCGCGCTTAGGGGGGTGAAACACGTCACAGACCGAGAGGCCCGGAGGGGGATCACCCGGCCTGCAGGCGCGAAGCGGCGAAGGCTGGGGATACCGGGCCTTCTCGCCCCCGCCCGTCAGGGCGAGGGGTCGTCTTGACGTGTGAGGGGGCGGCCCCCCTCCAATGCCGACTGCAACGCCGAGGAATGCGCGAGCGCAGCGAGCCCCTCTCCCGCCGGCCGCGCCAGCGGAGATAGGCGGGATATCTAGCCGTGGCGGGGACGATGGGGCAGGAGGAACGACGAACAATCGGAGGTCAAATGGAGTCGATGGATGCTGGTGCACGCCAGCTGCGGGCGCAGGAAGTCCTGGCCGAGGGGCTGGTAAGCGGCCGAGCGCTGGAGGAGATCCTCGGCGTCGAGGCGGCGCTGCAGATCGATCCCCGATGTCCCGATGCGCTGATTGTCCTCGCGGATCAGGAAGAGGTCCGCCGGCTGGCCAGCGCGCCCTATGTGCGTCTGGCGCTGGCGCATCTTGCGCATGACGAGGCCTGGAATCGCGTCAGGGCCCGGCAGAAGGTGATGGCGCCGCCGAAACGCGATGTTTTCGACATGGTGGAGGCGCGCCCGTACCTCCGGGCCGCGACCCTGCTGGCGGGCTGTCTGGTGGAGACCGGCCACGCCGATCTGGCGCGCGGGATTTATCGCAGGGTGATGCGACAGCAGCCTCGCGACAGCATGGGCGCGAGGTATCTGCTTGCGATCCTGGACGTGCGCACCGGTGATGACGCGTCCTTCGAGCGCCGCCGACCTCATTTCGAGGGCGACGAGCATCCGGCGTGGGTTTTGACGGATTTGCTGGCGGCCCATCGACGCGGGGACGCGGAGAGGATGGGCAAGGCGTTGGAAATCGCGCGGCGTCGCTATCCGGAGATCGTCGCGATGGTCGCCGATACTTCCGGCACTGATCGGAGTGCAGCGCTCGAATGGCGAAGCAGCGAGTTGCACGCGCTATGGCGGGCGAATCCACCCGCGCAGAGGTGGTTGAGAGAATCGGTGGGCGTAGCCGGTTAGGCCGCGAGCTGCATTACGGGGATGCCACGCGCACGGGCCTTGTCGACCATGTTCATGGTCACGCCGTTGCCGGGCCCGGCGACGACGCCGGCAGGCAGTTGATCGAGCATCACATCGTTTCGCTTGAACGGGGCCGCCTTGTCGTGGCGGTTCCAGTCAGGCTTGAACGGAATCTGAGTGACGCCCCGGTTATTGGCCCAGCACGCTGCGATGCGCTCGCCGCCCTTGGGTGTTGCGCCGTGGATCAGGATCATATCGGGGTGTTTTTCCCGGACGCGATCGAGAGCGGCGAAGATCTTGTCGTGGTCGTTGAAGTCTGGGCCTGCAGTGAAGGCAATGAGGGTGCCCTGTGGGACCAGGACCGCGTTGTCAGCCCGGGCCTTGGCGTTCATGAAATCGCGGCTGTCGATCATGGCCGACGTAACCGTCTTGCGGTTGACCATCGAGCCGGCCGCCGGCCGCCACGCGGACCCGGTGTGCTGGGCGAACAGCTGAGCGGCGGTGTCGCGGACAAATTCGAAGGCGTTCCGCTGCTCGACAAGGCTGATCCCCTCCGCCGTAAGGCGCTCCAGCTCGACTGAGCGGACCTCCGAGCCATTCTGCTCCATCATGGAGCGGCGCTGCGCTTGTTCGTTGTCATCGAGCACCCGGCCGACCCGATCGACCTTGCGGTGGAAGATGTTGGTGAACTGCCAGAGGATGTCGGACGTCTCCTCCTCGAGGCGCGTGTCGTTGAGCATCCATCCGATTGCGTCGAAGGCGTCAGCGAGCGCCTGTCGGCAAACGTCCGCTTCCGGAAGTGGACGCGGATCCTGTTCATCGCCGATGGGCCGATAGCCCGTCAGGGCGAGCTCGTCGAGCAACGCGGCCGTAGGACTGATGTCCTGGGCGGGATGGGGATCGGGGTTCAACATGGCGAGTCCTCCTTGTGGCCGGGCCGCACCCTGCGACCTTCACGGGGACCGAACAGGCGATGGGCGACGGGCATGCACCCGAAGGGCCGAAACGGAGTGGAGGACCGCGCCAGCGGTTGCCTGGACCGTCGAGGGCGCTCTAGCCCGACCCTTCGCCGGTCCCCCTCTCGTGAAGGCGCGGATGCGGCTCTCTCAGGCCCCAAAGGACTGGCGCCGTGATCAGCCGACCCTGCAGGACGGCCGCCGACAGGCGGCGGGGTGTTGAACGTCGAGGCCCTGGTTCAGGTGGACCTCATGGAAGGCCTCAAGCGGCCCGCGGGCGGGCGATCGTCGAGACCAGCGGATAGCGAGCGACCAGTCGCGCCAGGATGTCGGCGCCGGCGTCGGTCGAAGGAATGAAGAGACGGGTCCGATAGCTGATGATCTCGGTCATCATACCCATCGCCTTCATGGCGGGCAGGGACGAGGGCAGGATGCCGGTCACCTCGATGCGCTGAGCGCCCATGACCAGGCTGCGGCGGACCGAAACGTCTTCGGCCAGTTGCAGGGTCACGCCCTGATCGCGAACCATGGCCCATCCGGCGACTGGCGATACAGCCGGCGCGTCCAGACCGAACTGGCGGCAGACGCCGCCAAGGTCTGCTTCGGCGACCATACGGCCGATGATACGCTCCCCGTCGTCCGTCTGCAGGCGATAGACCCGCGTCGTGTCCTGGGGCAGTCGTGACCAGATCGGGAGCAGGAGACCGGTGACGACGCTGATGGTCGACTCCATGGTTTCGGGAAGGCTGTCGATCTCGGTCTGCCAGGCCAGAGCGAAGGCGGGCTCTTCGACAGGTTGCCATTGCGAGGCCGCCTGTTCGGCGACGCTGACCGTATCGCGAGACATTGGACGATACAGGCGGACGCGGTCTTCAACGCGGCCGTCATCGAACATCCTTGCGGGGGCCTGAACAGCCAGCGCCGCCCGGCCGGACTGACGGTTGATGAGGAAGACCCCCTCGCGATCGGCGCGGATCCCCATAACGTCGGCAAGGCGCAGCGGCTGGACGCGCTGGACCTGGGTCACGGTGAGGAGGCGGGTTTCCGCCCCGCTCTCGGCGTGGGTGAAGATCGTCTTGCGGGCGGTGACGGTGAACCGTTCCGCCGTCAGGGTCTCTACGCCGACTTCGAAGACGCCGGCGGCGACAGCGGCTTCCACTTCGGCCTCAATGCGTTCCTCGAGATAGCCGAAGATGCTGTTCTGCATGTCGATACGAAGGGCGAGGACGCGGTTCAGGAACTGCGTGATCGGGGGCAGGTCCTCCTTCAGCGTGCCATCCGTGTCGCAAAGGGACAGACCGGTCGCGGCCTCGAAGGCGCCAAGGGTCAGTCCGTCGACGCGACCGGCATAGAGCATGTGATACAGCCGACGAAGGCCCGTCTTGGCGTAGTCAGACTCGAGGTTGTCTTCCGGCCGGAAAAGACCCTGGCCGCCGGTCTGGCGCTGGCCCTTGGTCAACGCGCCGAGGCTGTCGAGGCGGCGGGCAATCGTGCTGAGGAAGCGCTTCTCGCCCTTCACATTGGTGGCGACCGGCCGGAAGATCGGCGGGTGCTTCTGATTGGTGCGGTTGGTGCGGCCGAGGCCCTGAACGGCTGCGTCAGCCCTCCAGCCTGGCTCCAGGAGGTAGTGTGCGCGTGTGGCCTGATTCACCGCACCGAGATCCGAGTGGTAGCTGCGGCCGGTCCCACCCGCGTCCGAAAAGACCAGAATGGGCTTCTTGCCGTCCATGAACGCGGCGGTCTCGCCCTGGTTGGCGGAGCCCGGGCGAGTCTCGACACAGAGTCGGCTCTGGCCTTGGGTGGTCTTGCGGACGATCCGGCGAGACCGGCCGGTGACCTCAGCGACGCGATCCGTGCCGAAGTGATGAACGATCTGGTCCAGCGCGGCCTGAACGGGGGGCAGGGCGCCGAGATACTCGATCAGCTCGTCGCGTTGGGCGAGCGCCTCCTGGCAAAGGACGGGCTGGCCGCCGGCGTCGACGGCGGGTCGCGAGCGCATGTTGCCGTCCTCGTCCGAGTACGGTTCGAACAAGGCCACGGGGAAGGAGTGCATCAGATAGTCCATCACGTACTCGCGGGGCGTGACGTCGATCTGCAGGTCGTGCCATTCGGACACGGGGACCTCCGCCAGGCGACGATCGGTCATGGCCTCGCCGGTGCTGACGAGCTGGATGACGGGCGCCAAACCCTCGGCAAGATCCTTCTCGATCCAACGGATGAGCGTGGGGACCTTCATGGCGGTGACAAGGTGGTTGAAGAAACGGACTTTCGCGCCCTCGAACGCCGACCTGGCCGCGCCCTTGGCGTTCCCGTTGAGGGCGCCGCCGTCCTCGCTGCTGATGCCGGTCGCTTTCAGGGCGTCTTCAAGGTTGTTGTGAATGATCGAGAACGCATCGGCGTAGGCGTCGTAGATCTCGATCTGAGCACTGGTCAGCGCGTGCTCGACGATCTCATATTCGACGCCGGCGTAGGACAGGGCGCGCGAGGTGTAGAGACCCAGCGCCTTCATGTCGCGAGCGAGAACCTCCATGGCGGCGACGCCGCCGGCTTCCATCGCCGTGACGAAGCTGGCGCGCGTGGGGAAGGGGAAGTCCGCGCCGCCCCAGAGGCCGAGGCGGGAGGCGTAGCCCAGGTTGGCCACCGTCGTTGCGCCGGTCGCTGAGACGTACAGGACCCGGGCGCGGGGCAGGGCGTTCTGCAGCCGGAGGCCGGCCTTGCCTTGTTCGGAGGGTCCGCGGTCGCCACGAGCCCCCTTTTCGCCTGCGGCGTTGGCCAGAGCGTGAGCCTCGTCGATCGCGACGACGCCGTCGAAGTCCGGTCCCAGCCAGTCGAGGATCTGCTGCAGGCGCGAAGCTTTCTCCTGGCGAGCGCCGGAACGCAGCGTGCCGAAGGTAACGAACAGGATGCCCTCAGACAGGGTGATCGGGGCGCCCTGCTTGAAGCGGGAGAGCGGAACGATCTGCTCGCGGCGGCCGCCGAGGGCGGTCCAGTCGCGTTGAGCGTCCTCGAGGAGCGGGTCGTTCTTCGAAATCCAGACGGCCTTGCGGCGGCCCTTCAGCCAGTTGTCGAGGATGGCTCCGGCGAGCTGACGCCCCTTGCCGGCCCCTGTTCCATCGCCGAGGAAGAAGCCCTTGCGGAAGGTGACTGCGCGTTCATCGCCGTCTGGCGCGGCGCTGACGTTGTCGAAGGTTTCGTCGACGACCCACGATCCGGCCAGATCCGCGCTATGCGCCTCGCCGGCATAGATGATGGTCTCCAACTGGGCCTCAGAAAGGATGCCGTCGTCGACCAGACGGCGGGGGAGGTGGGGACGGTAGGTCGGGCGCGGCAAGCGGACCGCAGCCATGGCGGTGGATTGCACCAGAGGCGTGGGGTGGGGTTTCGCGCCAGCGATGGAGATGCTTTCGACGGCGTAGGTCTCGTAGATCCCGTCGGCGTCGTTGCCGGGGCGGTGATCTCCGGCGTTGGCCAAGGCGTAGTCAAGCTCGATGACGTCGGCGAACGTCGGCGAAGGCGGGGTCACCAGTCCGGATGCAGGGCGAGCCGCGACGCGGGGGGCGGTTGGGCGCAGAACGGGCGCACGGGGTATTGCGATTGGCGCGGGAGCGCCGAGACGACGAGGCGCGTCCAAGACCGCCTGCAGCAGCGCGGCTGAATCGCTGGCGGTCGGGCCCGATTGCGTCAGTTGCTCCGCATCGGCCGGGGCGACCTTGTCGAAGATGGTCAGGCGAGTGTCGATCGTCGTGCCGTGGCGGGCATAGGCCCGACCGTCCACCGGCATTGTGAAAGCGAGTGTGGCGCCCCGGCGCTGAAGGGCGGCGAACCTTTGGGGATGAGCTTCAGGGGAAAGACCGGCGCCGGTGATGGTGACAAGGCGGCCGCCGGGGGCCAGCCGGGCGAGGGCGGAGGCGATGTGCCGGAAGTCTGCGCCCTGAGCCCGCCCAACGACATCTGGCGTGACGGAGAAGGGTGGGTTCATCACGACCAGGTTCGGCTGGACCGACGCAGGAAGGCGATCGTTGATCTGTTCCGCGTTCAGGCGGGTGACGGGCGTGTCGCGAAAGAGAGTGTCGAGCAACTCGGCGCGGCGCGGGTCCAGCTCGTTGAGGTGGACGCGCGCGCCGGCCATTTCGGCAAACACGGCCAGAAGGCCCGTGCCGGCGGAAGGCTCGAGGACCACGTCACTGGACCGGGTGTCGAGGGCGATGCTGGCGACGAAGGCGAGGTCGACCGGCGTGGAGAACTGCTGGAAGGCGACCTGGTTCTCCGACCGGCGCGTCTGGGACGGGGTGAGCGCCAGAAGATCGCGTAACTCCGCGAGAATCTCGAAGGGCGCGTCGCGCCGCCCAATCAGGGCGGAAGCCTGCCGGCGAAGGTAAAGGACCTGGGCCAGCTCCGAGGCCTCGTAGGCGTCCTTCCAGTCCCACGCCCCTTCGGCGTCGCTTGCGCCGAAGGTGTCTTCCAGGGTCGTGCGGAGGAGCCGGGCGTCGAGTTGACGACCCTTGCCCAGGGCGACGGCCAGCACCCAAGCGGCGGCGATCAGTGCATCTGTCCGGCTGGGGGCGTCGAAAAGCGAACCTGTGATCAGGCGAGCGGAAGCGTGGGTCATCGGAGGTCTCCGGAAAGGGTTGAACCGGACCGGAAGGGCTCTCTTCTCTCGCCCTATCGATCTTGCCCCTCTCGAATCCTCCTCTCCCTCTCGCTCTGTCCGCCTGCTCCGGCGGTTGACGATCGGCGCGGTCGGAACGGCGGCGTCAGGCCGGAAACCCAGACGCAAAAAGGCCCCGCTCCAGTTGCCTGGGCGGGGCCTTGTTGGGCCGGGCGGGTGTTAGATGGCGAGGCGGTGTGGCTCGTCGTAGATCGGTTCGTGAGAAATGACCTGGTCGGTGGCGCGTGTGCGCGGCACTGCGAGGGCTTGTGGCAGGAGGCGGCCGCCCGCGAGGCGGTCCTCATTGGTCGCACGGATGGCCAGCTGCTGTTGGGCGACCAGGACGCAGTGCATCATCGCCCAGAAGGTCGCCTCATCGGTCGAGTTCTGAGCGGCGTACATCACCTGGGCGAAATCGTCGCCGGTTGCGCCGAGAATGGCGAGGGTGATGTCTAACTTCTGAGGCCCGCCTTTCGACCCGTAATTGGGATCGGCGTAGGCGCTCACTGTATCTCGATTGAAGCCCGCCTTCTCGGCGATGTTCTTGATGCCCTGCTGGCGACACCGAACGGCAATCAAGTAGGCAACGCGACGCTTGATCTGATCAGGCGACGGCGTCTTGTCTTTCCACGGCATAAGGCCCCCAAAAAACTACTGGCCGCGCGCTGCGGCGTAACCCCAACTTATCTGGCCGAGTCCCCCCTCATCTAGGCCGCCCCCGCAGCAGAGGCGTCTGTGATCTGCGCAAGGCAGAGGGGTAGGTTGCTCAGCCTGGCTTCATTGGCGCTGGGGTCCGGGGCCGCGGATCAGCGTAGAGGCCATTCGTCCGCCAGTTGCAAATCAGCGGAGCCCTAGAATCACCAAATAGGCGAGCGGAAGCAAGCGGAAAGCGGAGCGGAGTCCGCACGATGCCCAAAAAAAGACGCATCCCGTGGCTGGAACGCCGCACAGACGCGGCTGGCGGGTCGTTTTAAGAGACTGAGGGGCCGCAACTTAAGGTATTGTTAAGGACGGTCGGGCGGCGGGAAGTCGTCCTTGCCGTAGGTCGATATCAAAATGGCACGGCAGGCGAGGCCGTACATGTAGAGGGCGACCAGCACGACGGCGCGCGTGGTTCTCCAATAGTGCCGGCGGTGTCCAGGGGCCGAACCGGTGCGACGTGCATCAGTGGCCATGAGGTGCATAGCGACCTCGTCGGCCAAGGGCTTGGTCGACAGCGGGAGCCGCAGCGTGCCCTTGCGCGAGTAGTAACCGATGTCGAGCGCTTCGAGACGCTTCGTCGCGATGGCGCCGGTGCGCTGCTTCAGGGCCTGGAGGGCTGGACCGACGAGGTCCAACGTCGACAGCTGCCGACCTTGGGTGACGCGGTGAAAAGCCTTGGCTGCGTCAACTGCATTCCAGAACACAGGATCGGCCGTGAGCGGGATTTTGAGGACCTGCGGCTCGCGCACGGGTTCGTCCCCACCCGATGAAATGGTGTCGTTGCCCAAAAGATATCCCGTCCTCCCCCCGGACCACTGTTCTTCCGCCCGGGGCACCAATGCGGCGTAACAGATTCCGCCATTAACCGCGCCCCCCGAATGCGGCCCGGACAACGCAACGCGCGGGGCTGAACGCGCGAAACGCAGCAACGCAGCAGTATTACGCAGGCCGAGGGCGGACGGATGCGGAAGCGCGTCCGCATGGCGCGGATGCCGACGGGCGAAAAGCGGGGAGGGGGCCGCATCGCACGGAGTCGCGCGGGCGGCGGGCGGCTTCGAATACGCAAGAAGCGGAAGTAAGACCGCAGCGTGTTAAGTAATCGGAAAGCAACAAAACGCCGATTTCAGGGCGCAACGCAATAAAAAGGATTGCGTTGCTATCCGAACCATGAGTTTTTAGGTCGGGCCGAGGCGGCCTAGCGCGTCGGCTCATCTAGGAACGAGGTTTATAACTATGAAGAGGAATGTGATGACGCTGGGTTCGGCCGCTGTGCTGTCCGACCCGAAGGTTATCCGCAACGTCGAGCGCGCCCTGCTTCTGGGCGCCGTCGCTGTCGCGGTGACCGCCACCGCCGTTGCCGGCACGGACAACACGTTCGACTCGACCGTCTCTCAGCTGACCGACTGGACCGAAGGTTCGCTCGGCAAGCTGGCGGGTGTGGCCGGTGTCGCCGTGGCCCTGGTCGGCATGGTGATGAAGTTCGACTGGCGTCTGATCGGCGGCGCAGCGGGGATCGGGCTGACAGCAGCCACGGGCCCGGGGATCGTCTCCGCTCTGGCTTCGGCCGTTTTCTAAGAGAGGGGAGCATCCCCCCTTTACTCTCAGAGCGATGAGGGCGGGGCGGCGTCGGAAGGGGTTCCACGTCGCTCCGCTCCCTAGCTCAGCAATCCCAAGTACAGCGCGTAGCTTGCAAACCGGCGCACTGTTCTTCGGGGCAACCAGTTAGGCCCATGAAAGACACATATATTCCGCAACACCTCGACGCGCCAGAGCGCTATTTGGTGTTTACTCCGGACGAGCTGGCCGTAGTCGTCGCTCCTCTGTTGATCTGCATTCTGGTTTTCAACTTCCTGGTCGGCCTCATCGTGGCGGGCACGTGCCTGTGGGCGCTGCGGAAGTTCAAACAGGGCAGCTCCCTCAGCCGACTGAAATGGGCGGCCTACTGGCTTCTGCCCTCGGACGTCTTCCGGCTGAAGGCGACGCCGCCCTCCCATCTTCGCGAGCTGGCGGGCTGACCATGAAAACAATGAACGTGAACAATCAGGCGCGTGTGCTGAACCGGCGCCTGACAGCGGTGTCGATTATGCTGGCCGCGAGCATCACCGCCAACGCCGCGATGGCGGTTTCGGTGGCGACGATGAACAAGGTGGTTCTGGTCCCCAGCCTGTCGGACTCGGTCGAGATCTCGGCGCACGGTGGCGTTGACCGTGACTACCTCGAACGTCTGGCGCGGGATGCGACCTACCTGTTCCTCAACAGGACGCCCGAGAGCGCCCGGTATTTCGAGCGGAACCTTGAGCGGATCACCGAGCCGGAAACCTATCAGGAGATCAAGGCGGCGCTGATCCTTGACCGCCAGGAGCGGCAGAACACGCGAACGTCGCAGACCTTCTATCCGAACGACTTCTTCGTCGACCCATCGAAGCTCTACGTCGAAGTCGTCGGTGAGCTTGAAACCAGCAACGGCACGCGGATCGTCGAGACCAAACGGGCGACCTACGGCCTGACCTTCAACAAGCGCGGTTCGATGCTTCGTCTCGCCAGCTTTGTCCCGGTCGAGAAGGACCAGGCGCAGGGCACCCGCGCTCCAGTTTCCAACAAGGATGAACAGCTATGAAGCGTGCGCTTCTCACGGGCGCCGCGTTCTGCGCCGCGCTGCTGGCGACCAACCCAGCCCATGCCGATCCCGTCCAGGTCCGCAACGGACAATTCGAAGCCGTTGTATCGGCCGACCAGATGTCCCGCATCGCAATCGAGGGCGACAAGATCGTCTCGGTGCGCTCGATCAGCGAACCTGACGGCCCTCAGATGATGGTCGAGGCCGAGGAGGCCACAGGTGATGTCTATGTCGCCTTTGACGGCGACGTCCTGGGGCGGACCTTCACCCTGTTCCTGGTCACGCAGTCAGGCCGAACGGTCCAAGCGACCCTCTCGCCCGCTGCGGTGGCGGGGCAGACAGTCACGGTGAATATGGGCGCATCGGCCTCGTCCGGTTCGGGGGAGACCGTCCAGCGCTCCGAACGCCGCAGCGGCTACATGGAAACCGTGACGGCGCTCTTCCGGCTGATGTTCAACGGAGAGGCCCCCGAAGGCGTGCGGCGCGAAGCGCGGGCAGGCCAGGCGACACGGGTCGGGCCGTTCGAACTCCGTGTGGTCGAGACTTACGAAGTCGCGAACCTGCGAGGTCAGGTCCTCGCGATCCGCAACGCCTCCGAGGCGACCGTCCCGGTCGTCGTGGACAGCTTCCTGGTCGCTGGGGTGATGGCCGCCGCCGCCGACCGGGTGGAGCTGCTCCCGGGCGCTGATGGACGGGTCTTCGTCGTGGAGGAAGTCCGTTGAGCCATGAAGTTGAACTGCCGGCGGCCGAGCCCGCCTTTGACGGTCCCATTCCCGGCGACTCCAATCGCGCGGCCAAGCGGCGCCAGACGATCATCTGGGGTGCGATCACCGCGTTGGTGCTCGCGGGCGGCGGCTTCGTAATCTACCAGATGCTCAAGCCGGTTCCTTCGCGGGATAACCCGGAGGCCGCGCGGCGTATTCTCGCAACGGCTGACCTGGCTCGCGGCCAGAACATGTCCGGCGAGGCGCAGGCCTCCGAGCTGGCTGTGCGTGTCCAGGAGTTGGATCGCCAGATCGCCGAACTAAATGGGCAGAACGTGCAATTGAGCGCGGAGGCCCAAGGCGCCCGGCAGCAGCTGGAAGACGAGCGCGCCGATGCCTTGCGCACGATCGACGCGCTGAACAATCAGATTCAGACTCGCGGTAGCAGTGCTCCCCCCGGGCCGGGCGGGGTTGCTGTGAACGCGGGAGGGGCCGCGCCGGCCATGCAAGCTAACGGCGTAGCTCCGGCTCCGATGGGTGGCGGTGATCCGTTTGCACCCGTCGGGGCTGGCGCGGGCGGACAGATGGCTCCCGGCGTCGCCGGGGCAGATTCTGGCGTCCGTCCGCGCCGGTCTCTTTCGACGGTCAGGGTGGCTGGCGCCGCTGGCCCAGGGGGCGCTGCGGGCGGCCCGACCGTCTCCACCTCGCGCACCTCCGGTGGCGCTGCGGGTACGCAGGCAGGCGGAACGGGCGGCACGGGGCAGGGACAGTACATGTCGAGCTCGATGCAGGTGTTCGACACCGAACGGTTCGTGCCCCCCAACGCCTACACCCGAGCGCGTGTTCTGGTCGGCGTGGACGCCGCGACTGGCGTCACCAGCACCTCGGACCCGAAGCCGGTCCTCTTTCGACTGACGGGCCCGGCGATCCACGTCGGCGCGGATGGCCGCTATCAACGCACGGATCTGACCGGCTGCCTGGTGAACGGCGCGGCCTATGCCGAACTGTCTTCGGAGAAGGTCTACATCCGGCTGCAGCGTATTTCGTGCCCGGCGGGGCCGCGGCAGTTTTCGGTCGCGACGGTCGAGGGTTACGCGTCCCACCTGGGCAAGGCCGGCGTGCGGGGCAATGTGATCTCGCGTGAAGGCGGGCTGACCGGCCGCGCCATGATCGCCGGAACGCTGCAGGGCCTGGGAAACAGTCTGTCTCGCTACACCGATCAGATGTCGAGCTCGATCGGCATCGGGGCAGGGGGGTCGCTGACCGCGCCGCCCCGTCTGGAAGCGGGTGACGTAGCGGCTGGCGCCGCCGGTTCCGGCGTCGCCAACGCCGCCGAGATGCTGGCCGACTACTACGTCAAGCGGGCCGAGCAGTACCAGCCGGTCGTGGAAATGCCGACCGGCATCGAGGTCGAACTCGTCTTCCTGAGCGGGTTCGAAATTGGCGGCCCAGCCCGCCGTTGAACCTGTCCTTCAAATCAGAAAGTCACGCCATGAAATACCTCCGTACCGCCGCCGCGCTTGCCGCGTTCGTCCTGACCGCCTCGCCGGTCGTCGCACAGGTCGCGACGGCCTGCGACTGCCCTCATCACGGGCAATCCGCGTCGTCTTCGCAGGTCTGCCCCGATAAGGGCGCTGGAAGCGCTGCGCCGAAGTCGGC
The DNA here is from genome assembly GCA_018820665.1 of Alphaproteobacteria bacterium. Taxonomy (GTDB): domain Bacteria; phylum Pseudomonadota; class Alphaproteobacteria; order Caulobacterales; family Caulobacteraceae; genus Brevundimonas. Next base: position 26,799 of record JAHJNW010000086.1, on the reverse strand, counting down.
CGAGGGTCACGCCCCGCACGACCATTCCGCCAAGGAAAAGACCACGCTGTCTGCCCCGACCGACGCGCCGGGCCAGAATGCCGCAGCCATCGCCATCAAGAAGGCCATGGCCTCGGTCGCCGGAATCCTCGCGTCGCTTCAGGGCGACGATCACTGCTGCGAGGACCCGGCGTGCTGCGACAAGGCCAGCACCGTCGCGGCTGAACCTGTCTGCCTAGACGCTGACGCCGTCACCGCCTGATCGTCCGTCTTCCATTCAAGAAAGCCAGATCTCATGAAAATCTCTCTCCAATCCCGCCGCGCGAAGATCCTCGCCGGTGTTTCCGGCCTGGCGGCGCTTGCCGTCATCGGTGTCGCCACCGTGGCGGTGGCCAGCGGCTTCGGGACTAGCCTGAAGGACAAGGTCCAGAAGGAATTCCCCAACACGCCGATCACCTCGGCGGACTGCGACAAAGGCCCCGCCAACCTGTGCGAAGTCGTCGCTGGATCGAACGTCTTCTACGTCACCCGCGACGCGAAGTTCGCGTTCGTCGGGGCCGTCCTGGACCTCGAAAACAAGGTGGACGTGACAGACGTCCGACTTCGTGAGCTGGCGGCCGTGGGTCAGGCCGAAGCCCGCATTCGCGGCGCGGCGCCTGCCGCCCCGGGCGCAGCGGGCGCTCCGGGCGTGGAGCCCGCTTCTGCGCCCGCTGCGCCGGCGGACAGCCCGATCATTCGCGTGACCCTGCCGAAGGCCAACGCCGTCGTCCATAACCCGGGCGCGCCGCTGAAGATGACCATCTTCACGGACCTCAACTGCGGCTTCTGCAAGCGTCTGCATGATGATCTGAAGAACGTCCGCGACATCGAAGTCACCGAATATCCGATCGCGTTCATGGGCCCGGATAGCCCGGAGAAGGCCAAGCTCGCGCTCTGCGCCAAAGACCGCGTGGCGGGGATCGATGCGATCTACAGCGGCGGCGAAGTCGTCACCTCGGGGGATTGCGCGGCCGCCGAAGCTGCAGTCGCGGCCAACGTCGAGTTCGCCCGGCAGAACGGGATCAACGGCACGCCGATGATCGTGCGCGCGGACGGCCGGACCAACAGCGGTTGGATGCCGGTCAACGAGCTCCGGGCGTTCCTGGGCGGGGCCAGCTGATGCGGGTAGCGCTGATCTTGCTGGCAGGAGCAAGCCTCGCGGCTTGCTCCACCAACACCAAGGGCAGCTGGGCCTGCGGTGGAGTGGGCGAAGGTCAGACCTGCGCGTCGATCGCGCAGATCGACGGCACTCGCTCCTCGGGGACCGCCAACCCGGAATCGCCCGGTATCGAGAATGCCGTCCCCGTTCGCTGGTGGGAACCGCAACCGTTCGTCTTCTCGGACGGCACTGGCCCGCGCCGGGAAGGCGATCAGATCCTCCCCGTGGTGTTCGCGCCGTGGGTCGATGCGCAGGGCGACTATCACCAGCGGTCTGAGGTCTGGGCGGTGATGCGCCGCGGGGGTTGGTGGGTGCCCGCCCCGAACGCGCCGCGCCCCGGTCCGTCCGCCTCGGAAATCGGCCGCAACGCGGTCCAGGAGTAGCCGGTATGGCTGGCAAGATGGGGGACGCGGTCAAACGCGTTCTGGAACAGGTCGGACGGACGGTTTTCGAAGAGCCGCCGCCCCCTGACATGCCTCGGGGATACTTCTCGTCGGCGCGGTTGAGCGACTTCCTGCCCTACCGCAGCTACGACGAGACGAAGGGCCTCTACGAGCAGAACTCGACGATCGGCTGGATCCTTGAGGTCGTGCCGTTGATCGGCGCGGACGAGGCTACCAGCCGCAGTTTGGCGGAGCTTTTCACGCACAGCGTGCCGCAAGGCGCGACTGTCCAGGTCATCTCCTACGCGTCACCGAAGATCGGCGACGTGATCGATCCATGGGCGACCGAACGGGCGAAGCAGGGGGGTGTGTTCGACACGCTGGCCCGGCATCGGCGCAAGCACTTCCGCGACGCGGCGTGGCGGACGGCCTCAAGCCAGGCGCCCTTCTATTTCCGGGATTTCCGGATCTTCATCGCTGTCGAGATGGAGGGGTCGAACACATCGGTCGCCGCCGAACAGATGATCGAGGCGCGCGAGAAGTTCATGGCCGATATCCGGGCCATTCGGAGCGACTCAGCGATCGTCACGCCCCAGCAGCTGATCTCCCTGGTCGGGGATATTCTCAATCCGACGACCAACATCCGCCCGCGCGAAAACGTCTTCCGTGAAGACCGCTGGCTGAACGAACAGATGGTGGATGCGGAGACGACCTGGACCCGGTATCGGGATCGGATCGAAGTCCAGAGCCGCGCCCAAGGCGACGACCTTCTCCGGCCGGAGCTGTCGGACGATGTCGTGGCGCTGGCGCGTGATGGCGCCTCGCGGGATGAGCGTTTCCAGATCCGCGGCTTCTCGGTCAAGGACTACCCCGAACACTGGACCCAAGGGCTGATGTCCCGGGTCCTGGGCGACATGTTCAACGACCAGCTGCGGCTGATCGGCCCGACCGTGATGTGTCTCTGCTTCTCGCCGATGACGGCGGAAAAGACCCGGTCGACGGCCGAATTCAAACGCCTCCGGACCAACCAGGCGGTGAGCAATCCGATCGGACGCATGTTCCCGGAGTCGCGCAAGGCGGCCGAGGACTGGACGATGGTGATGGAGGACGTCGCGGAAGGCGCCCTCTTGGCTCGCATGGGGATGTTCATCCTGTCGGTCGCGCCGATCGCGGATGCCGAGCGGGCCGAGCGAAGCCTCCGCTCGGTCTTCCGCAACAGCCGGTTCGTGCTTCAGCGGGACGACGACATTCACCTGCAGACGGTTCTTGCCTGTCTGCCCTTGAGCCTTGGCGGCGGCCTGTTCGAGGACCTGGCGACGATGGGCCGGCTTCGTCGGATGCCCACGACGGTCGCGGCCCGCCTCGCTCCGCTGCAGGGCGAGTTCCTGGGCATGGATCTTCCGCACATGCTGCTGGTCGGCCGGCGCGGTCAGGTGATGACCTACAGCATCTTCGCGAACAAGGCGGGCAACCACAACACGGCCGTCGTCGGCGCGTCAGGCTCCGGCAAATCCGTGTTCATGCAGGAGACAGCGGCCTCGCTTCGCGGCGCCGGCGCCGAGGTCTTCGTCATCGACGACGGGGAGTCGTTCAAGAACAGCTCGATCCTGTTGGGCGGGGCGTTCGTGCGTTTCAATCTGGACAAGCGGACCTGTATCAACCCGTTCTCGATCATCGACCCGTCGCAGGCCTCTGAGGAAAGCGCTCAGGAGTATCTCCTGGAAGGCGTCGAGATGATCCGCCTCATGATCGAGCAGGCCGCTCGTGGGGCGCAGGGGTGCAGCGACGAGGAAAAGGGGGCGATCGAGAAGGCGGTCATGACCGTATGGGCCGACAAGGCCCGCGACGGCTCCTTCGCCGATGTGATTGACGTCCTCGCTCGGGACTACGGCGAGCGCGGCCAGAATCTGGCGCTCGCGCTGGGCGCCTACGGTCGCGACGGATCCTATGGTGGGTTCTTCAACGGCGCGACCACGCTGCAGATCGACAACCCCTATACCGTCTTCGAGATGAGCGATCTGGAGAGCAAGGCGGACCTGCGGGCCGTCGTCGTGCTCGCGATCCTCTTCCTCGTCCGCCAGCGTATGAAAAAGGGCGGCCGCGGGCTGAAGAAGGCGCTCATCATCGATGAGGCCTGGCAGCTCCTGTCGGACGGCGCGGCCGGGAAGTTCATCGAAGGGTTCGCGCGCCGTTGCCGCAAGGAAGGCGGCGCGATCATCACCGGTACGCAGTCGATCAACGACTACTACAAGACGGACGGTGCCCGCGCCTGCCTTGAGAACAGCGATCACCAGGTCGTCTTGCGTCTGAAGGAAGAGGCGCTGGAGCAGCTGCGGACGAACGACCGGATGAAGGTCGACGACGCCACCATGACGCTGCTGAAGTCGCTGAAGGTTGTGGACCGGGAATACTCGGAAATGGTGGTGATGGGACCGGACGCGCGCTTCCTGGCGCGCCTCGTCCTCGATCCCTACTCCGCGACGCTCTACTCCACGACACCGGCGGTCTTCGACAAGATCAAGCGCCTTGAGGCGAGCGGCGTGCCGCTGTCGGAAGCGGTGGCGCGAGTGGCCTACGAAGGTAGCCGTCGCTGATGGCCGCAGGACTTACAGCATGGGCGGCGGCGCTCGACGACGCGCCTGCGCTGAACCGGGTTCGCCGCCTAGTTCACGCGGCCGGTCGCCGGGTAGCGTTCGCCGTCGATTGCGCCTGCATCGCTGCCTGCGTGCTGGGGCTGCTGACCTTCTCCCTCGCGGGTTTCGAGCTCCCCACGGCTGCGCGGCTGTGGGGCGGTTTCTGGACCCACTACGCCGACGCCCCGCCCGCTGCCCGCGAGCCGGTGCTGATCTTCATGATGGCGGTGTGGCTGATCGCGACCGTGCTGGTCGGCTTCTGCCGCTTCCCCCGCAAACAAGCCGTCCTGAGCGGGACGGAAAGGAAAGCCGATGACAACCGAGCCTGAACACGAGACCGCCCAGCCCACGCCGCCTCCGCTGCCGCCGGCACGCCAGCCGACGATGCGCGAGAAGCTGGAAAAGTGGATGCCCACGAAGGGGCAGGCCGCCGTTGCGGCGATCGCTCTGTTGGCGGTCTCGAATGTGGCCGCATGGGTGAAGATCGTCCGCGAGGACCAGCCGATGATCGTCACCGTCGGCGTCCGCGAGATGAGCCAAGGCTACGTCTCCCGCCTGGCGCTCTCGGATATCACGCCGGAGGAAGCGCGCGTGAAGACCGAGATGTTCCTCGCGGTGACGCAGGACACAGTCAGGCGCGCTGCGGCGAGCAAGAACGTCCTTTTGCTGGCGCGGGAATGCGTGCTGGCCGGCGAGACGGCCGACATCACCAAGGAGGTGGGCGACGCCGTACAATTGGCGCTGGCGGAAGCCTCCGGAGGCAGCAGGCCGGCCGCACTGGCCGCCCCGACGCCGACTGCAGCGGGAGCGCCGTAAGAGAGTGGGCGAAGGCTGGGTTCTGGATAGCGCCGAGATGGCATTCCTGCGGTTTCATTTGACCGAACCTCTGCCGGAGGCGTGGCAGTTCGTGCCCACTACACCGGGGAGCGACGCCATCTTCCAGGCCGTGAAGGTCCTGGCCGATGGCAAGGTGGTGTCCGCTCAACTGCCGATCACGAGCTTCAGCCGGATCGAGACGTTTTTCGACGACGAGTACCGCGTCACCATGGCCGGTCGCCTTCTTCTGGACAGGGAGAACGCGTGATGCCGTTGGAACCTGACCCCAATCCGCCCTCATGGCGCCGGGTGGGGATGCTCGTCCTTTTCCTGGGCGGGGTGTTGGCCTGGAAGGGTGGCGAGGGCGTGAGCGCCCGCTACGGCTTCGGGATCAATGTGACGGAAAGCTTGCCGCATTGGGCCTTCATCACGGACCGGTCCGACAAGGCCGTGGCCCGTGGTGATCTGGTCGAGTTCGTAGCGCCGCCGACCCCCTATTACCCGGAGGGACAGCGCTTCGTGAAGCGGGTCGCCGGCGTGGCGGGCGACCGTGTCGAGACGCAGGCGCGGAATTTCTATGTCGCCGGAAAACTGGTCGGGGCGGCCAAGGAGCGAGCCCGGTCGGGCGAAGCCGCGCCGATCGGCCCGACTGGCGTGATCCCGGAAGGCCGCATCTTCGTCGTGGGTGACCACGTCGATTCCTTGGACAGCCGCTACGCGGCGATCGGCTGGATCTCGGCCGACCGGATCATCGGAAAAGTGGAGCCCATTCTATGAATCGTTTGCTGTGCGGTGCGGCCGCCGCGCTCTTCATGGCCGCTGCCTCGCCTGCGCTGGCCGGCGACCTCGGGACACATGGTCAGACGTTCGATATCGCCGAGCGCGACATTCTCGAGATGATCTCGGAGCAGCTGAAGCGCGCCGAGGCCTCGGGCCGGATGGGTCAGCTGCAGGATGAGTTCAAGCGGCGGGTCCAGGCCAAGGTGGAACGGCCGAACCCTGTTCCCGGGCTGGTGCGGACCGTTGAGCCGCGCAGCTGGCTGTTCGACCCGTCCATCATCGTGCCGCAGGACTTCTCAGACCATCGCGGGCGCGTCTTTGCCCGCGCGGGCCAACGGATCAATCCGCTGGAACGCCTGCCCGGGTTTGACCGCATCCTCATCTTCCTCGACGGCGACGACGCCGCCCAGGTCGATTGGGCTGTCGGCCAGCTGCGTGAGGGCGGCGAGCATCGTGTGCGGCTCATTCTGACCAAGGGCGCGCCGATGGAGCTGATGCGCCGCCGGCGGGTCCAGTTCTATTTCGACCAGGAGGCCAAACTGTCGACCCACTTCGGGATCCGACAGGTTCCGGCGCGCGTCGAGAAGGACGGCGACAAGCTTCGGATCTCGGAGGTCCGGCCGTGACCGGCGTCGAAATCGCATGGTGCGTTTTCGTCCTGGTCGGCTCCGCCGCCTTGGGCCCGGCGCTGGAGGCGTGGACATGAAACGCCTGTTCTCGCGAGTCGGCGCCGTAGCGGCGGCGACCCTGATGGTCTTTGCCCCGGTGAGCGCGGCCGCGACGGAAGGAAGCGCTCTGGCTGCTAGCGCGGCGGCGGTCGCCGCTGTCTCGGGGGCGGCCACGGCGGTTGCTGCGCAGGACCCGGCTGACGCGGCCCCCTGCGAAGGTCGCTTCGTCAATCCCATCACCGACGTGTGCTGGTCGTGCCTCTTCCCCCTGACCTTGGGATCCATTCCCCTGTTCAAGGGCGACAAGCCTGACACGCCGAATCCGTCGTCGCCCGTGTGCGCCTGTCCGGCCCCGCCGCCGCTCTTTCTCCGGATTGGGCTGTCGGTCGGGTTCTGGGAACCCGCGCGTCTGGCCGACGTGACCCAGCGGCCCTTTTGCTTCGTCAACCTGGGCGGAGTGAAGATTGATCCGGGCTTCGGCTATCCCGGCAAGTCGTCGCGCAAGAGCGACGGGGTGGCCGACCGGTCCGCGTATCACGTCCACTGGTACGTCTATCCGGTCATGGTGTGGCTGGAACTGCTGACCGACTTCCTGTGCGTCGAGCGGACCTCCTTCGATATCGCCTACATCACCGAACTGGATCCGCTTTGGCAGGACGATCACCTTTCGATCCTGATCCACCCTGAAGCGCTGATCTTCGCCAACCCGATCGCGACGGCCGCCTGTTCTGTCGACTGTGCCTCGACGACGGCCGGTCACGCCCGTCACGAGATGTTCTGGTGCGCGGGCTGTCAGGGGACGATGTACCCGATGAACGGCAATATCTCGGGTGAGTATTCGGACATTCAGGGCGCTCTGCTCGCGGCCGAACGCTTCGCCTTCAAGATGCACCGGCAACTGCTGGCCGACGGTACGAGCGGGCCGCAAGCGGTCTGCTCGAAATACAAGATGCCGATCATGGATAAGCGCCAGTACCGCTTCCAGCTGGTGAACCCCGTGCGCCACACGCGCGGCCCGTTCACGTGCCCCGCGATCGGCTCCTCAACGGTCCCCTACGAGAGCGGGAAGACCATCCCGATCAAGGGTGAGGACTACGGCTTCCTCGTTTGGCGCAAGCGGAACTGCTGCGTCACCGTCATTCCATAAGGGGCAGGACCATGCTCGATTCCATCTTACCGTCGTTCTCCGGCACGCTGGCGTGCTGGGCCGGTTTCATAGGCGTCCTGGCGGCCGCCATCACCTTCCTGTGCCTCGGTTTCCGTAACCAGTGGGTCGCCTTCTCCATGGCGGGCTCGCTGCTGGCCGGCGGGGCCGTGATGTGGGCTTCCACCCCGGCGTGGGCACAGGACCCGGGCGCGCTCGGAGCGGCCGCCCGTGAACTGATCGACCAGGCCGAGGCCCGCGGGCGCTCGGCCGAGGAGGCGCTTCAGGGCTGGGCCACTCAGGTCCAGGAGCGGGGGCAGGAGTATCGGCAGGAGGCCGAGACCCTCGCCGCGACGAACCGTCAGAACCTGCAGCGTGGGATGACGATGCTGAAGAATGATCCGTTCTTCGGCGATGCCGCCGAGATCGCCTCAGCGCAGCCCGAGGACGAGGGAGCCCTCTACATCGCCGTGTCGCTGACGATGCCGAAGCCCGCACTGCGGCAGCTGGCGCTCGACGCGAACAAGGCGGGGGCCAAAGTCGTCATTCGCGGTCTGGTGAATGGGTCTTTTGAGCAAACGTTAGTTGCTGCGAAAGAGATTTTCGACGAGAATAGCATCGGCGGCGTGGCGATCGAGCCTCAGGTCTTTCGGGCCTTTGGTGTCGAACGCGTACCGACGTTTATTGCAGCCAAGGCTCCGGTCCAACCGTGTGACCAGGGCGTCGACTGCGATAGCGTGGCAACCCCTCACGACCGCCTCGCGGGGAATATCAGCCTCGCGGAAGCTCTGCGCCTGTTGGCCCAGGGCGGTGACCAAGCGCCCGACGTCGCGAGAGCGGCTTTGGCCCGGTTAGAGGGGTGATGGACTGTGTCCTATCGAGGTCTGTTGAAGCAGGCGCGTAGCGCCGTAGTAATCGCGTGCGGCGTCGCCCTTATGGGCGGCGTCCTGCCTGTTTTCGCTCAGACCACGACGTCGGGCGACGGGGGAGCGGGCGGGTTCGCCGGCAGCAATCCACCCCCGCCGCTCGGCGACCCCGGCCAGGTCGTGCCCGGCGCCGGGGGAGATACGACCGGCTGGTCTGGCTACAGCAGCGATCCCAACCGGCTGATCAGCGCCGGCGAGGCCAATGCGCCCGGCAACGAATACCTGCAGGTCATTGGCGGCGGCTCCGTGAACGCCGCCCGCTATGATCTGTCGAACAACGACGACTGGCTGAAGCGGTCGCTGGATTTGCTCGGTGATCCGGGCAACGAGGTTGGGGACCTGACAGGGGACGCGAATACGTCGTGCCAGCAGGAGACGACGCAGGTCACGCACGAGGAGAAAAGCCTCTACACCTGTGAGACCGCGACGCCGGTAACGAACCAGCCTCAGAGCTGCACGCGGATCTACAAGCCGGAATTCGACACGGACTACGTCTACCAGTGTCAGGCCGGTAACCAGTGGCGGTCTGAAACCCGGACCTGTGAGCCTGAGCGCGTCGTCACGGTCGACGAGGATTATGTCTACTCCTGCAAGACCGGGACGGTGTGGACGCACACGCCCGCGAGCTGCCAGCGGCGGCGCATCGTCGTGGTGGACGAGGACTATCAGTATGGCTGCGTTCAGACGTGGAACGGATCGACCCATGCCCCGAACGCCGCCTGTACGGCGAACGGTCAACCGGGATGCGTGGCCTCCGGCGGGCGCGTCTGCGCTGCGCCTTCGGGCCTGCCGTCCAGCTATGTCTGTCAGCAAGGCTATGCGGGGACTTCGGTCGATAAATTCTGCGATGTGAACCAGGTCGTGGAGATCTTTCCGACCGGGACCTTTGACGGTGAATCCTGGCGCGCGGTGACGACGGCGGCCGATGTAGCGGCCTACTCCGGGTGCACGATCAGCAACTACCGCAAGGAAGGCACGATCTGGAAATTCTCGGCCAACTGCCCCAACGGCCTCAACATCTCGGACATGAACAAGATCCTGGGCGACAGCTTCGGTCGGACCGGGTGGAGCTCCAGATCGACCAATCCCCACTGGCTCAAATTCTACGTCAAAACGGCGGGGCCGGGCAGAGACCAAGGCGTCAAAACCAACAACACCTGCGCGCCGCTTGAGGCCGACACGACCTGCCGGATGACCGGCGATGTCTGCACCGAGCCCGCCGGCAGTCGCATGATTGATGGGACGTCGGTCTATCGCGAATGCTGGAAGTATGCGCGGCGCTACACCTGCGGAAGCCGGACGGACTACGCGGGCTGCGCCGCCCCGGCCGGTATGGCGCTGACGGGTGAGCGATGCCTCGCCACCGATGCCGGCGGGACCTGCACAGGTTCGGAGCGCACCTACACCGACCCCTCGGGCGGCTGCGCCCGCTTCGAACAAGGGTTCCGCTGCGAGGACCAGGTCCCGGGCGCGGGGACGCCGAGCCAAGTCATCCGCGACGTCGTCTCCGACACCTGGGACAACGGCTGCAACGCCCTCGCCGGGAATGGCGCCTGCGTGAAGCAGGGCGAGGTGGTCATCGAAGGCAGCCAGACCCGGACGATCAATGGGCTGCAGGTGACGCGGAACCCGTGGACCGTCAGGGAAGACTACATCTGCTCGTCGTCCTCGACGGTGAACAGCTGCACGCCGTTCGTCGGCTGCGTTCAGCAGTCTCAGACGTGTGCATCGCAGGACAGGGCCGGAAACTGCACGGCCTATGACCGGACCTATCGGTGCGAGAACCCCGCCAACGGCGGGGGAACGCCTATCGAGACGCCGCGGGAGGTAGTCGGGGAATACTGGACCGACCCATGCGCCACGAACCGCAATGACCCGGCGTGCCGGCTGACGTCGAACGTGGTCGTCATCGGCAATGAGACGCGGGTGATCAATGGCCTGTCGGTGACACGTAATCCGTGGAAACGGCGCGAGTCCTGGACCTGTGATCGTGCGACGGCCGTCAACACCTGTGCGCCGGTGGCCAGCTGTCAGCTGATCGGGCAAAGCTGCGCCGGCACGGCGCCGGACGGCTCCTGCTCGCTGCAGCTGAACCGCTATCGCTGCGAGAACCCGGTGCCGAACGAGCCCGTGGTCGAGACGCCGATCGACTGGACGGGTGGCGGTATGCACGACAACGCCTGCCCCTCCCGGGGCAACGGCGCTTGCACGCTAACCAGCACGACCTGCTCGCAGCCGGGCGAAACCCGCATCGGGCCAAATGGCGTGCCCGTCACGCCGCCGTGCTGGGAAGAGACGGACACCTACACCTGCGAAACGATGGGCGAGCCCGGGAACAACTGCTCGCCGCCCTCCGGCTGCGAGATGAAGGAACAGGTCTGCCTCGACGATGTGCCCGCCGCCCAATGCCGGGCGTGGGAGAACGTCTACGAATGCAAGAAGGAAGTGGTCACCGAAGAAACCCGGAATTCATGCCAGACGCGGGTCTGCATCGGAAACATGTGCGTCGGGAACGAAGATGAGGGCGACACCGACATGCCGGACGCCCTGGCCGCGCTTCTGATCGCTCAGATGGCGGGCGAGGACTACGAAAAGGACCTGACGATCTTCAAAGGCCAGCCGATGCGGTGCCGCAAGGCCGTCCTCGGCTTCCGCAACTGCTGCAAGGACAGCGGTTGGGGCGTCGATCTAGGCCTGACGCAGTGTTCTGAGGAAGAGAAGACCCTCATGACGCGTCAGGAGGCGAAGGCGACCCATTATGTCGGGACATACTGCTCTCAGAAGTCGTTCTTCGGGATCTGCACCGAGAAGGCCATGCGCTACTGCGCCTTCGAAGGGACGCTAGCGAAGATCGTCCACCAGGCGGGCCGCCCGCAAATCGGCAAGGGTTGGGGCACGCCGAAAGACGCCGACTGCTCCGGGTTCACGGTCGAACAGTTCCAGCAACTGGACCTGTCGAACGTCGACTTCTCCGAGTTCACGGCGGGCCTGATGGATCAGATCTCGACGCCCGACGCCGGCGGCACTGTCGGCCGGATTCAGCAGAGCATCGAAAGCCTGATGGGCAACGGCTCGCCCGGGCCCGGCGAAACCAACGAAGCGGGCGGGGGCCAGCCGTGAGCGTCCGCCAATCTCCCCACAACCAGGTAGACTCCATGATCTCGTTCTCGATCCCGCAACGGTTCGGCTTCGCGATGGCGGCTGGCCTTGCCGCCTCGCTGATGCTGACCGGCCCGGTCCGGGCCCAATCGCCGTATCAGACGCAGCCCGCGCCAGCCGCGAGCGGCGCTTCTGAAGAGTATTGCGGTCGCGACTTGGGCATGTGGTTCTACTGCCAGCGACCTACCCCGCCTGAGCCCGCCGAAGAGGCCGCGCCGCTACCGACTATCAGCGCCGCCACGCCGCCCGAAGTACGCGAGCTGGAGGAGTATCAGCGCCAGCTCGAGGAAGCCCGGTCGATTGCCGTCTGGCGGCCGACGCCAGAGACCGTCGAGCGCTACTACCGTCTGCAGCAGGTCGCCCTGGAACGGGGCGGCCTCTTCGCCGACCACTATAGGCGGCTGACGTGGACCAATCCGGATCTCGACTACACCGTGCGCCGGCCGGTGACAGAAGTGGCCAAGCATGGCTGGACCGATGACCGCATGGCGGATCGGGACCTGTTCTTGCGCGGGGTGTCGACCCGCGTCGGGGTCTTCTACGTCTACCGGGGCAGCTGCGGCGCCTGCACGATCGCCAGTCCGATCGTAAAGGCCTTCTCCGATCGCTACGGGATGACGGTGCGCGCGGTGTCGGCCGACGGCGCGCCGAACCCGCACTTCCCCGGCGCGGTGCGTGACCAGGGCCAGCTGGCGGCGTGGGGCGTGCGGCAAACGACGCCGGCGCTCCTGTTCTTCCAACAGTCCGACATGGATCCGCGCACAGGTCAGATCCGGCCGACGCGGGTCCGCGGGAGCAACGGTCAAATCCTCGAGCTGCTGCCGTGCCTCAAGCCCCAGGGTTGTCTGACCTACGCCGGGGCCGGTGTCATGGCGATGGACGACATCGCCGAACGTCTTTTCGTCCTGCTCTCCAAAGAGCCGGGCACAGATTTCTAAAGGAGCAACGCTCATGAAGCGCAAGAACGACCATCGCGCCCCCGGCGCTGATCCTATCGCCAAGTTGAAGGGCCGACGTCGGCGCCGGGCCGCGCTGGCCAGCGTCGTCGCGGCCTCCTTCACGCTCCTGTCGAGCGCAGCGCCCGCAAGCGACGTGAACAGCAGCATGGACACCTATTGGTCCAGTTCGCTGGGTTCGGCGAACGTCACCGGCCCGACTGCCTTCCAGGGGCAGAGCGCTGGCTATTACACGCTGGGCAACATGGCGGTGCGGACGCCGCAGGAAACGACCCAGATCGGGTCGATCCAGATGCCGTCCGTTCGCGCCGGCTGCGGCGGTATCGACATTTTCACCGGCGGTTTCTCCTTCATCAACAGCGACCAGCTGGTCGCCCACATGAAGTCGGTCGCGTCGAACGCGATCAGCTATGCCTTCATGCTGGCGCTGAAGAGCCTGTCCCCCATCGTGGCTGACCAGATCGAGTCGCTGCAGAAGCTGGCCAACGAGGTCAACGCCCAGAACATGAGCTCCTGCCAGCAGGCGCAGGCCCTCGTAGGCGGGCTGTGGGGCCGGAGCGACACGGCCTCCATGCAGGTCTGCACGGACCTTTCCACGTATCGCGGCTTCTACTCCGACCGGATTGCGGCCCGACATGACTGCCCGAACCGCCTGGCCCAGAACCTCAACAACCTTCCGGCCCAGGACAAGAAGTCGATCCCGGTCAACAAGAACATCGCCTGGGAGGCGACCAAGCAGCATCCGCTTCTGGCGGGCGACCGCGAGTTGGCCGAACTGATGATGACGTTGACCGGGACGATCATCTACCGCTGCCCGGACAACAACGGGTGCATCATCGACGTGATTCCGGCCGACGCCGACGACGACGGCGTCATCACCAAGCTGCTGGACGGCGGGAGCCTCCGGACGCACCGCTGCGACACGGTCGAACTCTGCCTGAACCCGGTCAAATACGGCGGCTCGCAGAACCTGGTGGCCAGCAAGGCGCTGAAGAACCGCGTTGAGGCCATGCTTCGGGGCATCGTGGGCAAGATCCAGGCGCGGCAGACGCTCAACGCGCAGGAACAGGACTTCCTGAACATGGTGAGCCTGCCCGTCTACAAGATGGCCAGCGTCTACACGGCCCAGCAAGGCGCAGCGGCCGCCGGCACTCTGGCGCAATACTCGGACATCATCGCGCTGGACCTCCTCTACACCTGGCTCAACCGGTCGGTGTCCATGGTCGAGGACGGGGCTCGCAACATGGTCGGCATGGACGAGGGCCAGCTGAACCAGTGGCGCGCGAGCATCGACACCGTCCGCCAGAACATCGGCGCCAAGCAGTCCCTCGTTGCAGAGAAGACGTCGTCGATCGAGGCGATGATCTCCCGCACTCAGCAGGCTGAACAGGTCCTGACCGCCCGCATTGGCACGCGGATTGGAGACGCGATCGCGTTCTCCGCTTCGCAGACCCCGAACTAAGGACACCCCATGGAAACGGTCGAGGTCATCACCTACGGCGGCGGGTCATACTACCGCGATATCTTCCAGGCCGTCGCCCTCTTGGCGGGGACGGGCGGAATCTCGTCGCTGATCCGGCTGGCGCTGGTCCTCGGCCTGATGATGGGCATCCTGAAGGCGGTCTTCGACTTCAACGTCGGCAAGATCCTGCGTTGGTTTCTGATCGCCTACATTTCCTACGGGATCCTCTGGGTGCCGAAGGTCCAGGTGCATGTGACCGACGTCTTCGACCCGGCGCTGACCGGCGCCGACGTCGCCAACGTGCCTCTCGGGGTGGGGATGACGGCCAGCCTCACTAGCCGGGTAGGTCACCGGGTGATCGAGCTGACGGAGACCGCCTTTGGCGATCCGGAAGCGACGCAATACTCCAACACCGGGATGATCTACGGCGCCAAGGTGTTCGAGCGGCTGCGCACGGCCCGGATCGCGGATCCCCGCTTTGAACAGAACCTGCACGCCTTCGTTCGCGGCTGCGTCTATTACGACATTCTCGACGGCCACTACTCGTCCGGAGAGCTGGCGCGCCAGAACGACTTGTGGACCTACATCACGGTCACCAAGGGCACGAACCCCGGCCGCTCGATCGAGTATTACAACCCGACCAGCCGTGAGATCGTTTCATGCACGGTGGCGGCGCAGCGCCTGAACGCCGACTGGACGGCCACCCTGAGTTCCTCGATGCGACTGTTCGAGCGGAGGCTGCGCCCGGAGCTGGACGAGAGCCAGCTGCAGGCCGCCTTCCAAAATGAGCTGGGCACGCTGCATCCCTACATGCTGGGCGCGTCGCGCGACGCGACGTCGACGTTCCAGCAGGTCCTTATGGCCAATGCCGTGCGACGTGGGGTGACGGGTTTCTCGGCCGAGGCCGGCGGCGATGCGGTCGCCGTCATGGCCGAGACGCAAGCCGAGGTTCAGACCCGCAACACCCAGCAGCTGCTGGGTGGCGTGGCCGAAAAGGCGATCGTGATCCTCAAGATCGTCGTCGATCTGCTCTTCATCGGTATGTTCCCGGTCCTGTTCCCCGCCTTCCTCCTGCCTGGCTTGGGGCCGCGCATGATTCAGGGCTACCTGACAGGGTTCCTGTATCTGCAGCTCTGGGGCCCGATGTACGTCATCGTGCACAAGATCAGCATGGGGACCGCCGCGACCAAGTCGGCCGCTGCAGCCTACATTCCGGACAGCGCACCGGGCATCAAGATCGCAAACCTTGAGGCGATCGGCTCCGTCAATGCGGACATCGCCGGCGTCGCCGGCGTCATGACCATGATGATCCCGGTTCTGGCCGGGATGCTGACCAAGGGCGCGATGGCCGTGGGCAGTCAGGGCGAGGCCTTGCTGTCGCAGTTCCGGAGCGGGGCAGAGGCAGCGGGTGCGGCCGCGACGACGGGCAACTTCTCCTTCGGCAACACGGCCTTCGAGAACGCGTCCTGGAACAACCGCAGCGCCAATCGCTGGGTGACCTCGGGCGAGATGGATCAGGGCAATTTCCGGACGACGGACGGCAATCTGAACCGCACGGAGTATGGGGCCAATGGCGCGCGGACCCTGACGTCCTCGATGTCGAATACGGCGTGGAACGCCCGCTTCAGCGAGGGCGTGAGCTCGGCGCTGGTGGAAGCCGCAGGAATGCGCCGTGAAGAGGCGCAGGCCCTGCGCCGCAGTGTGTCCGAGGCACAGTCGCGGGTGGCGTCGGAAGGTGTCGAGCGGGTCAACAGCTGGCTGCAAAGCGACAGCAAGACCCGCACCATGGGATCCGAGGAACGGGACACGTGGGGCTCCACCTATCAGGTGATGGACCAGGTCTCGCAGAACCTGCAGCGGACGCATGGCTACTCGGAGTCGACAGCCAAACAGGCCGTGGCCCGGGCGGCCGCCGAAGCCTTTGTTGAAGGATCGGTCGGAACACCTGGGCAAGGCGTGCTGGGTTCTGGTGTGAGGGCCGGAGGGCGCGCAACTGTCGGCGTCGAGGCGTCCGCCTCCCGGAACACCACTGAGACGGACCAAGTCCAAGCCGCTCGCACGGCCCTGTCCTCGGCAGGGTTCACGGACCGCGTGGATCGCACCACGGCCAACTTTGCGTCGAACACCTTCAGCCAGACGTCGACGGCGCAGTCGATGTCCTCGGAGAAGATCTCCGACACCTTCTCGTCGACCAGAAGCATCATGGACGCCGCCGATCAGTCGGAATCGCAAGCGAGGTCCTATGACCAGCGTGCGGACTTCACCAAGACCAACTCGGCAACGATCGACCAGAACCTCAACAACCAGTTCACCGAGTATGCGATGCAGCGTCTCGTGGGCCAGCGGGACGCCTACGGCGGCGTGATCGACGAGGAACGGGCCGCTTACATCATGTCCGGCCGCGGGTCGGCTGGCGAAACCGCGATGGTTCGCGAGCTTGAGCAATCCTTCCGTCAGGAAGAGGTGATGAAAATTGCTGCGCCGGAACAGGTCGTCCAGGGCCGGGAGATCGGCCAGACCGTCCGGCAGATGGAACCCGAACAAGTAAGGCTGCTCGAGCCCGGCGGGGACGGCAGCAGCCTCCGTCAGGGGGTGACCTTGGCGGGGCTGGGTCAACCCGGATCGGGAACCAGCGAGTTCGCGCCCGGCACGTCTGGATGGCAAGCCGAGCGGGAAGAGCGGGCGGAACGGGCGGCCGAAGCCCAGACCTCGCGCAGCGCCCGGGGGGCGGGCGACAGTGGTGACGGCGAGCCCGACGTCCGTAGTCGTGTGCCAGGCGGAGGCGTGGCCAACGACGCCGGCGAACCGGTACTGCGTCCGGTGTTCAATTCAGCTCTGCGTGACTCTATCCGCGAGGATGTCAGGGAGGGCGGCGGCGTGATCGATGCTCATCGACCGGCCGATACCTCGCTCTGGAACAGCCGGAATGTCGAGGACACTCAGCAGGAACAAGGTAGCGCCCGTCTGGGCCGCCGGTACGGCACGTGACCGCACAAGAAAACGGCCGCCCGGTGAGGGGCGGCCGTTCTATCGTCTGCGAATTCGTGGGAGCCGCTTCAGCCCTGCGAACGGCGAGCTTTCAGCAGTCGGTTCGCATTGAGGACAGTGATGTAGGGCACGGCGAGAAACAGAAGCAGTCCCAGCGAAAGCAACGCCAGTGGGTTCCCCGTCTCCAAGGCGTAGGAGATTCCCCAAAACACCGCCCCCAGGAGGGCCACGGTCATGATGGCGGCGAACACATAGGTCGCGACCGCCCCGGCTATCAGTCCCGGACCCGCGAGCGCGAAATTCAGCTGGGCCTCCAAGACGCGCTGGGCTTGCGGCGACAGGTTCAAAGACGAAGGGGCGGCTTGCATGGCATCGGTCTCCTTGGTGTTCTTGTTCGGTTCTACCACGACGGCCTCCATGCAACTAGGACGGCAACATCATCTCGCAGATCGCGCAAAACGCCAAGCGTGCCCGGATCTGTGACGCTGCACTTACGTCGACCACCCTCGACGTGGGATATTTCAACATCGTTTCCAAGTGAGGGTAGGGGTTCCCACCAATGAAGATGAAATCCATCGCGGCCGCCGCCGCCGCGCTCCTCGCAGCCGCCGGCATCGCCAGCGCTGCAGAAGCGCAAAACCGTCAGCGCAGCTATCAAGCCTACGCAATCATCGACATCGAGACGGAAGCCGCCAAGGGCGTGATTATCGACGCTGCAGAACGCGTCCTTGAGGGCTACGCCAGCGACTTTCAGTCGAACCGTCCGATCGCCGTCCAGACTCCGGAGCAACCCGGCCGCTTCGTGCTGTCGAACCCGCTGGCGGAGAGCCGCCTTGCCGGACTTGCCGCCCTGGGCGGGGTCAGCACTCAGCAGTTCATGGTCGCGACCTGCGACGGCGCTGTCTGGACCGCCCACGTCACGCGCCGGGTCTCGGGCAGCCAGGAGCTGCGCACCACGCTCTGCCTGTTCCCCTACGCGCGTGAGGACCGGCAGGGTTATCACCTGAACATGTTCGCCAGCGACACCGCGATGAGCGGTGGCGGCGTGACCGAACGCCTCGGCCGGGCTCTGGCCAACCGTCTGGTCGGGACGCCGCAGGAGTTCACGGAAAACATGCTCCGAGGGACGGTGCAGGCCATCGAAGCTCGCACCGGCGCCTCCGCAATCCTCATCGAAGGCGAGCCGGAAATCCCGGGTCTGGCCTGGAAGCGGTAACTCGCGCTCTGACAAGAAGCCGCCGGCAGAAAGAGGGCCGCTCCGCAAGGGGCGGCCCTATCGTTACGTCGACTCTCGGCCGGGAAAGAGATCAATCACCTCGCACGGTTCCGCCGGCGCATCGGTTATGTCCTGGACGTCCGAGATGGGATCGAGGCCCACGGCTGCGAGCGGGCCCGAAATGTCCCCCAGCAGACCAGAGACAGTGGCTCCGCTGTCGGGCGGCATCGCGGCCGCGATGATGCGCTGGATCTCCTGCAGGGCCTCGTAGTGGGTCACCGAGGCCGTTCCCGACGTACCTCGAGCGCGACCTTGTCGAATCGCAGTCCTTTTGTCCATTCCATTCCGGAATGCGAGTTTTAATGAATTATGCGACAAAGGGCGATGCGCAGGCCTTGCAGACGCGCCGCGCTATCTGTGAACATAACAAGAACAGTCGTCATCATCAAGCTTCAGACGGGAGCCTTCTTTAGCGCGCGCACATTGAGGATGAGCTAGGACTGAGCATATGCAATTGTAGTCCGCAGGGGATCTGGTTCTCATTCCTGGGCTCCGCGCCGTTCGCTCTCTTTCGGCCTATGCCGACCCGACCTGGACGACGGTTCTATCAACCGCTGCTGGGTGTGATCACTGCCCTGCTGCCAAACATGAAAGGCTTCGGAGCCAGTCGCTGCCAAGCCACCGCCCTCGCTAAAGCCTTCAGTTCAACTTGGCGCGGTCTTGGCGAGTTTTTAGATCAGCGATCCAGTCCGATAGAGCCTTGATTTCCCGTTCCACAGCGTCTGGTCGTGGCATTCCACGGTTCAATTCTCTCGCAGAACTGTGAAGCAGCTCTGAGCAACGGCCGTAACCGTCGCGCATCGCCTCACAATCCTCTGGCGTTATCACTGTCAGCTTGATCAACTTTCCTGTGTCCACCTTGTTGGAAAGGCGACGAATGACGTGAGATACAGCTTGTTCAACCGCGATTTCCCAAGTGTCTCGAAGCGTACCGACAATTGACTTGATACTGTTTCGCCAAGCCTCCTCGTTACCTTGATCGCAGTGCTGCCGCTCATTGTTGAGCTGGTTGGTGAGCGAAGCGACGATTTGCTCAACCTTGCGGGCTTTGAACGGTGGATCGGCGTAGGTGAAGCCGGCTTTGTCCGTGCCTTTCGCTACCGAGCTTACGTCAAAAGCGTCCAGGCCCATGTCGCGAGCGGCTTGCTGGAGTTCGAAAAGGAAGGCGAGATCGTGCGTGAAAACGACAATCTGCCGGCTCGCCGCTTCAGCCACGAGGCGTTTGGCCACGGCCTCACGATGCATGTGGTCCAGTGAGGAGACAGGATCGTCAAACACAATGCCGGATCGACTCTCTGTCGTTGATAGCTCAGCCATGAAGGCGGCCAACGCAGTGCATCGGTACTCCCCCTCGCTGAGCACCTGAGCCACCCTCGCATCCGGCCTTCTGACTAAAGCAACTTTAAACCGAGGGACCCCCTGGCTACTGCTTTGTTGGCGCAACTCCAACGCCAGTCCAGCGATCCCGAAACTGTCGACCTCCCGAGTAAACTGAGCGCGGAGAGCGTCCGTAACCAACGCCGCCGCCACCTCAGTGCTCTTGCTCGTGATTTTTGTTGTTGCTGTATCCCGTTGAGCCTTTTCTAGGCCCGCAATTTCTTTGCGGCGGCTTACTTCGGCCAGAACATCCGCCTTCATTCCAGCCAACCATTGCCGATCCGCCAAAGCGGCCTTCTCGTTGAGAAGCGCGGCGCGCTCTGATGATCCTGCGTCAGCCATGAGACTCTCCGCTCGGCGGTCGAGTCCTGAGATGCAGTCGAGCAATCCCTGCTTATTGTAAGCGGAGGCTTCCGTTCTAACCGCCAAACCTTCGCGCAGGCTTCGCCTGATCTGCCTGTGGCGCCACACCGAACGGACAACAGCCGTCCTCACCTCATCGGCCAAAGCGGCCTGCTGCAGGTCGTCGCGAATGGAGCCCTCGATAGCTTCGAGCTCCGCGAACGAGAGGCGCGCGGCCTCGAACAGTTCGACCGCTGCGTTGAATCTTTGGCGAGATTCATCGGCGCGGACCTGGCTGTCATTCTGCACGAACGCCTCGAAACGGTTCAGGCGCTCAATGGCGCTACTCGACAGCTCCTGCTGGCACAGCACGCAAACGTCGCCATCGTCAGTCGCGGGGAATTCACGACTTGGGTAGGTGTCCTGCTGAGAAAAAGCTCGGGCGCTTTCCCATAGGGTCTGCCATGCCTCGGTACCAATCTGCGGAATTGGTTCGTCGCGAAATAGTGCAGCGGACGCCGCGTCGGCCGCTTCGCGGGCAATGGTGGCTTCCCGTCGAAGCTGATCGAGATGCGCGAAGTTGGCGTCGGATACGCTGCCGACTAGGAGATCCAGCTTTTGAATTTGGCTCAATGTTCTCCCTTTGAGGGCGGCAAGCTGTCTGGCAAGCCGCTGCGGATCATCGGCTAAGTCTGACGTGAGCTGAGCAAGGCGGTCGCTCTCCTCTTGGCTAAGCGTGGAAAGGGTTTCGATCTTAGCGGTGTCGGTATTGCCGGACAGGGCAGCTATGAGACGCCCAACTTCTGTGTCTGCCGAACACGTGGGAGAGTTTAGGCCATGTGGCGTTTGATCTTTGAGCCGACCGATCTCCGCCGCGAGCCTCTCTTTGACGTGGCGGCATAGAACGGCGAGTTGGCCCAGAACCTTCAAAGGAAAGGGCGTGTAGGCGACGTCATTGGTGTCATCGACGTGGACATTGGCCGTCCTCGAATCGAAAACACTGACGCCTGACAGTGCTCCATCTGCGGGCGAGCCTAACGTCCAGCTACAGACGCGGTTCTGGCCGCCGATTGAATATTCGATATTCGCCGTCGGAGTACCGGGATTCTGGTCATAGATGTCGGGGATGACCTCTTCGACCTTGCTGCCGGCACCGCGTGCGCGGCATGCCTTTTTCAGGATTCGCGCATAACCAGATTTCCCGGATCCGTTATCACCGTACACTACTGTGAGGCCGTCCTTGCGAACGCTCAGTCTCTGTCCGGGAGCTAAGGCGCTGACGTGCCGCACCCCACTGACTCCGCGAAGATAGACATCGCCGTGGTCGCGGTTCGGATCGCTGAGGTGCCCAGCCTCCAGCGCCACGGCCTTTTCAACGCCCTTACAGATCGCGGCGAGTTGATCAATTTCGTCGGTCTCAATGCCCTGTTGCAAAACTAGACGGCGAAGGGCGTCACGCTGCCAGGCCGGCTGATCCGCAGACCATGTCACGATACTCGCGAAAGCCTCTGCCTCGGTCGTCATCGTCCTACCCCCCCATCGCAACCGCTTGATCGGTTGGCTGACTTGATGCCCGCGACTGTCTAGCGGGCCGTACAGAATATCAACTGTAGATAGCAGGGTTATTTGTTCGCGATGCGACTCGCCAGTTCGCCCGTTGCGAACCACCTAGGCGATGTCACACCAACTGCACGACCTTCAACTACTCGCCTCATGAAGCTGACTAGGTCGTGAGCGATGGCGCGGCAGATTTTCCATACGCCGCGCCAACGACTACATTCTCCTAGAAGGCGGGATGCCCCCACGGGACAGGCGCCATTGCAAACGCATCGCCGTCTCGGCGCACCCTGGTAAAGCCGGGAAGTAGAGGTGCATCCCGGCGACAAGCAGGCCGGTGTCGGCTGCTCTTGCCAGGATCGCCTTTGAGCCAAATCGTGGACTGGCCGCTTCGGTTCAGATGCTGCTTGCACTTCAACATCTCAACATCGCCATGGCCAAACATCGAGGACCCCCGGATATCGGCACGCCAAGGTTTAAGTCGAAGGTATTTGCCTGATCTCGCCATCGGCAACGAAGCCGGCAAGCCGCCGCTTTGCCTCCCGCCTTCTCTAGGCGCCTTTCGCCTAGAGAAGGCGCTCAAGCGTCGCTAGAAATTGCATGACATGCATACGTTTTGCAGGCGTGGTCGCCTCTAGGCGTGCAGCGAGCCTCCCGAGCTGATCGACGGTGGATGTCGCCTTCTCCCCACTGAGCCACGCCTCCAATGCGGACGTGGCCTTCTTCCCCGGCTTGACGGCGTTCGAGAGGATTTTACTGAGGTGTGGCTGGGTCATTCCGCAGGCGATCGCGACCTGCGCCTGGCTTAAGCCCAGCTCCGAAATCCTCCGCCTGATAGCGTCCGTATCGAGCATATTTCGGTTGACCAAACACCATGTAATGCATACAAATTGTATGCATTACATGGAGCTTCGGACCTTGCAACGCATCATCGGCGGCTCGGACGGAAATTATCGCTTTCTGGATCTTCCAGACGCTGACGAGTGGGTCATGCCAGGGGTCCGCTGGGGCGCTTTCGAACACGCCCTAACCCCGGCGTTCTGGGTCAGCCAAGCTTGGCTCGAAGGAACGCCGGCGGAAGGGTTCCAGCTCTGCAACACGCTGGTCGAAGAAGTGGTGACGTGTTTGCTGGGCGGCCATGGCGCCCCGGCGGAAGTTGGGCTTGCTGCCTCCGAGCGAGTGATCGATGCGTTGAACGCCGATCCGGAAGGCGCGCACGATCTGGCGTGGGCGGAGCGCTTGTTGACAGAGCCCCTGACCGTACACGGCCGTCAAATCCGCTATCGGTTCGCCTCCCAAAGAGCGAAGTATCTAGCTGGCACACTCGCCGGCCTGAACGAGATCGACGAGGACGACCTCGGCGATCTGGAGCTGCGAGACGCCTTGTGCGGGCTACCAGGCATTGGCCCCAAGACGGCATCGTGGATTGTTCGGAACCGGCGCGGTAGCGATGCGGTCGCCATTCTCGACGTTCATATCGTGCGGGCCTGCGTCCACATGGGCGTGTTCCCGGACAAGGCCGATCCCGCCCGTCATTACCTGGATCTGGAGCGCCGCTTCCTGGACTTCTGCATCGGTGCCGGCGCCAAGGCATCGCTTATCGACGCCATCATGTGGGGGACGATGCGGCGACTGGACCGCTCACTGATGAAACTACTGATTGACGGTGAAACGCCGATCGACGAGCGTCTGCCCCTACTCGAATGGGGGGAGAATCAATGTCAGGTAGTGGCGGAACGCGTAGCGACTCCAGAAGCTATGGGTCGGGTCAAACAGGCGGCGCGCAGGCGGGCGGAGCCGGTGGGGGGGCGGCGGATTCATGCATGATCGTGCTGCGCGGGCCGATTAACAGCCCGCAAGCAGCCATTCTTGCAGGCATGGTTCCGGGGAATACCCTGCAGGTCGCAGTCGATAGGACAGGCGCCGCCCCCGTACTGGTCGTGGAGAGAACACCTGGTGTTCGGGCCGGGTCTTTGACAATGGCCAACTACCTTAGCGTCATCACCTGCATCGACCGTGGCTTCGACTATGAAGCCACCATCATGACCATCAACGGCGGCATCTACGACGTGCGGATTGCCCGCGTATGACCACGTTCACGATTGTCGGCGGCGTGTACCGCGAACGATGCGTCGAGCCGCTGTGGGACGCCATATATGGTTCGGCAGGCCGAGCGCTGGCCGCGACCACGCAAATCGCCCCTGGGGCTCGTCTGGTTTCCTATGTCGATTCCGCCACGGCGACCGGTGCTCAAGCCCTGGCTGACGATTGCGGCGCCACGTTCGAAGGTCACCCAACACCCGCCAGCGTGTGTTTCGACTATCTGCACCCGTTGGCCGCGCCCCGGATCAACCCTCAACCAGGGACCGTGACCAACGAGCCCATCACCGTCTCCGGTGACGTGGTGTTGCGCTACGGGATGCTCGAAGGCGACGCCGTCGTCCACGCCAAGAAAGCCATCTACGACCCTCAATCCTCGTTCGGAACCCAGCCATTCGGCGCGAACGGTTCCACGGCGGAGCGCCTGGCCATAGTCCTCAACAAGGCGGAAGCGAAGTCGATGACCGGGATCGAAGATCCCGAAATCGCCGCTAAATCGCTGCTCGGCGATGGCGTCGAAGTGGTGGTGTTGAAGATGGGCCCCCTGGGCGCCCTGGTGATGACAGCCGACAGGGTTCAGCGGGTTCCGCTCTACAAATCAGCCAGCGTCTTCAAGATCGGTTCTGGGGATGTCTTCTCTTCGACTTTCGCTGCGCTCTGGGGCGTTCAGGGGCTCGACCCCTTCGAGGCAGCAGACATCGCCTCCCGAGCAACGGCCTATTATTGCGAAAACCGCAGCCTGCCTCCGCCCGATCCGGAGGCGTTGCGTCAACAGAGCTTCGAGCCTCTGACGCCAGGCAAGGGCACCGTCTATCTCGCCGGACCGTTCTTCGACATCGGCCAGCGGTGGCTCGTCGAAGAGGCAAACGACTATCTCTTGGAAATGGGGGCGAACGTGTTTTCGCCTGTTCACGAGGTGGGGCCTGGCCCGGCGGACATCGTCGCTCCGGAGGACATTAAAGGCCTGGAGAGATCAGACGTGGTGTTTGCCATTCTCAACGGCATGGATCCCGGCACCATTTTCGAGGTCGGGTACGCTGTGAAGAAGGGCATCCCCGTTGTCGGCCTGGCCCAGAACGTCCGCCTCGAAGACCTGAAAATGATGGAAGGTACCGGGTGTGAAATACACAGCGATTTCGCGTCGGCCATCTATAGAGCCATCTGGGCCTTGCCCGCCTGATGGCCGCCCTTCTGCTTTCAGGCGGAATGGACTCGGTCAGCATCGCTTGGTGGAAACGACCGACGATCTCGATTTTCGTCGATTACGGACAGAAGCCCGCCCAGGCCGAAGAGGCTGCTGGTCGGGCCGCTGCCGAAGCGATGGGGCTGCGGTGTGAGGTCGTTCGGGCGGATTGCTCCGCCTTGGGCTCAGGCGACTTGGCGGGGCGCCCGGCGTCAGCCGTGGCACCGGCGAGCGAGTGGTGGCCGTTCCGCAACCAGCTGATCCTGACGCTGGCGGGAACGGCGGCGCTCCAGTTCGGTGAAACCGAACTCATGATCGGGGCGCTCAGGACGGACGGCCACCACGCGGACGGACGACCAGAATTCATCGGGAAGATTTCTTCGCTAATGGAAATGCAGGAAGGCGGACTAAGGGTGAGCGCGCCAGCGATCGGCTACTCCGCACCTGAGTTGGTCGAGGTCTCCCAGATTCCGCAAAGCGTCCTAGCGTGGGCTCACTCATGCCATACGGGCAACCTTGCCTGCGGGCAGTGCAGAGGCTGCGTCAAACATTTCGAGACGTGGGAAGCCCTTGGCTGGACACCCCACTGAACCGAAGCCGAACGCGACCGGAGAATGGTCGCCATTCGAATGGCCCGTTGGACCGTCGGAGCCATGCGCGGCGCCCTGGCCCGGCGCTGATCGGCTGTTTGCCGATGTGGCGTGGTCCCGCCGCTCAGCCGTCGGCGAGAGCATTGGCCTTGGCCCCGCCGGCAACCTTCTTCACCATCTGACAAAAGATGCCGACGACAGGCTCGTCGGCCGCGCGGGTATTCCAGTCCATCGGAGGATCACACCGTCCGCCGGAGGTCTTCACCCCTATAGCTTCCTATGCATCGGAGACGAGGACCGTCGCGCCCTCCTCTACGACCCGGCCACCCACGCCTTCATGCCGATGGCTGTTTCTAATCACGACCTGTACGGTCTGAATCATAGAGAGGTGTCGGAGATCTTGGGCTCCGCTCCTGGCGTTACGGTTCGCGTCGTGATCGACGCCGCCAAGGTTTCCGCCGCCTACCGCAATCCTGAAACTCTCATTCTTCGCGACGCGGGCGCGATCTTGTCCGTGGCGGGCATGCTGGCCGAATGGCTCGATCTGCTTGCCTGCCCTCTCGGGTTCATGGGCGGCGCTTTCCTTAATGTGATCGGCCTGCCTTCTGAGCGATTTATTGGAGCCGGCGGCTTTCAGTTGTCAGCCAAACAAGCCTGACAGCTAGAGGGGGCCACAATTCTGGGCACCCGATGACAGGCGCGCCGGTCAGTGGCGGACTCCGCAGGCGGACGAACTGGCCGGCGATCATCACGTTCCTGGTGCTTTCGGTGCTGTCACTAACAGCGGCGCTCGTCTCGACGGGTCCCGACGATGTCGTGCGTTGGGGCGGGGCCATGGGGCTGGTGGTCTTATCATGACGGGCGGGCTGGCCGTTCTCTATCGCCATGCGCCGACGTTCTCGCGGCCAGTGAATGACGCTCAAGATAAGGCGGCATAGGCGGCTCGCCGCGCCGAGCGGCGCGACCTGTGTGGAGCCAAACAATTGGGCGCCTCTGGTCAGTTCGTGTGGACGGCTTGCGCCAAGCTGGACACGGCATCGGTAAGAGTTGTGGGGCGACAGAGCTATTCAACCAAGCGCCGTCGCCCCACAACGGAACTGACCCGCAGCAATCGGTCTATCTAGAACTAACTGTCGGCTGATGACTCAACTAAGAAGTTGGGAACGTCCGCTTCCAACAGTGTCGACACGTCAGTTCAAGGGAACGGCGTGCGCATTGATTCAGATGCTTGGGAGGGTCCCCTCGGTTTAGACCGCGATGAAGTCATGGAGATCGATGGAGG
>JAHJNW010000085.1 GCA_018820665.1 Alphaproteobacteria bacterium | reverse complement strand
GGCGGCGGCGGCGGGCGGAACAGGGTGACCTCGACCGGCGGGCGCGGCGTCTGCGCGGGGACCGGCGGCGGTTCGGGCGGGCGCATCAGGACCACGCCGGCCAGCAGGGCCAGATGCAGGCCGACACTGCCGGCGACGGCCGTCAGCCCGTGGCGTCGCCGGCCGGACGACAGCATTCTCCGATCCGCGTTCTGTATAGACATTGACCGCCTGAGTGTCGTCACAGACCTGACGTGTCGTCCTGCAGATCATCCGCTCGCGTCAGGATCGTGGCGACAGCGGCCCGCAAGCAACGCCGCATATGGTCAAGCTGACATCTTCTCGCCCCGGACGCGTCATCACTCCGCCGTGACCGCTCAGCTAGCTGGGCTGTCGGGGACACACAGGAGACTTCACTTGACCAGATCGACTCTCAGGACGGCCGCGCTTTCCGGCGTGGTTCTCGCCCTCGGCTTCACCGCCTCCGGCTGCGCCAGCCACAAATTCGTGCGTGAGAACCTCGCCGTGGTCGACACCCGCGTGACCGGGGTCGAGGGCACGGCCGGCGAGGCCCTGTCGCGCGCCAACGCCGCCCACCAGCTGGCCGAGGGCAAATTCCTCTATGAGGTCGTGCTGTCGGACGACTCGATGAAATTCCCGACCGACGAAGACGCCCTGTCGCCCGAGGCCGAGGCCCGGCTGGCCGAGCTGACGCAGCGGCTCAAGGCCGAGAACCGCAACGTCTATCTCGAGATCCAGGGCCATACCGACTCGGTCGGCGACGAGACCTATAACGAGCAGCTGGGTCAGGCCCGGGCCGAGGCGGTGCGCCGCTTCCTCAGCCGCGACGGCATCGCCCTGAACCGGATGGCGACCATCTCCTATGGCGAGGCGGCCCCGGTGGCCTCGAACGACACCGAGGAAGGCCGCGCCCAGAACCGCCGCGTGGCCATCGTCGTCCTGAGCTAGACCGCTAGCCGGTCACCGCCGCGATCCCGGCCAGCAGGGCCGCGGCGGTGATCGGCTTGGCCACATGCAGATCGGCGCCGGCGGCCAGCGCCTCGTCCCGGTGCCGGGCCATGGCGTTGGCGCTCAGCATCACCACCGGCGTCCGCGCCCGGCCCGGCTCGGCCTGCTCGTGGGCGCGGATGGCGCGCGTGGCGGCGAGGCCGTCCATCACCGGCATCTGCATGTCCATCAGGACAAGGTCAAAATTTCCGGCCTTGAAGGCCGTCAGCGCCTCGACGCCGTCGGCGACGGTGACGACCTCGGCCTGCTGGGCCCCGAGGATCAGCTGCACCACCCGCTGATTGGTCGGGTGGTCGTCGGCCAGCAGGACGCGCAGCGGCCGGTCGTTGGCCGGGCGGGGCGGCGCGGCAACGCGGGACTCTGGCGCGGCAGCGGCGGCGCGGGTCAGGGGCAGTTCGATGCGGAACCGGCTGCCCTCGCCCGGGGTCGATTCGACGTCGATGACCCCGCCCATCATCTCGACCAGCGACTTGCAGATCGACAGGCCCAGGCCGGTGCCGCCGAAGCGGCGGGTGATGGTGGTGTCGGCCTGGCTGAAGCGCTGGAACAGGGCGGCGGCCTGTTCCGGGGCGAAGCCGACGCCGGTGTCGCTGACCTCGAGGGTCAGCAGGCAGGCGCCGCCGGGATAGACCGGATCGGCCACGTCCAGCCGCACGCCGACGCGGCCGCGGGCGGTGAATTTGACGGCGTTGGACAGCAGATTGGCCAGCACCTGCTGGATCCGCGTGCTGTCGCCGAGGAACAGGCCCGCGGCGCCCCCGCCGCGCCGCACCTCGAAGGCCAGGCCGGCGGCGCGGGCGCGCAGACCGGCGCTGTCGATGATCCCGTCCAGCTCGGCTTCCAGATCGAAGGGCCGGACCTCGATCTCCAGCTGGCCGGCCTCGATCTTGGAGACGTCGAGGATGTCCGAGACCAGCCGCTCCAGCACCACGCCCGAGCCGCGCACCAGCTCGACCATCTCGCGTTGCGGCGGTGTCAGTTCGGTGTCGGCCAGGGTATCGACGATGCCGATGACGCCGTTCAGCGGGGTGCGGATCTCGTGGCTCATATTGGCGAGGAAGTCGGTTTTGGCCTGGTTGGCGACCTCGGCGGCGGTCTTGGCCTCCAGCAGGGCGCGCTCGGCGGCGACCCGGTCGGTGACGTCGCGCGCCACGCCATAGACGCGGTCGCCGACCCGCCGGGACCGCCATTCGAGGGTGCGCCAGCCTCCGGCCTTGTGCAGATAGCGGTTGATGAAGCCGACCACCGGATCGCCGGGACCGCGCGTCTCGACCTCGACGGCGCTCAGCCGGGTGGCGGCGAGGTCGTCAGGATGAAGCAGGCGCAGCAGCGGCCGGCCCTCCATCTCGTCGGGGCGGTGGCCCAGGATGGTCTCCCACGACGGACTGGCCCGCACCACCCGCCCGTCCAGTTCGCGGATCACCAGCAGATCCAGCGAGACCTCGAAGAAGGTGGCGATGGCCACCGCGTCGGCGTCGTGCTGGGCCGGGGGTTGGGGTTGGGCCTGGGCGATCGTCATGCCTGGTACTCGGACTGCATCAATCACGACGGACTCTGCCCGGCCAAGGTTAAGATGACCTTCTGACGGGCGACCCGACGCGCGTCGGCGGCGGAAGCGACAAGCTCTGCCGGAACACCCGCGCCTCCGCCGCGCTTTGTTCCCGATGCTCAAGTCAAAAATGAACCCGCGGGTCTTCTGGGGCGCCAGCCTCTTCATCGGCTTGCTGCTGGGGCTGGCCGTGCTGGCGCCCGGGACGTCGGACTATGTCTTCCAGGCGGCCCAGACCTGGGTGATCGGCGCCTTCGGCTGGTTCTATGTCGCGGCGGTGGCGGGTTTTCTGCTGCTGGTGGTCGGCCTGGCGATCGCCCCGACCGGCAGGCTGAAGCTCGGCCCCGACGACTGCGAGCCGGACTTCCCCTATGTCTCGTGGCTGGCCATGCTGTTCGCCGCCGGCATGGGCATCGGCCTGATGTATTTCGCCGTCGCCGAGCCGGTCCAGCACTACGCCGCCCCGCCGGAAAGCGCGCCGGGCACCTTCGCCGCCGCCCGCGAGGCGATGGTCATCACCTTCACCCACTGGGGCGTCCACGCCTGGGCCATCTACGCCCTGGTCGGGCTCAGCCTCGCCTATTTCGCCCACCGCAAAGGGCGGCCGCTGACGTTGCGCTCGGGCCTCTATCCGCTGCTGGGGCGGCGCACCGACGGCTGGATCGGCGACGCCGTCGACATCTTCGCCATCCTCGGCACCCTGTTCGGCATCGCCACCTCGCTGGGGCTGGGGGTGGCCCAGATCAACAGCGGTCTGAACTATCTGACCGGTCTGCCGTCCAACACCGCCGTCCAGGTCGGGCTGATCGCCCTCGTCATGGGCGCGGCCACCATCTCCGTGCTGACCGGACTGGACCGGGGGGTGCGGCGGCTGTCCGAGCTCAACCTGGTCCTCGCCGTCCTGCTGATGGCCTTCGTTTTCGCCGTCGGCCCGACCGGATTCCTGCTCAAGGCCCTGGTGCAGAATTTCGGCCTGTATCTCGACCATTTCTTCGTCCGCACCTTCAACATGTACGCCTATGAGCCGCGCGGCTGGATGGCGAACTGGACCCTGTTCTACTGGGCCTGGTGGATCGCCTGGTCGCCATTCGTCGGCATGTTCATCGCCCGCATCTCGCGCGGCCGGACGGTGCGCGAGTTCATCATCGGCGTGCTGCTGGTCCCGACCGGCTTCACCTTCCTGTGGATGACCGTCTTCGGCAATACGGCCATCGCCCTCGACATGGGACAGGCGGCGGGCGCCATCTCCCAGGCCGTCACCACCGACCTGTCGACAGCCATCTTCCGCTTCCTCGAATACCTGCCGGGCGCGGCCGTGACGTCGACGATCGCTGTCTTGCTGGTGGCCGTATTCTTCGTCACCTCGGCCGATTCCGGCTCGCTGGTGATCGACACCATCGCCTCGGGCGGCGCCGACGAAACGCCGCGCTGGCAGAGGGTCTACTGGTGCGGCCTCGAGGGCGCGGCGGCGGCCATTCTGCTGCTGGCGGGCGGCCTGGGGGCGCTGCAGGCGGCGACCTTGGTGGCGGCCCTGCCCTTCGCCCTGATCATGATCCTGCTGGCGGCCGGCCTGGTGCGTCAGATGAACGCCGACCTGAAGGGCGTGGCCCTCGGCGCCGCCACGCCGCCGCTGGGTGAACGGCTCAAACGCATTCTCTCGCCGGCGCGGCGGCGCGACATCGACCGTCAAATCGATGAGCATGGCGTTCCGGCGCTGGAGGCGGTGCGGCGGGCGCTGGAGGCCGAAGGCGTGACCGATGCGACGGTCGAGCGGGAGACCGATGGCGTGGCGCTGAACGCCGCCGCCGGTGGGGCGCCGTTCCGCTATCGGCTCGCCGCCGCCGCTCGCCCCCTGCCGGCCTGGTCGCCGCTGGACGCGCCCGAGACCCGGCGCAGTCAGGAATGGCGGCTGCTGGCCCGGGTCGCCCCATCCGATCGCAGCCGCGACGTCACCGGTTTCACCACCGATCAGTTGATCGCGGACGTTCTGGAACGGCTGGAGATGTGGCGGCGGGCGGCTGAGCGGGCCGATTCGGCCTGACCTTGCCGGCGGGGGCCTGTCTAGGCCGCGCCGGCCATGAAGTCGTAGACGTCGGCGGCGCGGGTCACGGTGATGGCGATGCGGTCCTCGCGGATCTCGATCTCGCCGCGCGCCACCGGATAGTTGTTGGCCAGGATCCAGACCTCGTCGCTCTCCGAGGCGTCGAGCGGAATCACCGCCCCGCGGCCCATCCGCAGCAGCTGGCTCATCGGCAGCACGGAGCGTCCCAGGACGACCGAGATCTCGACATTGACGGCTTCGATCTGGCTCACGGGGGACTCTGATACTAACGGGGACTGGGCGGGTGGTTGTTGCATGGCGCTCCCGATCCCCACATTGAGGGCGACATGCTTTCCCAGTCCTTAAGCCCTGCCGTAACGAAGCTGCTGCGCGCCGACGGCCGGCCGGTCGAATGGGTGGTCGCGCCCGAACCGGTCGACTATCCGGCCGCCGTGGCGGCGATGGAGGCGCGGGCGGCGGCGATCGCCGCCGGCGAGGCGCCCGAACGGGTCTGGCTGCTGGAGCATCCGCCGCTCTACACCGCCGGGGTGTCGTCGAAGGACGCCGACCTGCTGGACGCTGGCCGCTTCCCGGTGCACCGCAGCGGCCGGGGCGGGCAATTCACCTATCACGGGCCGGGCCAGCGCGTGGCCTATGTCATGCTGGACCTGAACCACCGCGGCCGCGACGTGCGCGCCTTCGTGCGCGGGCTGGAGCAGTGGCTGATCGGCGCCCTGGGCGAGTTCGGCGTGCCGGCCGACGTCCGCGACGGCCGCGTCGGCGTCTGGGTCGAACGCAAGGGGCCGGGCTGGAGCCGCGAGGACAAGATCGCCGCCATCGGGGTGAAGGTCCGCAAATGGGTCAGCTTCCACGGGATCAGCCTGAACGTCGAACCGGACCTGACCCACTTCGCCGGCATCGTCCCGTGCGGCATCCAGGAACATGGCGTCACCAGCCTGGTCGACCTCGGCGTCCCGGCGACGATGGACGAGGCGGACGAGGCCCTGCGGGTCAGCTTCCGCCGGGTGTTCGGCCCGACGATTGCGCCTCACTGAAAGCCCCTTCCCTTCCGCCCCTCTCTCCGCTATCAGCCCCCCTCCGATGCGAGCGGTCGTGGCGGAATTGGTAGACGCGCAGCGTTGAGGTCGCTGTTCCCTAACCGGAGTGGAAGTTCGAGTCTTCTCGACCGCACCATCTGAGTCTGAAGCCCGTCCGGTGACCTGAACTACGGTTCAACGATCCGGCGGGTTTTCACCTTCAATCGGGATTGAGTCCTCAATCCCCCGGGGCGCAACATCGGCGGTATCAGCTGATCTGAAAAACAGGGAGGCCAAGCGTGAGCAAGACCGCATCCGCCCCCCTGCCCCCCGCGCGCACCCACGAACCTGATAACGACGCCCTGGACGACGACTATGTCCTGACGGCCGCCTTCGTCGAAAAGGTTGTCGACGCTTCCGACGCCGGCGACGGACTCAAGCTCCGCTCGCTGCTGGAAGACCTTCACCCGGCCGACGTCGCGGACCTGATGGGCTTTCTGACCGTCGAGCACCGCGGCGTGGTGGTGCTGTGGCTGCCGGCCGAACTGCTGGCCGAAACCCTGCCCGAGCTGGACGACGGCATCCGCGAGGAGGTGCTGGAGCGCGTCCCGCACCTGACCCTGGCCGAGGCCCTGCAGGAGCTCGATTCCGACGACGCCGCCGCCGTGGTCGAGGATCTCGAGGACGACCAGCGCGAGCGCGTGCTGGCGGCCATGCCCGACGTCGACCGCGCCGCGATCGAAAGCTCGCTGGGATACGCCGAGGATTCCGCCGGCCGTCTGATGCAGCGCGAGGTGATGGCCGCGCCGCAGTTCTGGAGCGTCGGCGACACCATCGACCACGTCCGCAAACAGGGCGAGGACCTGCCAGAGCTGTTCTTCGACATCTATGTCGTCGACCCGCTGAACCGGCCGGTCGGCAGCGTGCCGGTCAGCGGCCTGCTGCGCGCCCCGCGCACCGTCGCGCTCGCGGACATCATGGAGCCGGTCAACGAGATCACCGTCGACCAGGACCAGGAAGAGGTCGCCTACATCTTCGAGAAATACCACCTCATCTCGGCCCCGGTGACGGACTCGGCGGGGCGGTTGGTTGGCCAGATCACCGTCGATGACATCGTCAACATCATCCAGGAAGAGAACCGCGAGGACATCCTGCGCCTCGCCGGCGTGTCCGACGAGGATCGGGGGTCCTCGGTGTCCGAGATCGTCCGCGGCCGGGTGCCTTGGCTGGCCATCAATCTTGGCACGGCGGTGCTCAGCGCCGTGGTCATCTCGTGGTTCGCCGAGACGATCGACCAGATCGTGGCCCTCGTCATCCTGCTGCCGATCGTATCGGCCATCGGCGGCAACGCCGGCACCCAGGCCCTGACCGTGACCGTGCGGGCGCTGGCGACACGCGAGCTGAACAGTTCCAATGCGCCGCGCACCTTCCGCCGCGAGTTCGCGGTCGGCCTGGCCAACGGCCTGGTGCTGGCGCCGCTGATCGGCGGCGCGGCGGGCCTGTGGTTCCGCGACTGGCAGATCGGGGCCGTGATCGCCGCCGCCATGGTGCTGAACCTGCTGGTCGCGGCGAGCGTCGGCATGCTGACGCCGCTGACGCTGTCGCGGCTGAAGTTCGACCCGGCCGTGTCCTCGGCCGTGTTCGTGACGGCGACAACGGACTTCTTCGGCTTCCTGATCTTCCTCGGTCTGGCCACGATCGTCCTGCTGTGATGTCGCTGGACCGGCGCGGGGTTTGCTGGTTTTCCCACTGAGCGAGCATGTCCGTCTCGATTTGGGTCAATCCGGTGTCTGACGCGAACACCCATCCGCTGAAGGTCTCCCGCGAGGGAGTCGTCCTCATCAAGAGCTTCGAGGGCTTCCGGCCGCGCGCGGCGCGGAAGGACGACGGCCGCTGGGTCATCGGCTATGGCCACACGGCCTCGGCCCGGGAGGGCCTGACGGTCAGCGAAGCCGACGCCGAGCTGTTGTTGCAGTACGATCTGCTGCCGGTGGTGAAGGCCCTGAACGAAGGGGTGTCCGCCCCCCTCAACCAGCATCAGTTTGACGCCCTCGCCAGTTTCGCCGTTTCGGTCGGCGTCGACCGGTTCATCGCCTCGGATGTGCTGCAGCGACTGAACGAGGGCCAGGCCGGCGAGGCTGCCGACGCCCTGATCGGCTGGCCCGAGACGACGCCGCCCGACGCGCGCCTGCGTCGTCGCGCCGCCGAGCGGGCCCTGTTCGTCGCCGACCCCGCCCGTCCGATGCATCTGGCCGATCTGCTGGTCGCGCCGCTGCCGCCGCCCGCGCCGGCGGCGCCGGAGGACGGGTCAGACGAGGCCCCCGCGGCGGCGCACGGCGCGGATGAGCCGGTCCTGAATGCGCCCGCCGAAGCCCGGGCCGCGGCCGTTGCAACCCTGCTGGGCGAGACGGGGCCGGATACGGCGCCGGAACCGGGCGCCGCGGTCGCAGCGACCGCGCCGGAAGCGACCGTCCCGGCCTTCAAGCCGACGCCGTTCCGGGCCGCGCCTGTGCAGCCCACCGTGCATGTGCAGCGTTATTCGCCCTACGCCGCCCCCATCTTCGGACCCCTGCCCGGCTTCCCCGCCGCCAGCGCGCCGCCCGCCGCGCCGGAGGCCGCCGCTCCGGTCGCGCCGGCGGAGGACATCGTCGCGGACACGACCGCACAAGACCCCGTGGCCGCGCCCGCAGCGCCCAACCCTGAGCCCGAACCGGCGCCGCCCGTCATTCCGCTGGTGCCGCCGGAACCGGGAGTGTCGCCCTTCCCTCCCCTGTTCGACCAGCCGCTGGTGCTGACGCCCGCGACCGAGGCGGACTTCGTCGAGGCCGAACGCCCGGCGTGGGAGCCTGACCAGCGCGCCGCCGCGGAGCCGTCATCCGCGGACACCGTCCTGTTCGACGAGGAGCCGACCCTGTCGGTGCTGCGCCATGAAGTCGAGGCGGCCGCGCCCCGGCGTTTCGACTGGAGCGTGACGGGGGCCTTCCTGATCATGGGCGTGACCGGCCTGACCGCCTGCGCGGCCGCGGCCGCGGCCTTCCGCAAGGCCACGGTCGATCAGACCAGCCTGAACGACTATCTCGTGATCGGATGGGTCCTCGCCCTGATCGGCGTGATCTGCGTCGGGGTGTCGGCGTGGAATCTGTACGCGCGCTGGGGTCGCCGGGACTGACTTTGCCAGTCGCCCGGCGCGGTGCTACCCCCGCCGGCATGAGCATTCCCAACGCCCCCCAATCGATGGATTTCGGCCTCGGCGACAACGCCGACATGATCCGCGAGACCACCGCCCGCTGGGCGACCGACCGCCTCGCCCCGCTGGCCGCCGAGATCGACGAGACCAACGCCTTCAAACGCGAGCTCTGGCCCGAGATGGGCGAGCTGGGGCTGCACGGCATCACTGTCGAGGAAGAGCACGGCGGCCTCGGCCTCGGCTACCTCGAACACGTGGTGGCGATGGAAGAGGTGTCGCGCGCCTCGGCCTCGATCGGCCTGGCCTACGGGGCCCACTCCAACCTCTGCGTCAACCAGATCCGCCGCTGGGGCACCGACGAGCAGAAGCGCAAATACCTGCCCAAACTGATCAGCGGCGAACACGTCGGCTCCCTGGCCATGTCCGAGGTCGGCTCGGGCTCCGACGTCATGTCGATGCGCACCCAGGCCCGCAAGGACGGCGACCGCTACGTCCTGAACGGCACCAAATTCTGGATCACCAACGCCCCGCACGCCGAGACCCTGGTGGTCTACGCCCGCACCGGCGAGGGCAATGGCGGGGTCACCGCCTTCCTGATCGAGAAGGGCATGAAGGGGTTCAGCGTCTCGAAGAAGCTGGACAAGATGGGCATGCGCGGCTCGGACACCGCCGAACTGGTGTTCGAGGACTGCGAGGTCCCGGAAGAGAACGTCATGGGTCCGGTCGGCGGCGGCGCCGGGGTGCTGATGAGCGGCCTCGACTATGAGCGCGCCGTGCTGGCGGCGGGTCCTCTGGGCATCATGCAGGCGGCCATGGACGTGGTCCTGCCCTACCTTCGCGAGCGCAAGCAGTTCGGCAAGCCGATCGGCAGCTTCCAGCTGATGCAGGCCAAGGTCGCCGACATGTACGTCGCCCTCAACTCCGCCCGGACCTATGTCTACGCCGTCGCCCGCGCCTGCGACGCCGGCAAAACCACCCGCTACGACGCCGCGGGCGCCATCCTGCTGGCCAGCGAGAACGCCGTGAAGGTCAGCCTCGAGGCCGTCCAGGCCCTCGGCGGCGCCGGCTACACCAAGGAGTGGCCGGTGGAGCGGCTGGTTCGCGACGCCAAGCTGTACGACATCGGCGCGGGGACCAATGAGATCCGGCGCTTCCTGATCGGGCGGGAGCTGCTCGGCAGCTGAGTTCAGGCGGCCCTGCGGGGAACCGGCGGCCGGTGACACCGGTTTGTCTTCCTCACAAGGGAGACTTCGCCATGCCCGCCAAATCCGCCGCCCAGCAGAAAGCCGCCGGCGCCGCCCTGTCGGCCAAACGCGGCGATACGCCGAAATCGGAGCTGAAGGGCGCCTCGAAGTCGATGGTCGAGTCGATGAGCGAGAAACAGCTCGAAGAGTTCGCCCACACAAAGCGCAAGGGCAAGCCGGAGCACGTCAAGGACTGACCGCGCGCCGCCGGCCACAATGGACGATTGTTAAGTGGCGCGGGCGCGGTACCCTGCATAGATCGAACGTCCCCCGTCGCCCCGAGTCCCGCAGCCGATGCCCGACTACGACTATCAGAGCGACAGCCGGTCCTTTTCGCAGGTGATCGAGGACATCGGCGTCAAGGACGACCCCAAGCTGTACCTCGGCGAACTGGTCAACGCCTTCGGCGAGCGCGGCTTCGGCGCCCTGATGCTGTTTTTTGGCCTGCTGAACATCGCCATCGGCATCATTCCGGGCACCACCACCATCCTTGGCGCCCCGCTGCTGCTGATGGGATTCCAGCTCGCCATCCGCCAGGACCAGCTGTGGCTGCCGCGCTGGGCGCTGCGTCGCTGGATCGAGCGCGAGACCTACCGCAATGGCGTGGCCAAGGTGTTGCCGCGGCTGCGGATGATGGAGCGGCTGTCGCGGCCGCGGTTCTCGATCATGACCAGCGAGGTGTCGGAGGTGTTGATCGGCATCGCCACCGTCCTGCTGGCCTTCATCCTGATCCTGCCGATCTGGGGCGGCAACCTGATCCCGGCGCTGATCATCGCCACCTTCGGCTTTGGCCTGATGCAGCGGGACGGACTGGCCATCATCCTGGCCTGGAGCGCCATCGCCCTGATCTGTACCGCGGCCCTGATCATCTGGCTGGCCTGGACCTGGGTGTCGCCCTATCTGCTGCCGTTCTGGGCCTGGCTTAACGGCCTGTTGCCGCAAGCCTGGGCCTGGCTGGGCGGGCTTTTCGGGGGCTAAACGCACGAGGCGCCGGAGGGGGAACCCTCCGACGCCTGCGAGAACCGGATAACAGTCAGCCCTGGAACAGCGACATGATGAGTTGCGGCGTCTGATTGGCGATGCTCAGCGCCTGCACCCCCAACTGCTGCTTCGTCTGCAGAGCCTGGAGCTTGGCGCTTTCCTTCGCCAGATCGGCGTCGACCAGATTGCCCACCCCCGATTCCAGCGCATCCGTCAGCTTGCCGACGAAGGTGATGTGGGTCGAGAGCGCCTTCGACTTGGTGCCCAGACGCGCGAGCGCGCCCGAAACCGCAGCGATGGAGTCCGTAACGTCCGTCATGGCGGCGGTCGCAGCGGACAGGGTCGTGATCGATTGCGACGCTGTGATCGAGACATTCGTGCTGCCCAGAGCCAGGACCTCGGCGCCGACCGTGAGGGTCGACGAGCCGTCCGCGTTGGCCAGCGCCTCGAACCCCGTCGCCCCCGTGTTCAGCAGGTTGACCCCGTTGAAACTGGCGTTGGCGGTGACCGAAGCGATCTGGTCGCGCAGGGCGGTGAAATCCTCGTTCAGGGCGGCGCGAGCCGCGGTCTTCAACGACGCATCCGTGGCCGCGAGTGCCTTCTCCTTCATCTGGAGCAAGAGGTCAGAGACCGTCTCGCCCGCCGCAAGCGCCACATCGACCGCGGCGACGCCACGATCGAGAGACTGTTTCACTGCGCCCAGCGCCCCGATTTCGGCACGTTGGCCCTGGGCGATCGCCCAGATGGCCCCGTTGTCCTTGGCGTTCGCGACAGACTTGCCGGTGTTGATCCGGTTCTGCGTGATCGCCAGCTGGGCGTTGGTCGCATTCAGGTTCTGGAGCGCCACCATGGCGCCCACGTTCGTATTGACCGACATAACCATCGGGTTTCCTTCCATTCTGGTCGGGGGGAAACGGCCTTCTGGCCGTAGAACCGGTTCTGGTTCGCGCACGGCCACGCAAGGTTCGGGCCGCGAGGCGACCGGGCCGCGTGACGTTGTTAATGCTGAATTTTGTCCAGTGATCGACGGCTGGAGCCCGGCAAATTTGTCCGCCGGGAGACGGACCCCGGCCAGACTTTCCGCCGCAGCGAGGGCGGGACCGGCATATGATCGTTGTTTACCCGGGACGGCTTCGCTACCCCTGTCGTCTCAGCAGTGGAGCCGTGCATGACCCGCCAGAGCGACCGGTTCGAGGGCACCTCGAACTATATCGCCACCGACGACCTGAAGATCGCCGTCAACGCCGCCGTGGCGCTGGAGCGACCGCTGCTGATCAAGGGCGAGCCCGGCACCGGCAAGACCGTGCTGGCCTATGAGATCGCCCGCGCCCTGAACGCGCCGCTGATCACCTGGCACATCAAGTCGACGACCAAGGCCCACAACGGCCTGTATGAATACGACGCCGTCTCGCGCCTGCGCGACAGCCAACTGGGCGATGAGCGGGTGCACGAGGTGCGCAACTATCTGAAGCCGGGCAAGCTGTGGGAGGCCTTCACCGCCCCGGCGCGGCCGGTGCTGCTGATCGACGAGATCGACAAGGCCGACATCGAGTTTCCCAACGACCTGCTGCAGGAACTCGACCGGATGGAGTTCTTCGTCCAGGAAACCGGCGAGACGATCCGCGCCGAGGTCCGGCCGATCGTGGTCATCACCTCGAACAACGAGAAGGAACTGCCCGACGCCTTCCTGCGCCGCTGCTTCTTCCACTACATCCGCTTCCCCGACGACGAGACGATGAAGGCCATCGTCGAGGTGCATTTCCCCGGCATCAAGCCGCGACTGGTGTCGGAGGCGCTGCGGACCTTCTATGAAATCCGCGACACGCCGGGGCTGAAGAAGAAGCCGTCGACCTCCGAGTTGCTGGACTGGCTGAAGCTGCTGCTGGTCGACGACATCGACCCGGCGACCCTGCGCGAGAAGGCCCCCGGCAAGCTGATCCCGCCGCTGCACGGCGCCCTGCTGAAGAATGAGCAGGACATTCACCTGTTCGAGCGGCTGGCCTTCCTGGGTCGACGCGAAGGCGCCCGTCCGGGCGGCTGAGGCCGTCTGGAGCCGATTACCGCGATTTCACTGGATTCCAGAGGACCGGAGCGCAGGATGAAGGCGACAAGGACCGTTACAATGCCCATGCGTCCGCTTCTGATCCCCGCCCTCTGCCTCGCGGCCCTGACCGCGGCCTGCGACGGCGAGTCCGTGCGCATCTCTTCGACCCGCACCGAGGACAACGACGCCAAGGGCGCGTTGAAGGTGGTGCAGACGCTGCAATGCCCGCAAACCATGGGCTCGCTGACCCGCAAGGGTTCGGCGACCGCCGGGGGCTCCGTCTGCACCTACGCCGGGCCGCGCGGGGCCGAGGTCAGCCTGCACATCGTCAAGCTGGACGGCGTCACCCCGGCCGCGGCGTTGGAGGCCTTCGAAGATCGACTCTCGACCGCCATGCCGCAGACCGTAGCCCAGCTGACGGCGGCGGCGGAACAGGATGCGGCCGGCGCCGCGGGCGCGACCGAAACGCCGGCCGCCGGCGACCGCGCCTCGATCAAGGGGCCCGGCGTCGACATCCAGACCGAAGGCGACGACGCCACCGTCAGCCTGCCCGGACTGCACATCGAATCCCGCGGCGACCAGGCCAGCGTGCGCATCGGCGGCTTCCATATCGACGCCAGCGACGGCGACGGCGCGGTCAATATCGAAGGCTCGGCCTCCGGATCGGGCGAGGGCGACAGCGTCAGCGTCCAGGCCAATCAGGACGCCGCCGAGATCCGCACCAGCGCCGGCGGCGAGGCGACCCGCGCCAGCTGGATCCTGACCGATAACCGGCCGTCGGAGGCCGGCTGGCGGCTGGTTGGCTATGAGGCGCGCGGGCCGGCCGGCGGCCCGCTGGTCGTCGCCACGGTCCGATCGCGCGACCGCGAACGCGGCGGCGTGTTCGAGGACGCCAAGGAGCTGGTGACCCTCAACGTCGGCGAATAACCTCGCCCGGGGTTGATCGGACCAGCCGGATGGGTCACCTGACCTGCCCAGCGAGCAGGAAAACGCCTTGGCCGTCACGCCCCGATCGTCCCCGAAGACCGCGCCGCGCGCCTGGCAGCGGATGCTGTCCGGCCGCCGTCTGGACCTGCTGGACCCCTCGCCGTTCGACATCGAGGTCGAGGACATCGCCCACGGTCTGGCCCGCGTCGCGCGCTGGAACGGGCAGACGATCGGCGAACACGCCTTCTCGGTGGCGCAGCACAGCTGTGTGGTCGAGGATCTGGCCGCCCACATCCGCCCCGGGCTGGAGCCCAAATGGCGGCTGGCCGCCCTGCTCCACGACGCCTCGGAATACGTCATTGGCGACATGATCTCGCCGTTCAAGGCGGCGCTGGGCGTCAGCTACAAGGATTTCGAGGCGCGGCTGGAGCACGCCATCCACATCCGCTTCGGCCTGCCGGCCAGGACGCCGCTGGCGATCAAGAAGCTGATCAAGGAGGCCGACAAGGCCTGCGCCTACTATGAGGCGACCCAGCTGGCCGGCTTCACCCCGGCCGAGGCGCTGGGCTTCTTCGGCAAGCCGCCGGCGGGCTACGACCTGACCATCGACCCCCTGCCCGCGCCGATCGCCCAGCAGCGCTATCTGGAGCGCTACCGGGTGCTGGCCGAGGCGGTCGGCCTGGTCCCCGCCGCCGACGCCTGGCACACGGAATAGAACATGGGGCTGCCGGCGGAACAGGGCGTCCGGATCGGCCTGTCGGCGGTGGTCATCGCCCTGCGCGAGCGCAAGGCCTGCGTCCTCACCACCGCCGCCGACGGGGCCCTCGCCCTGCCCTTCGGGCCGTTCGACCCGGCCCGCGACCGCACCTTCGAGCGGGCCCTGCGCGACTTCGTCACCGCCCAGACCGGCTTCCGCCTCGGCTTCGTCGAACAGCTCTACACCTTCGGCGACCTCGGCCGGGACAGCCCGCGCGCCACGCCGGGCCCCGAGCGGCGGCGCGAGGTCTCTGTCGGCTACCTGGCCCTGACCGCCGACGCCGCCGAGGCGCCGCTGGCCGAGGCGCGCTGGACGCCGGTGCTGGACATCTTCCCGTGGGAGGATCGCCGCGACGGCGCCGCCGCCTGCCTCGATCCCCTGCTGGCCGGACTGGCGGCCTGGGCCGCGGGCGATCCGCGTCGACAGGCGCGGGTCGATGCGCTGTTCGCCCCGGCGCCGCCGCATCGCTGGAACGAGGGCCGGGTGCTGGAACGCTATGAACTGCTTTACGAGGCGGGTCTGGTCGCCGAGGCGGCCCGCGACCGCGACCGGCCCGTCCCGGCCGATGCGCCCGGCCGGGCCATGGCGTCCGACCACCGCCGCATCCTCGCCACCGGCCTGGGCCGGCTGCGCAGCAAGCTGAAATACCGGCCGGTGCTGTTCGACCTGATGCCGCCGACCTTCACCCTGTCGGAACTGCAGGCGGCCGCCGAGGCGGTGGCCGGCCTGTCGCTGCACAAGCAGAATTTCCGCCGCGGCGTCGAACGCACCGGCCTGGTCGAGCCGACCGGCCGCCTGTCCGCCGCCACCGGCGGGCGGCCGGCCGAACTGTTTCGCACCGTTCGCGGCGACCTGTCCGCAGCCGACACCCTCGGCCTGCCCCTGCCCGCCCTGCGCTGATTGGAGCCGTTCCGGGGACGGACCGAAAGGAAGCGTCCGCGAGGGCTTGCGGCCCGGCCCCCGCCCCATTAGAGAAGCCGCTCGCTCGACCAAGCGTCCTACGGCCCCGCGGAGAGGTGGCAGAGTGGTCGAATGTACCGCACTCGAAATGCGGCGTGCCTTTACGGGTACCGTGGGTTCGAATCCCACCCTCTCCGCCACCGGCCTGTTCGCAGGCGTTCGCCCACGTCCGATCCAGTCAAATGTCGCAAATATTACATCGATATCCTCGGTGAATGTGTTCGCCGACGGTTGCAGCTATCGCTCCTGATCCGCTCTATTTGCGGGGGTAGAAACGGGGCAATAGATGCCGCTGGTCCATCGGCTCAAGGCGCTGTCCGTTGAGCGCCTGACTACGCCTGGCATGTATCCTGACGGTGCAGGCCTGTATCTTCAGGTAGCCCGCGGGGGCTCGAAGTCCTGGATATACCGATACCGTCTTAACGCTCGTGAGCGGGAGCGGCATTCTGATCACCTGCTTTGGCGATCAAAGGCGGTTGGCGCCGCACCGACTGCAGGGACCCGCATCCATTACGGCTCGGGCTGAACGCTGAACGCGATCGAATGGACCTCCGGCGTCGAAGCCAGGGTGACGAGTCCGCCGTCCCGCCCGGGCGCCCAGGACGTGATGACCGGCCCGGTCTGATGCGTGGCGTAAGGGGAACTCTGTGGATGCAGGTGACCGGATACGGTTTCGATCAGGGCAGACGTCGATGGCATGACCGGTCTGGATGCTCGCACGTCGCACTGCATCAATCCGCCATCGGCCTCCACCTCAATCCATGCCGCCGGATTCGTCGGGTCCGTCCATCGCTGGACCCTGAAGTCGTCTGTGACCAGAAAGCCGAGCTGATCGCCGTGATACTGGATGCTGTCGTCCAATTGTTGTCTGACGAAGCGCGCGCAAAGGTCGAGGGCGTGGCGGAGCTGGGTTTCTGCGCGGGATGGCGTTTCGGCGCAGGCGGCGGCCGTCAAGATGAGCACAATGACTCTGATCAGGGACCCTGAGCTCACGACCGCCGGTTCCTCGCAGTGTTCAAGAAGCACACCGACGCCTGACCGTCGCCAAGGGCGCCGCAGGCGCGGGCGGGGCCAGGCGTATCGCCATCATGGCCGTGTGAAACATTGCGTTCACCTGACAGCACCGTGCCCATGGTCAATTGGCGGCGCCGAAGCAGGCTTCCATCGTGGCCACGACCGCAGCGGTCGTGTCTTCGGGGAAGAAGAAGAAGTTCGCGCCCACGATTTGTCCGTCAAGGCTGGAGGCCCTGACCTGCAATGTCCTGGCTTCAACGAGCCGCCGCAACAGGGCGGAGAGATCGACCATCGACCAGCTGTAGGCGGCGCCTTTAAAAGCTCTGCCGTCGACACCGGCGCCGGACCATGACTGCGTCAGGGAAGACCCCTCTCCGAAGTCGAACGTCAGACGGGGTGTCGGTCTGGACGGAAGGCTCCGCCCGGAAACACGAAAGACACCCTCCAGCCTGTCGACCTCGTCGCTCCGGCACCGAAAGGTGAGGCTCGCCTGCCAGCCCTCCCCCCCGGTCTGGCCCTGGCGGGTCTCGAGAATGACGCGGGTCGGCCCTTCCGCCGCATCGACGATCCGCAAGAGGGTCCAGCGGCCAAAGCTGTCCTCGGTTCGGGACTGCGCCTCGGCCAACCCCGGGAAGCCGAGAAGCAAGCCAGCGACCAGATATCCGACCACCATCCGTCCCTGCACCGGAGCCCCAACCCGGATCAGCGGACGTAGACCTTGGCGCCCGCGCGGCATGCGGCTGCCGTACAGGCCGTCATCGCGACTTCCACCGTATGGGGGCCTGAAGTCGTGGCGACAAAACCGAATGTCGGAAGCTGGTCCGGCAGGACGTCGGAGCCGACCGAAGATGAGCCGGCAAAGACCTCGATATCCAGATTTGTGCAGTTGTCAGCGCAAAGACCCACGACGAGGTACACGGACCCCGCGCGGGCGTTGAAGGTAAAGCGGGACCGGCGCCCCTCGGCCAGGTCGACCCGATAGCTTTCGATCGCGGACAGCTCCGGCTGTCGGCGCTCGAGCTCGCGGAACGTTTCCGTCAGCCAGGCGTCGCCCT
Source organism: Alphaproteobacteria bacterium (assembly GCA_018820665.1). Lineage (GTDB taxonomy): Bacteria > Pseudomonadota > Alphaproteobacteria > Caulobacterales > Caulobacteraceae > Brevundimonas. Next base: position 24,755 of record JAHJNW010000085.1, on the reverse strand, counting down.
CAGGATCAGCGCGAGGCGCCGCCACCGTAGCACTGGCGCCAAGCGCGATCGCAGCGAAGACGGCGCAAGCGCCGACCGTGGACCGAACCCACGGGGCCGGGTCGGGATTGTAGATCGTCATCTTGTTTCTCCGTGTTCAGAGTCTGTGGTGCCGTTCCGTATCGCTTCAGCCCACCGCGTCGGGTCGACGGAAATCATTCGCGATCGCTTCGGGCGAACGGCCCAGAACCTCGCCGGTCGGCGCCTGCCCCCGGCAGCCGACGTTGAACATCTCCGCGCTCGGGCTGCCCGGAGGGATCGGCCCCCAGGTTCCCCCGCCGGGTATCTCGCCCATGAAACGTCCGGTCGCGTCATAGCCCTTGCCCGAGCCAGCCCGGAACGTCCCGGAGGCGCAGTTGAACTCATGGGCAACCGCCATATGCGAGACCTGTGTCTCGGCGAGGGCTTCGGCGTCCTGGGCAAGAATGCTGGTGACATGGGCGATATCGCCGACGCGTCGGATGGAGCCGTGCTCCATGAACAGGAGGTCCGACCCCGGCCTCGACAGCAAGGTGTAACGCCCCTGCGGCGTCGGCAGGCCCGGGCTCTCGGCGCCCCCGGCGGAAACGTTCCCTTGTGACGGGCGCGGGGCAGTCTGCGGGCGCGAGCCGGCCTCCGACACCCTGACGCTGTAGCGTCCGGTTTGACGGGCGAACAGGCTGTTGACGCGGATCGTCAGCCTTGCGCCATCGCCCTCGACCGTCAGACTCGCACTGTTTCCGCCGCCACTGGCTACATTGCTCTGCAGCAAAGTCAGGTCGCCGCACTCACCCGTTCCAATCGACAGATAGCTGTGGAAAGCCTCCGAGGTCTGGTCGATCCGAAGCGTCTGGCCCTGCCGGGTCTGCAGGGTGAAACAATCGTAGTGGCTGTCGTCTTCCAGCTTGGGATCGGAGCTCGACAGTTCACCGTTGATTGTCTGGCCGGGACGAACGACCGTCTGGGCAGCGACAGGGCTCGCAACCAACATAGCCGCCAGAAGCAGGGTGTACGTGCGTATCATCAAACAACTTCCGTATCGGTGAGGGGCCGGCAATGCGGGGCGGCGCGCATTCAGCCAGACAGGGCGAACCAACCGCGCGTTTCGGGACCAGAGACCCTGACGAAACCCGGGACCGGTCCTGCCGCTGACTGGCTCACGGAGGCGGCGGACAAGCTCTTCAGCTTCCGGAGCGAAGTCGGGCGAGTTTGGCTTCATGCGTCGTATAGGCTCGCCCCCAGTCGTGCCCGTCCGGGTTGCAGCCACAGTTCTGGGAATGATGGCCGCCGCCGGCGTGCTGGTCTTCGGTGCGCAGGCGCTGGATGGAGACGGCTATGTATCGGCGGTGTTCGCCACAATGGAACGGGCAATGGGGAATATCACCCAGGTCGCGAACCATCGGAGCCCTCTGGCCCAGGGGGAGGCCCGACGCTTCAACTTCAACGCTGAGACCGGCAAGACCTACCACATCGCTGCCGTCTGCGCCGAGAACTGCAGCGAGATAGACCTCGAAGTGTTCGCCGGCTCCGTCTCTGTGCGCAAGGATGAGATGTCCGGAAGCCATACCTTCATCACTTTCGTGGCCGTTCGCCCGGCGGTCTTGACGGTCGCGATGACGATGAGCGGGTGCGCCGCACCCCGATGTCACGCCGGCGCCAAGGTCTATTTCGAATGAGATCCGCCGTCCCGGGCGGGCTCGCCTGGTCGTTCCGTCACCTCATCAATATCTGAGGTCGCGAGTCTGTCGGCCCGCGCTCAAACAAGGTGGCCAGGCAGCGACGACATCCAAATCGCCGCCGCGAGGCGAAGTCGGCCACACCCGCCCTACCAACCGGCTCGTTTCAGTTCGGGCTACAGGCGCGGAGCGTCGGGCGGATTGCGTTTTCAGTGTCGGGCGCAGGGACAGAAGCGGACAGATTTGCTCGCCGGGTGTTCCCTGCGTCCGCTGCCCCATCTGCGTTGAGTGGAGACAGTGTCTCGTGGACTGACAGCACGCCACCCGCCCGATCATCGACAAGACCCGGATGTCCACGGCCGCCCGGCGGACCCGGAACCACGGCATTGGCGTCACGCTGCTCGCGTTCAGGTCGACTGGATCATCCCCGCCGGTCAGGCGCTATACTGTTGCGCCGCGAGAGAGGACCATCGATGCCGCCCATGATCCGTACGATCACCCCGTTTGACGACCAGAAGCCCGGCACCTCGGGCCTGCGCAAGCGCACGGCGGTGTTTCAGACGCCGCACTATCTGGAGAGCTTCCTCCAGGCCATCTTCCTCGCCGACCCGCCGCCGCCGGGCGCCACCCTCGCGGTCGGCGGCGACGGGCGTTATTTCAGCCCGGAGGCGGCGGAGATCACGGCGCGTATCGCCCTGGCCAACGGCTATGCCCGGGTGGTCATCGGCCAGGATGCGATCTTCTCGACGCCGGCCGTCTCGGCGGCGATCCGGCGTCTCGACGCCTGGGGCGGCATCATCCTGTCGGCCAGCCACAACGCCGGCGGCCCGGACGGCGATTTCGGCGTCAAATACAACACCCGCACCGGCGGCCCCGCCCCCCAGGCGATGGGCGACCGCATCTACGAAATCGCCAGCGCGCTGCAGGAATACCGCCTGATCGACGGGCCCGCGCTCGATCTGTCCCGCCTCGGTGAACAGGCTCTTGGCGCCGGTTCGGTGGAGATCGTCGACCCGGTCGGCGACTATGTCGACCTGCTGGAGACGCTGTTCGATTTCGCGGCGATCCGGACCTTGTTCCGCAGCGGCTTCCGCTTCGCCTTCGACGCCATGAACGCCGTCACCGGCCCCTATGCGGTCGAACTGTTCGAGCGGCGGCTAGGCGCGCCGGAGGGCACGGTGCTGCGCGGCGCGCCCCTGCCGGATTTTGGCGGCGAACCGCCCGATCCCCACCTCGACCACCTGGAGGCGCTGGCGGCGCGGATGTGGGGCCCGGACCCGCTCGACCTGGCCGCCGCCTCCGATGGGGACGGCGACCGCAATATGATCATCGCCCCGGGCATGGTCGTCTCGCCCGGCGACAGCCTCGCCGTCATCGCGGCCAACGCCGCCTGCCTGCCCGGCTTCGCCGACCGGATGCCGATCGGCGCGGCGCGCTCCATGCCGACCAGCCGGGCGCTGGACCGCGTCCTCGCCGCATCCGGGTCGCCACTGTACGAGACCCCGACCGGCTGGAAATGGTTCTCCACCCTGCTGGAGGACGGACGCATCCAGCTGTGCGGCGAGGAGAGCTTCGGCACCGGCTCCGACCACGTGCGCGAAAAGGACGGCCTGTGGGCGGTGCTGTGCTGGTTGAACATCCTCGCCGCCCGCGGCGGCTCGGCGGGCGACCTGCTGCGCGACCACTGGAGCGCCTACGGGCGCGACTACTACCAACGGCTGGATGTCGAAGGGCTGGAGACGGCGGCGGCCGATGCGATGATGGCGGCCCTCGCCGCGAGCGACGTCGCCGCCCTGCGAAAGGTGGAGCCGTCGGTGCAGGGCTTCGAGAGGCTGGACTATGTCGATCCCGTCTCGGGCGACCAACTGGCCGACGCCGGCCTGCGACTGGAGCTCGGCCCGGACGCCCGCATCACCTACCGGCTGTCGGGCACCGGCTCGTCGGGGGCCGCCCTGCGCGTCTATATCGAACGGTTCGAGCCGCCCGGAGGCCGCCTGGACGCCGCGCCGTCGGACATTCTGGCGCCGCTGGCCGGGGCCGCCCTGCGGCTGATCGATCTGGAGCGGTTCACCGGCCAGACCGCGCCGTCCTCGGTCAGTTGAGGCCATGACCCCCGAGCGGTTCGACGCCCCCGGTCCGGCGCAGACCCCGGTCGCCCCGACCTCGCTGCATGAGGCCCGCCTCGAAGCGGTGCTGACCCGTCTGACGCAGAGCGGCGCCCGCCGCATCGCCGACCTCGGCTGCGGCCGCGGAGCCCTGCTCGATCGGCTGCCCGGGCCCACGGCGGTCACCGCCGCGGTAGCGGTCGACCTCGACGCCGCGACGCTGGACGCGATCAGGGCCCGGTTCGCAACCGCCGACGCAATCACGGTCGAGACGGTCCAGGGGTCGGTGATGGACGGTCGGCTGAAGCTGGGCCCGCTCGACTGTATCGTGCTGCTGGAAGTGATCGAACATATCGATCCCGAGGACCTGTCGAAGCTCGAGCTCGCCGTCTTCCGCGCCTGGCGACCGCGTCAGGTGCTGATCACCACGCCGAACGCCGAGGCCAACGACTGGCTCGGCGTCCCGCGCGGGCGGCGGCGGCACTGGGATCACCGGTTCGAATGGAGCCGGGAGCGTTTCCAGCGCTGGGCCACGGGCCTGGCCGCCCGCTCGGGCTATCGGGTCGAGTTCGAAGCCATTGGGTGGGACCACCCCGCCTGCGGCGCGCCGACCCAGATGGCGGTCTTTACGGCCTGAATTCGTGAGCGCCGGCCGGGCGGTTGCGGATCGCGGCTCACGCCGACCTTGCGGACCCGCCGCGCGGCGGTTATGGGGACCGCGCGTGTGCTGCCGGCTCTTGAGGGCTGGTCTAACCGCGGTGTCTAAACGCTTCCGGCGCACCGCTGCACGCAACACAGATTCACATCGCTAAAGGCCCCGCGACAGCGGCGGCGCGACGCCATCGGCGCCGTTGGAGAGTTACGCATGACCCTGGCCGGAATTCGCCAGACCTGGTTTGGCAACATCAAGGGCGACACGCTCGCCGGGCTGGTGGTCGCCCTGGCCCTGATCCCGGAGGCCATCGCCTTCTCGATCATCGCCGGCGTCGATCCCGCCGTCGGCCTGTACGCCTCCTTCGCCATCTGCGTCGTCATCGCTTTCGCCGGCGGACGGCCCGGTATGATCTCGGCCGCCACCGGGGCCATGGCGCTGGTGATGGTGGTGCTCGTGCGCGAGCACGGCCTGCAATACCTGCTGGCGGCGACGGTGCTGACCGGCGTCCTCCAGATCATCGCCGGCTACATCAAGCTGGGCTCGCTGATGCGGTTCGTGTCAAAATCGGTGGTCACCGGCTTCGTCAACGCCCTCGCCATCCTGATCTTCATGGCCCAGTTGCCCGAGCTCACCGGCGTCGCCTGGCCGACCTACGCCATGGTCGCCGCCGGCCTGGCCATCATCTATCTGCTGCCGCGCCTGACCCGGGCCATTCCGTCGCCGCTGGTGGCGATCGTGGTGCTGACCGCCCTGTCGATCTTCATGGGCCTCGAGGTCCGCACCGTCGGCGACATGGGCCAGCTGCCCGCCACCCTGCCGATGTTCCTGATCCCCGACATCCCGCTCAATCTCGACACCCTGATGATCATCTTCCCCTATTCGGTGACGCTGATGCTGGTGGGCCTGCTCGAATCGCTGATGACCGCCACCATCGTCGACGACCTGACTGACACGCCCAGCGACAAGAACCGCGAGTGCAAGGGTCAGGGCCTGTCGAACATCGTCGCCGGCTTCTTCGGCGGCATGGCCGGCTGCGCCATGATCGGCCAGTCGGTGATCAATGTGAAATCCGGCGGCCGCGGCCGACTGTCGACCCTGCTGGCCGGCCTGTTGTTGCTGTTCATGATCCTGGTGCTGGGCGACTGGGTGGCGCAGATTCCGATGCCGGCCCTCGTGGCCGTGATGATCATGGTCTCGATCGGCACCTTCAACTGGGAATCGATCCGGAACCTGCGCCAGTATCCGAGGAGCTCCAGCGTCGTCATGCTGGCGACCGTGGCGGTGACCGTGGCGACCCACGACCTGGCCAGGGGCGTGTTCACCGGCGTGTTGCTGTCCGGCATCTTCTTCGCCCAGAAGGTGGCGCGCGTCGTCGCCGTCCGCTCGACCCTGTCCGACGACGGGACCACGCGCGAATACGTTGTACTGGGCCAGATTTTCTTCGCCTCGGCCGACGCCTTCGTCGCCGCCTTCGACTTCAAGGAGGCGCTGGACCACGTTCGCATCGACGTCAGCCGGGCCCATTTCTGGGACGTCTCGGCTATCGCCGCCCTGGACAAGGCCATTCTGAAGTTCCGCCGCGAGGGCGCTGAGGTCGAGGTCGTCGGCCTCAACGAGGCCAGCGCCACCATGGTCGATCGCTTCGGGACCCACGACAAACCGGGCGCATTAGAACGCCTGCTTGCGCACTGAGGAATCCCCATGACCAAGGTTCTCGCCTGTATCGACGCCTCGCTTTACGGCGCCAGCGTCTGCGACCACGCCGCCTGGGCGGCGACGCAGCTCAACGCCGACGTCCAGCTGCTCCACGTGCTGGACCGCGCGCCCGACGCCATACCGACTGATGCGTCCGGCAGCATCGGCCTGGGCGCCTCCGAACACCTGCTCGCCGATCTCGCCAAACTGGATGAGGACCGCGCCCGGCTACGGCTCGCACGCGGTCGGGCGATCCTTGAAGAAGCCGAAAAGCGTGTCCGCGACCAGGGCGTCGCCGGGGTCACGACCCTGCTGCGGCACGGCGGGCTCGTCGATACGGTGCACGAGATCGAGGCCGACGCCCGTCTGGTGGTGCTGGGCAAGCGCGGCGAGCACGCCGACTTCGCCAAACTCCACCTCGGCGGCTCGGTCGAACAGGTCATCCGCGCCAGCCGCCTGCCGGTCCTCGTCGCCTCGCGCGAATTCCGCCCGATCCGCAAGCTGCTGATCGCCTTCGACGGTGGGGCCAGCGCGCGAAAGGCGGTCGACTTCCTGCTCTCCGACCCGGCCTTCACCGCCTACGAATGCCATCTGGTGCACGCCGGCAAGCCGAAGGCCGACGACCCGCATCTGGCCTGGGCGCGCATGCGGCTCGCGGAATGGGGCGGGCCGCATCATGTCGTCGAACGCCCGGGCGAGCCCGAGGCGGTGATCGAGGCTTACGCCCGTGAACAGGACATCGACCTGCTGGTCATGGGCGCCTGGGGCCACTCGCCGATCCGGCGCTTCATCATCGGCAGCACCACCACGGCGATGATCCGCATCGCCAACCTCCCCGTCCTGCTGTTCCGCGCGTAGGGTGGGGCCATGGCTGACCCTGACCGCCCCGCCCGCAGACTGGTCGAGGAGATCGACTACCGGCCGACGCCGATCGGGCCGGTGTCGCTGCGTCGCCGCTGGGTCTCGGCGATCGACGCCGATGTCCATGAGGTGATGCTGGGCGACGAACACCTGATGTCCAGCCTGTTCACCGTCGGCGAGATCCGTCTCGCGGAGCTGGGCCTCGCCTGGGCGCAGGAGGACGGGCTGGACGTGCTGGTCGGCGGTCTCGGGCTTGGCTACACGGCCCGCGCCGCCCTCGACGACCCGCGCGTCGCCCGCGTTGAGGTCGCCGAATATCTGGAGCCAGTGATCGACTGGCATCGCGCGGGGCTGACGCCACTAGGGGCGGCTCTCAGCGCCGATCCGCGCTGCGCCTTCCGCCATGTCGACTTCTTCGCCCTGATGGCGGCGCCGGATCGTCAGTGGGACGCGATCCTGCTCGATATCGACCACGCCCCGGACCGCTGGCTCGCGCCGTCGCACGCGGACTTCTACGGCGAGGCCGCGCTCGGCCGCCTGCGCGACGCCCTGCGGCCGCAAGGGGTCTTCGCCCTGTGGTCCGACGATCGCCCCGACGCCCGCTTCACGGCGCGGCTGGCCGCTGTGTTCGCGCAGACCGACGCGGTCGAGGTCGAGTTTCCCAACCCCCTGTCGAGCGAGACCTCGCGCTGCACCATCTACCGCGCCCGCGGCTAGCCGCGGGCGCGGTCCGGGGCCGGGGCTTGATCGACAGCCGCCCCCTCCCCGCGACCAGGGGCGCAGGGAGGGGATCGGAAGCGCCGTCAGCCGATCCGGGCGGCGATCCCGGTCAGGGTCTCTTTCAGCCCGGCCAGGCTGCGGCTGGCCGAACCCGACACCACGACCGAGTCGGCGAGGGCGCGCAGCTGGCCGGCGACGCCGGCGTCCTTGCCGCCGCCGTCGACCGGGCCGGCGGCCTGATCGAGGGCCGCGGCGATACGGGTCCGCATCTCGACCGGCATGGCGTCGGCGCGGGCCAGTTGGTCCAGATAGGCGCGGGCGACGACCGGGTGGGCGGGCCAGGTGACCGGGAACTGCTGCTGCGGATTCACCGTGCCGCCCTGGTCAGCCATCATCGCCGCGGCAATCTCGTTCTCGCTCAGGTGCTCGCTCGGCTGCAGCGCCAGCACGTCCAGACCGCGGGCGATCTCCGAGCCGTAGATGCGGCCGTTGTACCAGTAGACGGACCAGAAGCCGCCCATGCTGCCGTGCTCTTCATTGACCGGCCCGCGGTCGAAATAGGCGATCTCGTGCGGGTTGGCCGAGTCGGTGAAGTCGCTGATCGAGATGCCGCCCTGGTACCAGGCCTGGACGAACAGATCGCGCCCGGGGACCGGGACCAGCGAGCCGTTGTGGGCGACGCAGTTCTCCTTGTCGGTCTGCGGCGCCGGCAGCTTGTAATAGCTGCGGAACACCAGCTCACCGTCGACGATGTCATAGATGGCGTTGGCGCCCCAGGTGCGGGGATCCTGCACCCGGCAACGCGGCCGGCCGCCGCCGCCCCACTCATCGGTGAAGACCACCTTGGTGCCGTCGTTGTTGAACGTCGCCGAGTGCCAGTAGGCGAAGCCGGTGTCGGTCACCGCATCCAGCCGGCTCGGGGCCCGCGGGTTGGAGATGTCGAACAGGATGCCGTTGCCGGAGCAGGCCCCGCCGGCGATGTTCTTGGTCGGGAACAGGGTGATGTCGTGGCAGTGGTCGGTGCGATTGGTGGTCTGGGTCCCCTCGCCGTGATCGCCGCCGCGCCACAGGCCGGCGATCTCTCCGGTCGTGGTGTCGGCGAACACCGCCGGGCTGTCGATGATCCGCGACTGCGACGGATCGGCCAGCGGGATCTCGATGACGTCGACCCGGAACAGGGCCGTGCGCGCGTCACCGGGGCCGCCAACGACGCAGCCGGCCAGCTCTTCCTCGTCGCGGATATTGGCGGTGCCCGAGTTGTAGACGATCAGGCGTCGCTCATCCTGGGCCACCACCGAATGGGTGTGCGAGCCACGGCAGGTCTGGACCTGACCGACCTGCACCGGGCGGGCCTGGTCGGTGATGTCGAAGATGCGCAGGCCGCGGAAGCGTTCGGCGGTCGGCTCGTCCGGCACGCCCTGACGGCCGCAGTCGACGCGGCCGTTGTTCGACTCCACCGACATCAGCAGCAGGTTGCCGACGATCGAGACGTCGCCCTGTCCACCCGGGCAGACGACCGAGCTGACCAGCTCCGGCTCATCGCCCTGACCGAGGCGGTACAGGTTGAAGCCGTGATAGTTGCCGACCGCCAGCAGATCGCCCGAGAAGGCCATGTCGGTGTTGGAGAAGCTCAGGAACGGCGAGCGACGGCCGACCTGACCACCGGCGCCCGGCCGGGCGTCCCCGTCGTCATCCGCGGCCGGCGCGACCGGCGGCAGGCCGGCCGGATTCTGCGGATCGAAGAAGCCAGCCGGCTTCGGCAGGCTGGCGACCAGGGTCATATTCTCGGCGGCCTGTTCAGCGTCGCGGAAATCACCCTTCAGAGTGGAGCGCGGGTCCTGCGCCCGTTCGCGCAGCAGGGCGGCCATGCGGTTGATCTCGGCCTGCTGCTCATTGGTCACATCGTTGGCGAAGCGGAACAGCACCGGGTCGTAGGCCGAGCCGGACCGGCGGAACAGGTCGGAGACCATTGTCACCGCCCCCTCATGGTGGGCGATCATCAACTGCAGGAACTGCTGGTCGAACGCCTCGCCGCGCGCCGCGGCCAGGGCCGCCATCTGCGCCGGCGTGGCCATCCCCGGCATGTCGCCGTGGCCGGCCATCTGATGCGCGCCATGGGCGCTGTGGTCCATCGCGGCGGGCGCGCCCGGTTCCGGGGCCGTTTCGCCGCGCTCGCGCAGCCAGCCCTGCATGAAGTCGATCTCGTCCGCCTGCGAGGCGTCGATGCGGCCGGCGACCGCGATCACCTCCGGGGTGTTGGTCCGGTCGGCGACGAGGGCGGCCATCTCCACGGCCTGGCCGTGATGCAGGATCATCCCCTGCATGAAGGCCACGTCGTCGGCCGAATAGCGGTTGTCGGAGATGCGCGCGGCCTCGGCGGCGTTCAGGGCGCGGGTCGCCTGGCCGGGCGCGCCGGGCTGGACGATCGGTGCGTCCTGGGCCACGGCCCCGAGAGCGAAGAACAGTACCCCCGCGGCGGCGGTGCAGCCGAGCGTGTGGCGGAACGAGGCGGGTTTGGTGAGCACAGGTCTATCCTCCGGCGGCGACTGTCGCGGAAGGCGACGGTCGATGACAGTTATCGGGGTTGGACTTCAGGGCAGGAGCCCGGTCGAACGGCCAGGCCGCGCGGAGGACAAGTCGCCATCGAGACGCGATATCTTCCGACGCCGGAGCACTGATTCAACACACCTCCCCCTTCGAGGCGTCCAGCGTTATTGTGTAACTTCGCCCTCGGCAAGTCATCGCTCGCCCTGCCGGCCGCTCCAGCCCGCTCAACCTCCCGGCGGACGGCCCCCTAGGCGCCGGCCTTCGCGCCCGGCCGCGCGCGGCAGGCCTCGAGCCAGCGGGCCAGGTTCGTCAACTCCTCCGGCGGCCGGTAGCGGACCAGCCGCGCGAAATCGAGCCCGACCACGGCCACGATGTCGGCGATGGTGAACCGGTCCAGGGCCATGAATTCGCGGTCGGCCAGATGCCGGTCCAGCGTTTTCATGAAGCGCTCGGCCGCGACCCGGTTGTACTCGGCCACCTGCGGCAGCTGGGTCGCCTCCAGCGCCGCCAGCGCCGGATGCGAATGGCGCACGCTGAGCATGATCGGATTGGCCAGATAGAACTCGGCCCGGCGCATCCACATCTCGACCATCGCCTGTTCGCGGGCGTCGTGGCCGAACAGATTGGGCTCGGGGTGCAGCGACTCCAGATAGCGGCCGATGGCGATCGATTCCGAGATCGTCACCCCGTCGTCCAGCTCCAGCGCCGGGACGTGGGGCACGCCGACGCGGGCGCGATAGTCGGGCGTCTTGTGCTCTCCGACCATGATGTCGATCTCAACCAGATCGACGTCCTCAATGCCCTTTTCGGCCATGACCCAGCGGACGCGGCGCGGGTTCGGAGCCCGGTGGGAGGTGTACAGCTTCATCGGTCAGTCTCTCGCTTCAGCCGAATATGGAGGCGGGCATCGCCCCGACAACCGCCGCCGCCATCAGGGTGGCGAGGAAGCCGGCGAACAAGGCTTTCCACACCAGACCCAGCACCTCCTCGCGCCGCTCGGGCATCAGCACGCTCAGACCCGTCACGGTGATGCCGACCGAGCCGATGTTGGCGAAGCCGCACAGGGCGTAGGTCATCAGCATCCGCGTCCGCTCGCTGATCGTCTCGGGCGGGACCCGGCCCAGTTCGATGAAGGCGCGGAACTCCGTCTGGGTCAGCTTGGTGCCCAGCAGCAGCCCGGCCTCGCGCGCGTCGGCCCAGGCCACGCCGGTCAGCCAGGCCAGCGGCGCGAACACCCAGCTCAGCAGCCATTCGACGCTGATGCCCGTCCCGAACACCGCCGCGATCATCAGATTGACCAGCGCCACCAGGGCCACGAAGACGATCAGGATCGCCGAGATGTTGAGCACCACCATCAGGCCGTCGGACGTGCCCTTGACGATGGCGTCGACGGCGCTGTCGTATTTCAGGGCGGAATCGTATTCGGCGTGCGCCCCGCCCTGCCCCGGCGTTTCCGGCAGCATGATCCGCGCCAGCAATATCCCCGCCGGCGCCGAGATGATCGAGGCGACCAGCACATGGCCCGCCGCGTTCGGCAGGGTCGGCCCCAGGATGGCGGCATAGGCGACCATGGTCGATCCCGCCACCGTCGCCAGCCCGACCACCATCATCAGGAACAGCTCGGACCGGGTCAGCTTGTCCAGATAGGCGCGGATCACGATCGGGCTCTCGATCATGCCGAGGAAGATGTTGGCCGCCACCGCCAGCGCCGACGCCCCGCCCAGACCCATGGTCCGCTGGAACAGGAAGCCGAAGCCATGGGTGATCCACTTCAGGATCCGCCAGTGCCACAGCAGCGACGACAGGGCCGAGATCACCAGAATCAGCGGCAGCACCTGGAAGGCGAAGGTGAACAGGGCCCCGCCATTGGTCACCGCATAGGGCTGGTCGCCGCCGGCCAGATAGCCGAACACGAACTGCGTCCCCTGCTGGGTCGCCAGGTTCAGCCCGTCGACCGCCCCGGTGATCGCCGCCAGCACGTTCTGCGAGCCGGGGATGGCGAACAGGGCCAGCACCAGCGCCGCCTGCACCGCGATGGCGCCGATCGTCAGCTTCCACGGGAAGGCGCGCCGGTTCTCGGACAGGGCCCAGCAGGCGCCGACGATGACGGCGAGCCCCAGCAGGCTCTGAAGGTTCAGGACGCTGAACATGATGGAAGGCCTCCCCCGCGCCAGCCCTTCCTGTCGAATAGCGGCAGGCGACGCAAGCGGGCGCGGCGCCGCCGGGGCTAGCGTCCCCCGAAATCCGTCACATCGGCCCCGAACACCACATTGCGGCGCATGGCCGGCTGCAACAGGCCATAGATCAGCCGGGCCTCCGGCGCGCTGATCGCGTCCAGTTCGGCGCGCTGATCCGGCGACAGCGCCACCCCCAGGGCCGAGACATTGTCGGTCACCTGCGACACCCGGCTGACGCCCATCAGGGTCGAGGTCACGCCGGGGCGGCCGACCACCCAGGCCAGGGCGATCCGCGCCGGCGTCTCGCCAGCCTCATCCGCCATCCGGCGCAGGACATCGACGATCCGCCAGTTGCGCTCGGTGAACAGGCTGTCCCCGAACGGGTTGGCCCCGTCCAGCCGCTTGTCGTCCTCGGGCCGCGCCTCCCCGGTCGCAGCCGCATCGCGCGGCAGGCCGCCGGCCCGCGGCGCCGCCGCCTCCACCGTGGCCCGATCGTATTTCCCCGCCAGCAGGCCATAGGCCAGCGCGCTCCACGGCACGATTCCGAGGCCGAACTCCCGCGCCATCGGCGCGTGCTCATCCTCGATGTCGCGGTTGGCGAGGGAGTAGAAATACTGCAGGGCGATCGGGCCGGGCTGCCCCCGCACCGCCGCCAGGGTGGCCAGCTTGGCCCCATACCAGGCCGGGGCGTTCGACAGCCCCCAGTAGCGAATCTTCCCCGAGCGGATGAAGCCGGCCATGGTTTCCAGCAGTTCCTCGGCCGGGGTCACCGAATCCCAGACGTGCAGCCAGAACAGGTCGACATGGTCCGTGCCGAGCCGCTTCAGCGAGGCGTCGAGCGAGCGCGTCAGATGCCCGGCCCCGCTGCCGCCCGCCAGCGGACGACCGGTGGCGAACCCGGCCTTGGTGGCCACGACCATCTGGTCGCGCAGTCCGCGCTCGGCGATGAACCGTCCGACCATCTCCTCGCTGAGCCCGCCGGAATAGACGTCCGCCGTGTCGACGAAATTCCCGCCGGCGTCGACATAGGCGTTGAACACCTCGCGCGAGACATCCTCGCCCGAACCCCACCGGGCCGTGCCGAAGGTCATGGTGCCGAGCGCCAGCGGGCTGACGACGAGGCCGGACCGCCCGAGGGTGCGATAGTCGGTGAGGGTCATGTCGCAGTTTCCTATCGATTGATATGAAAGTCTCTGCGCGCCTTGCGGGTGAAGGTCAATCGTTTCATATTGATCGCTATGGAAATCAGCAGCCCGCCGCCGTCCCGCAGGATCGGCCGCCCCCCGTCCTTCGACCGTGACAAGGCTCTGGAGCAGGCGATGATGCTGTTCTGGCGGCATGGCTATGAGGCGACGTCGCTCAGCGACCTGACCCGGGGCCTCGGCGTGACGCCGCCCAGCCTCTATGCCGCCTTCGGAAACAAGAAGGGGCTCTTCCTCGAAGCGGTCGACCTCTATCTGTCCGGCGGGTCGTCGCCGGCCGCGATCATCGACGGCGCCGACAGCGCCCGCGCCGCCGCCCGGACGTTGATGGAAGGCGCCGCGGTCGCCTTCACCGGCGAGGACACGCCGCCCGGCTGCATGCTGGCGACGTCAGCCATCAGCGTGTCCGCCGACGCCGTTGACGTGCAGGCGCACCTGTCCGCCATCCGCAATGCGGTCGAGGCCCACCTCAGGGCCCGGATCGAGCGGGACATCGCGGACGGCGCCCTGCCCCCGGAGACGGACGCGGAGACCCTGGCGGCGCACACCACCGCGATCATTCAGGGGATGTCGACGCTGGCGCGTGATGGGACGCCCCGCGACAAGCTGCTCCGCGTGGCCCGAAGCGCGATGTCGGCCTGGCCTCAGCCCTGACGCCGCACCAGCCGGCCGTAGTCTTCCATCAGGCCGAGGCTCAGGGCGCCGGGGGTGAAGCGGTATTCGCCGATCTCGCTCACCGGCGTCACCTCGGCGGCCGTGCCGGTGACGAAGCATTCGCTGAAGTTGGCCAGCTCTTCGGGCCGGATGTGGCGGACCACGACCTCGATCCCCTTCGCCGCCGCCATCTCGATCACCGTCTGGCGGGTGATGCCGTCCAGAATGGCGTCGATCGGCGGGGTGTGCAGCACCCCGTCCTGGACGAAGAAGACATTGGCTCCCGTGGCCTCGGCCACATAGCCGCGCCAGTCCAGCATCATGGCGTCGGCGTAGCCGCGCTTCTCGGCCGCCGTCTTCGACATGGTGCAGATCATGTACAGGCCGGCCGCCTTGGCCGCCGAGGGGGCCGTGGCCGGGTCGGGCCGGCGCCATTTGGCCCATTCCATCCGGATGCCCTTCGCCTTGGTCTCGGCGTCGAAATAGCTCGGCCACTCCCAGGCGGCGATGGCCACGTGCGGCTTGCTGTTCTTCGCGGTGACGCTGACCTGTTCGGCGCCGAGGAAGGCCACGGGCCGCACATAGCAGTCCTCAAGGCCCATCTTCGCGCACGTCGCCTTGCAGGCCGCATCGATCTCGGCCACGCTGTACGGAAGGTCGAAATCCAGCAGGTTTGCAGAACGCCTCAGCCGTTCGCTATGCGGGGTCAGCTTGAAGATTTCGCCGCCATACATACGCTCACCCTCGAAGACCGACGAGCCGTAGTGAAGGGCATGGGTCAGAACGTGCGTTTTCGCGTCCCGCCAGGGCACGAAATCGCCGTCAAACCAGATCCAGCCGTCACGATCGTCGAAAGGAACGAAGGCCATTGAATAACGTCTCCCGCGTCAATCCCCGGGTTAGAGCCCCCCGGACCGTCGAGGTCAACGCCTCCACAGCCCGCAAGGGCGCCTCCGCATGAGCGACGTGCGTTCCAATGGCCGCTCCGGTCCGATCGCCGGTCCCGGCGCCGGCCGCCACCTGCTGGTCGTCGACGACGACGACCGCATCCGTGAATTGCTCAAGGAATTCCTCGCCCGCGAGGGCTACCGCGTCACCGGGGCCGCCCACGCCGCCGCGGCCAAACGGATGATGGAGCTGATCGAGTTCGACCTCGTCGTCCTCGACGTGATGATGCCCGGCGAGAGCGGTTTCGATCTGACCACCTGGGTGCGGTCCAAGGCCGAGACCTCGAAGACGCCGGTCCTGCTGCTGACCGCGCGCGGCGATCCCGACGACCGCATCGAGGGTCTGTCGCGCGGCGCCGACGACTATATGTCCAAGCCGTTCGACCCGCGCGAACTGGCTCTGCGCGTCGACGCCATCCTGCGCCGCACCGGCGGCAAACCGCTGACCCCGCGCGAGATCAAGCTCGGTCCCGCGGTATTCGACATGGAGCGGCTGGAACTGTCGAAGGACGGCAAGCCGCAGCGCCTGACCGAGGCCGAGGCCCAGTTGCTCAAGACCCTGGCCATCCACGCCCACGCTCCGGTCGAGCGGATGAGCCTGTCGCCCGACACCGCCGACATCACCGGCCGCGCCGTCGACGTCCAGGTCACCCGCCTGCGCCGCAAGCTGGAGGCCGATCCCAAGAACCCGCGCTACCTCCAGACCGTGCGCGGCGTCGGCTATATGCTGGCCCCGGACTGAGCCGCCGGTGCGATGGCTCCCCGCAAACGTCTGGGCGCGGGTGCTGAAGCGGCGCCTGCCGACCTCGCTGTGGGGCCGGTCGCTGCTGATCATCGTCCTGCCGGTGCTGGTGATGCAGGTGGCCGTCACCTGGGCCTTCTTCGACATGCACTGGCAGACGGTGACCGCCCGCCTGTCCGAAGGCCTCGCCGGCGACATCGCCTGGGCCTCGGAAAGCTATGCCGACGACCCGACGCCGCGGAATCTGGAGATCATCGCCGACCGCGCCCAGCGCTCGATGTCCCTGTCGGTCGACCTGCGCGAGGGCGACATCCTGCCGGCCGAGCAGGATCGCGGGCCGATCGGCGTCGTCGACCGCACCCTTGAGGAGGCGCTGGCGGCGCGCCTCGACCAGCCGTTCTGGTTCTCGACCACGCGGTATCCCGCCTATGTCGACATCCGGGTGCAGCAGCCGGACGGCGTGCTGCGCGTCATCGCCCCGCGCGAGCGCGCTGTGGCCACCCAGGCCCACATCTTCGTCCTGTGGCTGTTCCTCGCCACCGTCCTGCTGATGGGCGTCGCCATCCTGTTCATCCGCAACCAGGTCCGCGCCATCGAACGTCTCGCCGAGGCGGCGGAGGCCTTCGGGCGCGGCGAGTCGCGCGAACGCTTCAAGCCGCACGGCGCCAGGGAGGTCCGCGCCGCCGCCCGGGCCTTCATGGACATGCGTGACCGGATCCAGCGCCATATCGACCAGCGCACCGCCCTGCTCGCCTCGGTCAGCCACGACCTGCGCACGCCCCTGACCCGCCTGCGCCTGGAACTGGCCCTCGCCCCGCCGTTCAAGCGCGCCAGCGCCATGCAGGGCGACCTCGACGAGATGGAGCATATGATCGACGAATACCTCGCCTTCGCCCGGGGCGAGGCCGGCGAGGCGGCGCAGACCGTCCCGGTCGCCGACCTGCTGGCGGTCGCGGCCGAGAACGCCCGCCGGATCGGGGCCGAGGTCGAGGTCGTGGCGCCCCGCGATCTCACCGCCAGCCTGCGGCCGCTCGCCTTGAAGCGCGCCCTGGCCAATCTCGCCGGCAATGCGGCCGCGCACGGCGAACACGTCCGGCTGAGCGCGCGCGCCCTGCCCTCCGGCGGGCTGGAGATCACGATCGAGGATGACGGTCCCGGCATCCCAGACGACATGCACGAAGAGGCCTTCCGCCCATTCTCGCGCCTCGACGCCTCGCGCAACCAGAACCGCAAGGGCGTCGGCCTCGGCCTCGCCATCGCCCGCGACGTGGCCCGCAGCCATGGCGGCGACATCACCCTCGGGCGCAGCGATCTGGGCGGTCTGCGCGCCACCATCCGCCTGCCTGGCTGATCACAAACGGCGCCGCCCACTGGCGAAACGGGGCCGCGAGGCGCATGTTTTCATCCGACAGGGACAATTGGAGAGCTCCGATGCGTAAACTCGCTTTTCTCGCCCCTCTCGGCGCCGTCCTTGCGATCGCCGCCGCCAGCCCCGCTGCGGCCGATCCGGCCACGGTCACCGTCACCGTCGGTCCTGACCTTCGCCACAAGGTCAGGGATCTGGGCGAACGGGATGTCCGTGAACAGACCGATCGCCTGGCCCGGATCGTCCGCGAGGGTCTGGCCGACACCCCCCGGCTCGACGGCGCGCGGATCGAACTGGTGCTGACCGATCTCAGGCCGAACCGGCCGACCTTCCAGCAGATGGCCTCCCGACCGGGCCTCGATCCGTTCCTCAGCCTCTCCATCGGCGGCGCCGCCGTCGAGGGGGTGATCACCACCGCCGACGGCGAGGTGCTGCCGGTCAAATACGACTGGTTCTCGCACAATCTCGCGGACGTGGTCGGCTACAGCACATGGCACGACGCCGACCGCGCCTATCGGCGGCTGGCCGACCATCTGGCCGACGGCCGGTACGTCAGCCGCTGATCGCCCGGGCGCGCTGAACGGCGGCGTCGACCGCGGCGCGGGCCGCGCCGTCGAGGTCGTCGCCTGATTCCATGGCGTCCAGTCCGGCCCGGGTGGTGCCGCCCGGCGAGGCGATGCGCGCGACCAGATCCTCCAGCGCCGCGCCGGTCTCCGCCCCGGCGCCGGCCGAACGCAGGGCTCCGCGCGCCAGCCGAGCGGCGGCGTCCGGGGCCAGGCCCTGGGCTGCGCCCGCCCGCGCCAGCGCCTGGACGAAGGCGTAGATGAAGGCCGGGGCCGAACCGGCCACCCCGGTGGCCACGTCCATTACGGACTCCTCGTCCAGATCCACGACGTCGGCGATCGGGTCGAACAGCCCCCGCGCCGTCTCGCGCGCCGCCGGGTCCGCCGCCCACAGGGCCGCGACGCCGCGCGCCTGGGCCACCGCCGTGGTCGGCATCACCCGGACGACCGGCCGCTGCGCCACGGCCGCGATGTCAGCCGAGCCGACCCCGGCCATGACCGAGACGATGGGAGTCTCCTGCGGAAGGCCGGCCACCAACGGCCCGAGCGCCTCGCGCCAGCTCGCCGGCTTGACCGCCAGCACCAGCGCCCGGGCGCCCGACAGGGCCTCCGACGGCGGATTGATCCGCGCCCCGAGCGCCCGGGCCGCTTCCGCGGTCGGCGCTGCCGAGCGGCTCAGAATGATCAGGTCGGACGGCGCGACCGTCCCCGTGGCCAGCCAGCCTTCGAGAATGGCCGAACCCAGCCGTCCGCACCCCAGCAGGACGACGGAACCGGTGGAGGATGAGTCTGTCATGGCCTCACGCCGTGCCGACGGTCTCGAACAGGCAGGAGTCGATCGCCTCCTGCGGCTTCTTGTTGCCGCGGATCATGAAGTCGAAGGCAGGGTAGTAGCGGTCCGCCGCCTCGACCGCCGCGTCGATCATCGAGGCCGCCTGGCCCAGCGTCGGCCGCTCGCCCATCGGCAGGGCCAGCGAGTGGCGGAAGACAATCTCTCCGTCTTCGGCCCAGACCTCGAAATGGCCCATCCAGGTGCGCTGGTTGATCAGGCCGACCAGCTCATAGGCCGCGGCCCGCCGCGCCTTGGACGCCTGCAGGTCCAGCGCGCAGCACAGCTGCAGGCAGTCGCCCTCAGGACGCCAGGCGAACCACAGCTCATAGTCCTTCCAGTCGCCCGCCAGGGCGAAGGCGAGATCGCCTTCGTCGGTGCGGTCGAACGGCAGATTCTCGGCCACCAGCACATGCTCCACCACGTCCAGGGGATCGTAGGGAAGCTCAACTTCTTCCGGCCGGGCAATATCCATCAAGGCGTCTCCGGGCGCGACTCACGCCCTCTCAGGGAACGGTAGGCGGGTTCGCAGATTCGGCTCAACCGGCTGCGTCCTGCGCGGGAGAAGCCGCTGTGGACGTTCCCTTTTGAGGCTTCTTCGCCGCCGTCAACGTCGCCACCTCGGCCCGCAGGGCCGCGATCTCGGCCTTCAGCGCGTCGAACTCGTCGCGCCGCACCAGATCCATCTCGGCGACGAGGCGGTCGCCCTGGGCGCGAAAGGCGGTCTTCGCCTCCTCGCCGGCGGCCTGGGCCAGCCCCATGGCGCCGGTGGTGAGCTTGGCGAACTCGTCGAGGATGGGATTTCGCGTCTGCATGGGAAGTCTCCGACTCGGACAGGCGAGCGTCGTTAAGGGATGGTTGCCTGATATGGTGAACGAAACCTTGATGTCGATGCGACCTGTGGCCCGATTTGGGCGGGCGCCGACCGCCGTTGCGGAAATTTCAGGGACGCGGATGGCGCCGCTTGCTAAACCGCCAGCCAGACCTGACCGCAGGAGCGCCCGTGCCTTTTCCCGACATCAAGCCCGTATGGTTCAGCATCGGCCCGCTGGACATCCGCTGGTACGCCCTCGCCTATGTGGCGGGCATCGTCCTCGGCTGGTGGTACGCCAACCGGCTGGCGCGCAACAATGCGATCTGGCAGCCGGGCAAGCCGCCGGTCACCTCCCCCCAGCTCGATGATCTGGTGCTGTGGATCACCCTCGGCATCATCCTCGGCGGCCGCTTCGGCTACGCCCTGTTCTACAAGCCGGAGCTCTACGCCAATCTGTTCACCGGCGCCGACTGGGGCGAGCGACTCGGACTGTTCCGCCTGTGGGACGGCGGCATGTCGTTCCACGGCGGCCTGCTCGGCGTGTCGCTGGCGATGGTCTGGTACGCCTGGAAGAACAAGATCCGCCTGCTCAGCCTCGGCGACCTGATCGCGCCGGTCGCGCCGATCGGCCTGTTCTTCGGCCGCATCGCCAACTTCATCAACGGCGAGCTGTGGGGCCGGCCGACCGACGCCCCGTGGGGCATGGTGTTCTGCAACCGCACCATCGAGACGATGTACGGCTATTGCCCCGCCGGGCTGGTTCCCCGTCACCCCAGCCAGCTCTATGAAGCGGCGCTGGAGGGGATCGCCCTGGCGGTCATCCTGTGGCTGGCCATCTTCAAGGGGCGCCTGCTGGCCAAGCCGGGCTATGTCACCGGCCTGTTCCTGTTCGGCTACGGCCTCGTCCGCGCCTCGCTCGAGAATGTGCGCCAGCCCGACGTCGGGCTCGAGAATCTGCCGCTGGGCCTGACCATGGGCATGATGTTGTCGATCCCGATGATGATCGTCGGCGCCTGGCTGATCTGGCGCGCCTGGAGCCGGCCGCCGGTGGCCGCGGAAGCCTGATGGCCGCCCCGGCCAGCGACCTGCGCGACCGTCTGGCGCGCGAGATCGCCCTGACCGGGCCGATGACGGTCGCCGACTATGTCACTCGCTGCCTGCACGACCCGAAGGGCGGCTACTACGCCACCCGGCCGTCGATCGGCGCCACCGGCGACTTCATCACCGCGCCGATGATCAGCCAGATGTTCGGCGAGCTGATCGGCCTGTGGGCGGTCGAGCTGTGGGAACGGCTGGGCGCCCCCGAGCGGGTGCGGCTGGTCGAGGTCGGCCCCGGCGACGGGACCCTGATGGCCGACGCCCTGCGCGCCGCCCGCCTGGCGCCCGAGTTCCTGCGCGCGGTCGACCTGGTCCTGATCGAGCCCAGTCCGCCGCTGCGCGAGGCCCAGGCCCGCATGCTGGCCGACAGCGACGTGCACCCGCGCTGGGTCGCCGCCCTCGACCGGATCGAGACCGACGCCCCGGTGATCCTGATCGCCAACGAAGTGCTCGACTGCCTCCCCGCCCGCCAGTTCGTGAAGACGGAAGACGGCTGGGCCGAACGCTGCGTCGGCGTCACCGAGGACGACGCCCTGACCTTCGGCCTCAAGACCATCACCGGCGGCTTCAAACGCCCGGCTTTCGATGTCGAGCCGGGCCAGACGGTGGAGATCTCCGAACAGCAGGCCGTGTTCGGGCGCGAGGTCGCGGCCCTGGTCAAGGCCGCCTCCGGCGCCGCCCTGCTGATCGACTACGGCCGCGCCCGGCCCGAAGCCGGCGACACCCTGCAGGCCCTGCGCCGGCATCAAAAAGTCGATCCCCTGGCCACGCCGGGCGAGGCCGACCTGACCCAGTGGGCCGATTTCCCGACCGTGCTGGAAGCCGCCGTCCACGCCGGCGCCGACGTCACCGGAACCCTGGGCCAGGGCGAGTTCCTCGGCCTGCTCGGCATCGAGGCCCGCGCCGACCGGCTCAAGGACGGCCGCCCCGACGCCGCCCCGATCATCGACCGCCAACTGGCCCGCCTGACCGCCGCCGACCAGATGGGCGACCTGTTCAAGGTCTGCGCGATCTTCTCGCCCCGCAGTCTCGTCGTCCCCGGCTTCGAGGACTGACCGTGGCGGCGGCCCCCATCACCCACCCGCTGCTGGACCGCGCCGGCGTCCGCCACGGCTTCTTCACGCGGCAGGGCGGCGTTTCGACCGGCCTGTACGAGGGCCTCAACACCGGCGTCGGCTCGAACGACGATCCGGCCGCCATCGCCGAGAACCGCCGCCGCGTCGCGGCCCATCTGGGCGGCGCCGCCGGCGACATCGCCGCCTGCTACCAGATCCACTCCGCCGTCGCCCGCGTCGCCGAAGCGGGCTGGAAGGGCGAACGGCCCGAGGGCGACGCCGTCGTCTCGGCCGCCCCCGGCGTGATCTGCGCCGTCCTGACCGCAGACTGCGCCCCGGTGCTGCTGGCCGACCCCGAAGCTGGCGTCATCGGCGCGGCCCATGCGGGCTGGAAGGGCGCGCTCGGCGGGATCATCCACTCGACCGTGGCCGCCATGCAGGCTCTCGGCGCCCGCCCTGATCGCATCGTCGCCGTCGTCGGCCCCTGCATCGCCCAGGCCTCCTACGAGGTCGACGCCGCCTTCCACGACCGCTTCGACCACCACGACGCCGGCAGCGGCCGCTTCTTCGCCCCGGGCGCCAACGCCGACAAACGGCTGTTCGACCTGCCCGGCTATGTGCTCTGGCGCCTGGAGCAGGCCGGCGTCGCCGACGCCGCCTGGACCGGCGACGACACGCGCACCGACGCGGCGCGCTTCTACTCGAACCGCCGGGCGTATCTGAACGGGGAACCGGACTTCGGCCGGCTGATGAGCGCGATCACTCTTACCTGATCCCTCTCCCGGAGGGAGAGGGCTTGAGCGCACGAGCGCGCAGCGATCGTCCTTACGCGAAAGGGTGAGGGGCTACTGTGCGAAATGCCTGGCGCCGGACGCCCTCACCCGACTGCGCCAGAACGACGGCTTCGCCGCCGTGCGCAGTCTCCCTCTCCCCTCGGGAGAGGGACCGGATTCTCTAACCCGCCATCGCCATTTCGGGCACGCGGCTGGTCTCGCGCCACGACTGCGGCCTGGCCAGCAGCGCGCGGACCAGCAGGTTGTTGATCGCGTGACCCGCCTTGACGCCCTCGTAGCGGCCCAGCAGGGGCGCGCCGAGCACATACAGATCGCCGATGGCGTCCAGCGCCTTGTGCCGGACGAACTCGCGCTCCATCCGCAGCCCGCCCGGGTTCAGGATCTGGTCGCCATCGATGACCACGGCGTTCTCCAGCGAGCCGCCGCGGGCCAGACCGGCCTTGCGCAGGGCCTCGACCTCATGGGCGAAGCCGAAGGTGCGGGCGGCCATGATCTCGTCGCGGAAGGTCTGTTCGTCGACGACGAAATCGACCACCTGATTGCCGATCACCGGCGTCGGGAAGTCGATCTCGAAGCGCATCTCATAGCGGTCGCACGGCAGCAGGGCCGCGCTCTTGTCGCCGTCCTGCACCCGGATCGGCTCGAGGATCTCGATATAGCGGACTGGCGCTTCCTGCGGACGGAAGCCGGCTCGGTCCAGCAGCTTGACGAACGGCAGGGCCGAGCCGTCGAGGATCGGCAGCTCGGGCCCGTCCACCTCGACCACGGCGTTCGACACGCCCAGGGCGGCGAAGGCGGCCATCAGATGCTCGATGGTCGACAGACGCACGCCGGCGGCGTTCTCGATCATGGTGTTCAGACGGGCGTCGACGACGGCCTCGCCCGAAACCGGGATGCGGTTGTCGCGGTCCTTGATGTCGGTGCGCACGAAGACGATGCCCGTGCCGACCGGCGCCGGACGCACGGCCAGGCGCACCCGGTCGCCCGTGTGCACGCCCACGCCAGCGATGATCGCCGGCGCGACGGTGGTCTTCTGGTGATGGTCGTTACGGACCGGCAATTGCAGAAACTCGCTTCAACTTGCGCCCCGCCACCACGTGCGGAGTTCGCCCCGGAAACCGTCTAGCGGGGGTGTCGCAAGACTGAAATGAAAGTCGGGTTTCCGATTGTTTCGTTAACGGGAGGTAGCCGGCGCCAAGGGGCTAGGGGCTAGGGGCTAGGGGCTAGGGGCTAGGGCGCACAGACGGCTGCAGCCGGTCCCGCAAAGGAAAAGAGCGGCCCAAGAAGACCGCCCTTATTAGTCCCTAGACCCTGGACCCTGGACCCTGGCCCCTAGTTGGCCAACCGCCGCAGGAACGACGGGATTTCCAGATCGTCCTCGGCCTGGCCCTGTTCGGGCTCGGGCGCCGGCTGGACCTGGCTGGTCGAACGCATTTCGGTCGTGCGCGACGGCGCATAGGTCGGCTGGGCCGGCTGACGCTTGCCGCGGCCGAACAGGCTCCAGCCCGACTTGCGGTGATCCCGGTCGTCGTGATCGTCATAGGCCGGTTCTTCGCGGCGCTGGGTCGGTTCGGCGGCCGGACGGTCGCCGGTGCGGTCCATATACAGGTCGCCCTGAGCCACCGGCGCCGCCTGGGCGGCCGTACGCGGGGCGGACTCATACTCCTCGACCCACGGATCGACGATCGGCTCGAGAGCGCGGTCCTCGGCGACGTGGATCACCGGCTCCGGGCGCGGCTCGGGGGCCCGGGCCGCGGCGCCGTAGGCCGGCTGGCTGGACTGAAAGGTCGGGACGATCGGCGCGGCCTCGGCCTGACGCGGGGCCTCGGCGCGGCTGAAATCGCGGGCCGGTTCGCGCACGGCTTCCTGACGCACCGGCTCGGCGCGCGAGGCGGCGTAGGACGGGGCCGGGCGGCGGCTGTCGAACGGCGCGGCGGTGGTCGACGACGGCGACTGAGCCGCGGCCAGGTCTTCCATGCCGGTGGCCACGACCGAGACGCGGATCTTGCCGTCCAGCGCGGGATCGAAGGCGGCGCCGAAGATGATGTTGGCGTCCGCGTCCACCTCGCCGGCGATGGCGTTGGCGGCCTCGTCGACTTCCAGCAGGGTCATGTCCATGCCGCCGGTGATGTTCACCAGCACGGCCTTGGCGCCCTTCAGCGAGGTCTCGTCCAGCAGCGGATTGGCGATGGCGTTCTGGGCCGCCTGCAGGGCGCGGTCCTCGCCCGAGGCCTCGC